>CAZYPI010000260.1:0-4015 GCA_964649335.1 uncultured Rikenellaceae bacterium | reverse complement strand
CCATAAGCCTGACGCCGGTATCTTTTTCCGCTGTCATAGATTCGGCAGCCCCTTACGGGTCCGTTCTGGGAATACGTGCGGAAGTACACGCCGGACCCTATATGGCTGTGGACACCTTTACCCTGCCTATCGGACTGACGTTTGAGGATTTTGAATCACAGAACTTCCTCAGTTTCCCCTGGGATACCAATACAGACCATCCCTGGATCATTACGCGCGAGAGCGCCTGGCACGGCGCTTTCTCGGCCACATCTGCGGAGATAGGAGACGCCCAGGAGTCCTCCCTCTCCATACAGATCGAGACCAGTGCCGCCGATTCGATCACATTTTATTACCGTGTTTCTTCCGAAGAAAATTGGGATTTTCTGAAGTTTTACATGGACGAAACCGAAAAAGCAAAATGGTCGGGAGAACTGTCGTCGTGGGCATATGCAAGTTTTCCGGTGGATTCGGGATCACATGTCCTGAAATGGAGTTATATAAAAGATTCCAACACTTCCAAAGGGCTGGACCGTGCCTGGCTGGATTATATTGTTTTTCCGAAAACATGTTTTACACGTATCAACGCGGGGGTTGTCAGTTTGGTGTCTCCCGCGTCCGGTCCGGATCTGGGGAATGCCGAACCTCTGACCATTGTCGTCAGAAATTACGGTACGGATCCCCTCAGTGTGATCCCGGTGATGTACCGGCTCGACAATGCTCCGCCGGTGAGGGATACCCTTTTCCGGACTCTGGCCTCGGGCGATACGGCATGGTTCACCTTTTCCGTCCCTGCCGACTTGTCTGTGCTGAAACATTATAAACTGTACGCAACCACCGAGCTGCCTGATGATCAGGTGCAGATAAACGACGGATTGGAAACGGATATTGTTCATGAAGGCACCGTGGATATTGCTCTGGACTCGTTGCTTTCGCCCGACAGGGACTCCATGTACGGGGTGTCCGAAGAGATTTCGGTACGGCTGGTCAATGCCAGTACCGGGGCCATCGACAGTTTCCCGCTTCATTACAGGATCAATTATGAACCTGTTGTTTTCCAGTCTTTTGATACGGTGGTGAATGCAGGAGACACAGCCCTGTTCCGGTTCTCTGACAAAGTCAACATGGCCGACACGGGAGAGTATGTGATCACGGTGTATGCCACCGTACCCAACGATGCCGTTGCCGGGAATGACACCCTCGTGGTTACCTTATATAATAAAGTACTCGCGAAAAACGACCTGTACTATTCCGGCGGCACCGTGACGGTCTATCCCAATCCGGCCGGAGACTTTCTCTTTATACGGCCGGAACCCGGAATAACCGGAACATTATACCATCTGACAATATTTGACATTCACGGCAAAAAAATATCGGATAACCCTGATCTCACCGTTACCGGCGGCCAGGTGACCGGAATCTCCGTAAACCGCCTGCTTCCGGGCACTTATATTCTCATACTTTACAATGACAGGGAAAGAATCCCTGTGCCGTTTGTTAAGAAATAGCAAACCGGCACTTTATCGTCCTTCCTACGTAGGCACCTACGTAGGTGATTTCACTCTTTCCTCCTTTTGTTTTATAATGTTCAGATTGATATGAACATTAAACAATATTATTTAACCAATGGTGAATATTTTAGTGGTCTGAATGATCATTATATTGTTTCTTAGCATCATGTTACGAACAGCCAAGAAGATAGGTTATGATACTTTCGCCAACCGTCAGGGCAGAAGTATGGCATACACTAAATATGTTTACAGGATGGTGTTGTTTATTTCTATGATATTTCTTTTTTTTCCTGTTTTTACCGTTGCCCGGCCGGATACGCTGTATCTATACCGGGATCCTACCGCTGGTTTCGCCGAACGGGTTGATGATTTGCTGTCACGTATGACACTCGAAGAAAAAGTATCCCAGATGATGAGTCGTACGCCGCATGACCTGGTGCGTTTCGGCATACCCGGTTATGCGTGGTCGGGTATGTCGGCCCACAACATCGAACGGGGGGATGCCAACACCGTTTTTCCACATGCTATTGCCCAGGCCTCCACGTGGGACCCTGCCCTGGTGTACAGGATAGGTACGGCCCTGTCGGATGAGGCCCGGGGGTTATACAACAGTGGAAATTCCGGGATGGGCCTTACTTTCTGGGCGCCGGTCGTTGAGTTGGCCCGGGATCCCCGGTGGGGCCGGACCCATGAATGTTACGGGGAAGATCCCTTTTTGACGGGACAGATCGCCGGCGCGTGGGTCAGAGGTATTCAGGGAAATGATCCGCATTATCTGAAATGTATTGCGGCACCAAAACATTTTGTTGCCAACAACGAAGAGTGGGACCGTCATAACGGTTCTTCCGATATAGATGAGGAGTTACTGCATGAATATTATCTGAAGCCTTATGAGGTGCTTGTTAAAGAAGATCACGCCATGGGGATCATGGCAGCCTATAATGCCTTGAACGGCATTCCCTGTATTGCCAACAGGATGCTTCTGACGGATATCCTTCGGGATAGCTGGGGTTTTACTGGGACTGTGGTGACCGACTGCAACGGGATAAAAGATCTTTTTGATGGGCATCATTATGTTAACAGTCCTGAAGAAGCTATCGTAGCGGCTGTCAACGCCGGTATAGACATTGAGTGTGGCGACTATTTTAAGCAATATTTGCTCTATCTGGCAAAGAGGAATATTGTAACGGAAGAAGTCATCACAAGGGCCGTAAAACGTATTATGCTTTCACGGTTCATGCTGGGGTTGTATGACCCTCCGGATAGAGTGCCCTACAATAAAATCTCTGAGAAGGTAGTGGATAGTCAGCAACACCGCCTCCTGGCCCGTCAGGCCGCCCGTGAAGCAATTATACTGCTTAAAAATCAGGGAAATCTGCTGCCGCTCGACCCAAATAAACTGACCTCCGTGGCGGTCATAGGACCTCTCGCCGGTGTAGCCTTGCTGGGGGGGTATACGGGCAAATACTCCCATGCGGTGTCCCCGCTGGAAGGGCTGGAGGATGTACTGGGCAAAAAAAATGTTGCCTATGTTAAGGGAACAGAAGTAAAGGTCGCCCTGCCGGCGATCCCTTCTTCCTGTTTGATGCCTGCCGGAGGGAAACCCGGACAACATGGCCTGCTCGGAGAATATTTTTCCGATACTTCTTTTTCCGGCACACCCGTATTTACCCGAGTGGATACGGTGGTGGACTTTAACTTTGGTAAGAGATCACCCGGCGGCGGCATCTCCAATCAATATTATTCCATACGCTGGACCGGTAAGTTGATTGCTCCGGTTACCGGAGATTATTATATCGGAGGGTCTTTTGATGACATTTTATGTCTTTGGCTTGACGGGAAAAAAATTATCGATAAGCGTAAAAACAGGAATCATTCTTCTGTGGCGGTGAAGGTTGCTCTGAAAAAAGGGAAAAAGTATGATATTCGCCTGGATTTCACTCAGCTATGGTACAAAGGAAGCGTAAAACTGTGGGGAGGAATCCCTGACCCGCATAAGTTTGACAGAGCGGTAGAGGCCGCCGGAAAGGCGGATGTGACCATTGTAGTGGCAGGCATTGATGATTCGGTAGAGGGAGAGGGTCGTGACCGTTCGTCGCTGCACCTGCCCGGGGATCAGTCCGATCTGATAAAGGCTGTGATGAAGGCCAATCCCCGCACGGTTGTGGTGCTTCAAAACGGCGGACCCGTATCGGTCAACTGGTGTGCCGCACATGTCCCCGCTATCCTGGAAACATTCTGTAACGGAGAAGAGGGAGGTCATGCACTGGCCGACGTATTGTTTGGGAAATATAATCCTGCAGGCCGTTTGCCGCTGACCGTGTACCGTTCTGTGAAACAACTGCCTGATATGAGCGATTATGATATCCGCAAAGGACGTACTTATATGTATCCCAACCTCAGTAAACTGGATCCGGAAGAGCCTGACCCATTGTATGTCTTTGGTTTCGGATTGAGTTATACCTCCTTTAAGTACGGGAAGATTAAGCTGGGAGCGCATAAGATCCATGCGGGAGACACGGTGC
>CAZYPI010000259.1:0-4065 GCA_964649335.1 uncultured Rikenellaceae bacterium | reverse complement strand
GGAGCTGATTCCCGACAAAAACGGGGAATATTTCCGGCAATGGAGACCACATATCAAGTCGCCGGATGATATATGGAAGGAGATCGTCAAACAATCCACCATACCGGGGCTCACCTCGTCACCCAAGCTGCAGCCCATACAAACCCGTCTGATCATGTTGCAGACGGGTATGCGTGCACCCATGGGTATCAAGGTGTACGGTCCCGACCTGGAGACCATTGAAAAAACCGGTTATGATATAGAGCGTTTTCTCAAGCAGGTGCCGGGGGTGGAGCCTGCCTCGGTCTTTGCCGACCGGGTTGTCGGAAAACCTTATCTTGAATTAAAGATCAAACGAAGGGCATTATCGAGATACGGCCTCACGGTGAAAGACCTGCAGGCATACCTTAGCAGTGCCATCGGCGGTATGACCCTCACCTGGACGGTGGAAGGCCGGGAACGGTTCCCTGTGCGGGTACGCTATGCCCGTGAATACCGGGACAATCCCGACGATCTGAAGAAAATACTCGTCCCCACCCCTGCCGGCGTGCAGGTGCCCCTGGGCGAACTGGCCGGGGTGACCTATACGCGCGGACCCCAGCTCATCAAGAGCGAAGACACTTTTCTGGTGGGGTATGTCATCTTCGACAAGAAAAGAGACCGCGCCGAGGTGGATGTGGTGGAAGAAGCACAGGCTTTCCTGAAAGATAAGATCGAAAGCGGGGAGTTTGTCGTGCCGCCGGGCGTGAATTATGTCTTCACGGGAAATTATGAAAACCAGATCAGAGCCACCAAGCGCCTGATGCTGGTGGTGCCGATCTCGCTGATCGTCATTTTCCTGATCCTTTTCTTCCAGTTCAAGAACGTAATCACCTCGTCCATGATCTTCACCGGCATCTTTGTTGCCTTCTCAGGAGGATTTATCATGCTGTGGCTTTACGGCCAGGACTGGTTTCTGAACTTTGCCGTTGCCGGCGTCAATATGCGGGAGCTGTTTCAGATGCACACCATCAATCTGAGTGTGGCCGTGTGGGTCGGGTTTATCGCCCTGTTCGGTATCGCCACTGACGACGGCGTGATCATGGGCACCTATCTGACGCAGGTGTTTGACAAGGAAAAGCCCGAAACGGTAGAACAGATACGTACGTCGGTGTTGCATGCCGGCAGCAAACGGGTGCGTCCGGCCATGATGACCGCCGCCGTAGCCATCATCGCCCTGATCCCGGTACTCACCTCCGTGGGAAAAGGATCCGATATCATGGTGCCGATGGCCATCCCTGCCTTCGGAGGTATGTTGATACAGGTGATGACCATGTTCATCGTGCCTACCCTGTACAGTATGTGGCAGGAGAGGAAGGTAAAGATGAAGAGATGATGAGATGAAGCGATGAAGCGATAAAGCGATGAAGCGAAAAAAATATAAACAACCCTGTAAAGGCGCAAAATATTGCGCCTCACGAAAGATCAAGATTATGAAAAAAACAGTATTATATGTAATGGTTTTGCTGGCTCTGTCGTCCCTAGCCATAGGACAGGGACAGGACCCGGTACAGGAAAATGAACTCCTGAACGGCTACAAGGTGACGGCAGCGGAAAACAACCCCGGTCTGCAGGCGCGGTTCAAACAATACCTGGCAGCGCTTGAGCAGATACCCCAGGTAAAAACCCTGCCGGATCCGCAGCTGGCTTTCGGATATTTTATCCGGCCGGTGGAAACCCGGGAAGGACCGCAGATCGCCAAATTCTCACTCACACAGATGTTTCCCTGGTTTGGGAGCCTGAAGGCGTCGGCCAACAGTGCCGAACAGGCAGCCAAAGCAGCTTATGAATCGTTTGAAGATTACAAAGCCCGGTTATATTATGATGTTAGTGCTGCCTGGTATGAGCTGTATTTCCTGAAACAATCCATACGCATCACGCAGGAGAACATTGCCATTCTTGCTACATTTCGTGATCTGGCTCTGAACAAACTGGAAGCAGGACTGGTATCGGGCGTGGACGAGCTGCGCAGTGAGATGGAGATCGCCGACCTGGAAAATCGTCTGGCGCTTTTGCGCGACCGTTACCATGCTCAGGAGGTGGCTTTCAATAACCTGTTGAACCGTGACCCGGACCTAACGGTAACGGTTACCGACACTTTATTGCAGGAAAAGAATATTCTCATGAGCAGGACCGCCTGGCTGGACAGTATTCGTCTCAACAATCACCAGCTCATCAGCCTGGATTACGAAAAAGAATCGTTGCGTTACCGGGAAGAGTCGGCCCGTAAAAAGGGTCTCCCTAACATCACCCTGGGCATAGATTACATTATTACGGGGCGGGGCCCCGGTAACAGCTTCGGCGGAAAAGACGCAATTATCTTTCCGAAAATCGGCATTACCCTGCCCCTGTTCCGGGGCAAGTATAATGCCATGATCAAACAGGCTTCCCTGTTACAGGAAAGTGTAACGCTGCAGAAGACCAACAAAACCAATATCCTGGTCACTTTGGCAGAAAATACGTGGAAAGATTACCTGGATGCAGAACGCCGGGTGGAGCTGTACCTGGTCCAGTCGCAAAGAGCACACCAGTCCATTCGCCTGTTGCAGACATCCTACGCCACCCAGAACAGAGATTTCGAAGAAGTGCTGCGCATGCAAAGAAAGGTACTCACTTATGATCTGGAACTGGAAAAAGCAAGGACCGACCTGAATACGGTGCTGGTGTTTGCAAGATATTTAACAGGAAAATAACCCCCTCCCTCACTCCCTCCCCCTCGGCGAGGGGGAGGGACGGGGTGGGGGTTAACAAAAACACAATACTATGAAGATAAACATCAACAAACAGACATGGATCACCGGCGGGAGTGCCGTGATCGCCGGACTATTTTTAGGCTGGATCATTTTTCACCGGCCTGCAGCCACGGTTTCCGAAGGAGGCGGGGAAACGATCGTGCACACGGTCACCGAAGAAGAGGGACATACGGTCTGGACCTGCTCCATGCATCCCCAGATACGCATGGACGAGCCGGGGCAGTGCCCCATCTGCGGGATGGATCTGATCCCCCTGTCCGACCTGAAAGGCGGAGAAGAGGAAGAGACCGCTCCCGGGGAGCTCTCCATGACCGCTTCGGCAGCCAGGCTGGCGGACATACAGACCTCGCCGGTAATTGAGAAGATACCGGTGAAAACCTCCTATCTTCTGGGAAAGGTGACGGGTGACGAACGCAGGATCGCCGATCTCACGGCCCGTTTCGGAGGCAGGGTGGAAAAACTCTTTGTGAATTTCACAGGCCGGAAGATCCGGAAAGGGGAAAAACTGGCATCGCTGTACTCCCCCGGGCTGGTATCGGCACAACAGGAGCTGCTGGAAGCAGCAAAGTACAGGGAAACCAACCCTGCTTTTTACCGGTCGGCCCGTACCAAGCTGAGGCTGTGGGATCTCACCGAACAGCAGATAGACGACCTGGAAAAAGAAGGGAAGATCACCTATTATTTTGATGTTCTCTCGCCCATCTCCGGGACGGTCACCATGCGGCATGTGGCCAAAGGCGACTACGTAAAAGAAGGAAGCCTGTTGTTTCAGGTCGTTGACCTGAGCAGGGTGTGGGTACAGTTCGAAGCCTACGAAGAAGATCTCCCCTGGATACATACCGGCGACAAGGTGTTTTTCACGATCCGCTCCATTCCGGGCGGAACCTTCAACGGCAAAGTCACCTTCATCGATCCGGTCATCAACCCCAAAACAAGGGTAGCCCTGGCACGGGTCGAGGTGGCCAACCCGGGAGACATCCTCAAACCGGGCATGTTCGCCGACGGCACACTGGACTCCCGCATCTCCAACAGGAAACAGCTCCTTATCCCCAAATCCGCGGTTTTATGGACAGGCAAGAGATCGGTGGTTTATGTGAAGATAAAAGAACGGAGCAATCCTACTTTTCTGCATCGCGAAATCACTCTCGGTCCTGATGCCGGTGATTACTACATTGTCGAATCGGGCCTGTCGGCCGGCGAGGAGATAGCCACCAACGGCGTCTTCAAGATCGACGCAGCAGCGCAGCTTTCCGGCAAGCCCAGCATGATGAATCCCGAAGGAGGAAAAGTATCC
>CAZYPI010000258.1:0-4088 GCA_964649335.1 uncultured Rikenellaceae bacterium | reverse complement strand
ATTATAGGTTCGTTTGTAATATTCAGGTGCTGAAACATTTATAGATATTGTATCAGCGTCAAGATTTATTTTATAGTATCCTGTTATAGAGTCAGATAATATCCATAAATTATCAAAGCCAACAATATCTACTCTAGCAACAATTGGTTTCCCTGATATGCTATCAGTAATAATTCCTTCAATACCCGGGATATGATTTAATTTTATATCTAGCTTTGTAAAACAATTAGTTGCCACTTTGATATTATGAAAATATTTTGTTTGATAATTAGGTACCGAGATTATCATAGAAAAGTTCCCATTATCTGTAATAATACGATATTTTCCAGTTAGAGAATCTGAAAATGTAGATAAACTATCAATACCTTCTATGTTAATATTGGCATACAATGGAGATCCTGTCAGACTATCAGTAATAATCCCTTCTATACCTGGGATTTCACTAAGATTTACATTGAGATTAGTAAAATGATCATAATAAACTTTTATACTATCAAAATGCTTTGTTCTGTAATTAGGTGATGAGATTGATAATGAAAATGTACCAGTATCTGTAACAATTCTATATCTGCCAGTTATTGAATCAGACCAAACCCAAAGACTATCTGTTCCATCGATTTTTATCATTGCTCTTAAAGGTATATTATTGGTAGAGTCCATGATAATTCCTTTAATTCCTGGTATAGGCTTTAATTGTTCATTAAGAATTACTCTTTGATAAGGAGGTACATTAATTTCTGATATGGTTTTTGTATAATAGTCTTTTGCAAAAATCTTGATATTGTAAATATTTGGATTAAGATAAATACGATAAAAACCACTAATAGAATCTGTCGTTACTGTTAAAGAATCATTGTTATTAACTTGTATTTTTGCATAGAGAGGAACTCCATTGATTGTGTCTTTTATTGTACCTTCAATTCCTGGTTTTTGAACAATTTTAATATTAAGTTTAGTTAATTTATGATTATTTGTAACGATCTTTGAAATATATTTATTGAAATATCCCGGTGCCGACACCTCCAGATCGTAAGTGCCTGCGAGGAGCAGCCGGTGGTAATATCCGCTCAGAGAATCCGACCCTATCCAGGAGCTGTCCGTGTCATGTCCGGGGAGGACGATCCTGGCTTGCACAGGGGCTCCCGTGACCGAGTCGGTGACCGTGCCGGCAATGCCCCAGAGGGCTTCCTCCATATAATGCAGTAATGAACGGTAGTTATATTGCCATAATGACTCCAGCTTATCTTCCGGGGTGATCTTCGTGTTGTCCAGTTCGATGGTGGTTTCCCGTCCGTGCAGGTACCAGGTAACATAATCCTGGCGTCCCCCGGTGATCACATACCAGTCGCCGCCGTTGGTTACGCCGGTGCCGCCGTAGGTCATGTAACCTGCCGGGCTGTATGCCTGGGCGGTGTCGGCATACTCGTGTGAAATATACCGGAACCATGCATCGTCGGCATGGGTCTTCTCCGAAGAGGTCCAGGTGTCCCACGGGTAGTTGACCACCTCTTCGCCCGCATGGAAATTGGCCGACATAATGAAATGGTGCGCCTGCATGAACTGCATCATCGCCACGGTTCCGGGGGCATACTCGTGGCCGTCGGGGTGGGGGCCGTCGGCAGGATTGGGGAAGTTGCGGTTCAGGTCTATGCCCTGGGCATTGAAACGGGTCGCTCCGGTCACGGTGCTGTCGCCGTCGTGATAGGTGCCGTCGGGGTTGGCCAGCGGGTTGATCCATATCTCCAGACTGTCCACCAGTGTCCGGATACTGCTGTCGGAGGAGTAATTCTTCAGAAGATAATCGATCAGCCGCAGCATCAGGATGTACCCGCCCGTTTCGTCACCGTGCATGGTGGACGTGTAGAAAAACTCCGGCTCGGCTTCATCGGTGTTGACATGATCGGAAATTTTTACCGCCAGCAACAGTCTGCCCCCAAAAGAAGTGCCTATGGTGTCGAGCCGGCAGATGTCCGGATGGGCGGAGGCAAACTGCCGCATGATCGAATCATACTGTTGATAAGTGGGATAGGAGGTCCAGTCCTGCAGACCGGTGCGGGATTTTCTCCCGGGGGCTTTTTTGGGTCGCGGATAAAAATAGAGACGATACGGGATGTTTTCCTTCAAAAAATCTTTGTATCCCTTATCATTGACACAGGCGATGACCGAATCGTTGCGGACGGCATCGATGGAGATCATCCGCGTGAGGCGGTTGATCTTTTCCCGCGAAGGGGCCGGAAAGATGATGTACACCTCGCCGCGTTCACGGAGGATCTTCTCCGCCATATTCTGGCCCCGTGCCGGCAGGATAAGCAGCAGCGGTAAAAGAAAGGATATGGCGTTTTTTCTGATCATCGGAGGGTTTTAAACGTTGAATCGTATGTGCAGGATATCGCCGTCTTCCACGACGTAGTTTTTCCCTTCGATATGGAACTTCCCGGCATCTTTGCATGCCTGTTCCGATCCCAGGGTGACGAAGTCGTTGTATTTCATCACCTCGGCGCGGATGAATCCTCTCTCCAGGTCGCTGTGGATGACCCCTGCCGCTTCGGGGGCGGTCATGCCCCGGCGGATGGTCCAGGCTTTGATCTCCTTCGGCCCCACGGTAAAGAAAGTCTGCAGGTCCAGCAGATGATAGGCCGCCCGTATCAGCTTGTCCACGCCGGGTTCTTTCAGTCCCATATCTTCCAGAAAAGCCTTGCGGTCGGCGGGGTCTTCCAGCTCGGCGATCTCGGCTTCCATGGCGCCGGCGATGATGATCAGTTCAGCGTCTTCGTCCCGGATGGCCTCACGCACTTTCTCCACATAAGCATTGCCCGTGATGGCCGAGGCTTCGTCTACATTACATACATACAGCACCGGCTTGGAAGATAACAGGAAGAGGTCGCGGATCACCTTCTCCTCCTCTCCGGGAAGATCCAGGGTCCTGACCGGCTGATACTCTTCGAGGTGAGCTTTCACTTTTTCCAGCACCTCTGCACCGGCTTTGGCCTCTTTGTCACCCGTTTTGGCCAGTTTCTTCATCTTTTCCAGTTTCTTCTCCACCGACTCCAGGTCTTTCACCTGCAGCTCGAAGTCGATGATCTCCTTGTCGCGCACCGGGTCCACCGACCCCTCGATATGAGGCAGGTTTTCATCGTCAAAACAACGGAGCACATGAATCAGGGCGTCGCAGTTGCGTATGTCGGCGAGGAACTGATTGCCCACACCTTCTCCCTGGCTTGATCCCTTGGCCAGGCCGGGGATGTCAATGATCTCCACCGTGGCCGGGACGATCTTTTCCGTCGTCTGGAATTTCTCCAGTTCATAAAGACGTGGATCCGGAACCTGTACCATCCCGATATTGGACTTCCTCGAACCGAAAGCAAAATCCGTCACCTCTGCCCTGGTATTGGACATGCAATTGAATATGGTCGTTTTTCCCGTATTGGCGATGCCGATGATGCCGCATTGTAAACTCATACCTTCTGTGTTTTATACCGTGCAAAATTACCATTTTTTGCCGGGATTTGCGGTATCCTTCCATTATACGGGAAAAATTATGGAAGAGGAAAATGATTTTTGTAATTATTTAGCTGTGATTTTTTGTATTTTTATGGCTGTTTTATCAAAAACCGTTCCGTGAAGGCAAACATAAGAAAAAGGTTTTTTATTCCCGGGCTGTTGTTGCTGACGGCTTTGTCTGCGTCATCGCAGATCCCCCTGGACAAAAAACCGGAGCCTCCCACCACACGTATTCTTTTTGTTTTTGACTGTTCTCAGAGCATGGCAGGAAAGTGGAACAGCGACAAGAAGATTAACATAGCGCGTCATATTCTTTCTTCTGCCGTGGACAGTCTGGCCCTTATTCCTCATACGCAGATGGCTTTGCGGGTATTTGGTTTTCAGAGTCCGGTACCGCCGCAGGACTGTTCCGACACACGGCTGGTAGTGCCCTTCGGGCCCAACAATGCCAAAGCCATCAAACACCGCCTGCAGTATCTTATCCCCAAAGGCACCACGCCCATTGCCCATTCGCTGGAGCTGACGGCACGGGATTTCCCGCCCTGTACCAACTGCCGGAACGTTGTTGTGCTGATCACCGACGGCAT
>CAZYPI010000257.1:0-4190 GCA_964649335.1 uncultured Rikenellaceae bacterium | reverse complement strand
TACCGGGTTTTGATACGGTGTATGCCGAAGACATAGCACCGGAGAGTCCCCCTCCCGTTACGGGCAACTACAGGGATTCCGTAATGATGGATGAAGACGGATATCCCGTATCGCAACTCCGGCTGACCATTCCGGATGATGGCAGTGAGGAGAATTATTATGAGATTCAGTTATGGGGGAGCTATCTCAGTCCATATGATTCCAGCTATCAGAATACGGGGATATGGTTTTATAACGAAAACCCGGATCCCGTTTTGGAAAATGAAGATCTGATACAGTATTATCCTTCGACCATCGTTTTTAGTGATGAGATGTTTAACGGGAAGAAATATACCCTGACACTGAATTATCAGAAGACATTTTATATCGTGGGGAATATAAATATGGATTACAACTATGTCCTTATTTTATGTTTCCGTACCGTTTCGAAAGATTATTATTTGTACAAGAAACGGTTGATCCGGCACCTGGCCAATCAGGAAAGTGATATATGGGACGGGATGGGCAATCCGGTGCAGATGTATTCGAACATACACGGGGGGTATGGGATATTTGCAGGGTATGCGGAAGTCATTGATACCATCCCGAAAAAGAAATAATGATCAGCTATGATAAGCAAACGTGTGCTCTTATTATTTTGTTTTTGCCGGTTTTTTGTTGTGGCTTTAAGCCAGCAGATTACCATAAGCGGGTATGTGCAGGATGCGGAAACCGGCGAACGGCTGATCGGGGCCAATATTGTGGAACTTAACACAAACACAGGGACAACAAGCAATAATTACGGATTTTACAGTTTGATACTTTCCCGGAAAGATTCTGCCGTGATCACGGTTTCTTTTGTCGGGTACAGGATGATAAGAAAGAAGATTGCCGCAGACCGCGATCAAAACATTGACTTTTCCCTGCATCCGGGCGACTCGCTGGAGGCGGTGACGGTGGTGGGCCACAGGGAGGTACCTATTGAGCGGCGCGATGAGATGAGCATGGTTAGCATCCCCGTAAAACAGACGGAAGCGCTGCCTGCTCTCGGAGGCGAGCCGGATATCATGAAAACCCTGCAACTGATGCCCGGCGTACAATCCGGCAATGAGGGTTCCTCGGGTTTGTATGTACGTGGGGGCAGTCCCGACCAGAACCTTATCCTGATGGACGATGTCCCCCTTTATTATGTGAACCATCTCGGCGGTTTTGTCTCTATATTCAATACCGATGCGATCAGAAAGACCAAGCTGATCAAAGGGGGATATCCGGCATATTACGGTGGACGCCTCTCCTCTATCCTCGATGTCAGAATGAAAGAAGGCAATATGAAAAAATTCCACGGAAGCGGTATGATCGGTATGATCGCCTCCAAGATCGCCGTGGAAGGTCCCTTAAAAAAGAACAGTACCTCTTATCTTGTGTCGTATCGCAGGTTTCTGTACGACCTGTTTACCATGCCGTTGACTAAAATGTTTTCGGACGGATACGGATTCGGATATCATTTTTACGATCTCAATGCCAAAATTAACCATGTATTTTCGCCGAAAGACCGGTTATTTTTAAGTCTCTATTCCGGCGATGACCAGATACTGGTTAGAATGAAGTTGAAAGCATTGGATGATGTGGAAAAAGCGAAAGCTTCAAACCGGTGGGGCAACCGGCTGGTTGCCTTGCGGTGGAACCATCTGTACAACCCGAAACTTTTCAGCAATCTCACTTTTGCCTATACCCGTTACCGGTTTAAGACGGAGATGTCCGGATCTTACGGGGAAAAAGAGAAAAAGGAGGAGTATTATTCACATTTTGTCTCCGGGATTTATGATGCCAATGCCAAAATGGATTTTGAATATTACGTAACGCCGGGGTATAAGATAAAATTCGGAGTGAACGGGATTTACCATACGTTCAGGCCCGGCGTGGCAACATACAGGCGACATGGAGGGGATTTTACGCCGATGGATACGACCTACGGAAGCCTGGACCTGCATGCTTTGGAGGGAGCGGCGTATATGGAAAATGTGATAAAAGCAGGTTCGTGGTTTCAGGCAAATATCGGGTTGAGACTGACAGGTTACCGGGTGGATGACCGGATTTTCTGGTATCCCGAACCGAGAGTTCTGTTTAACGTGTTGTTGACGGAGAATATGTCGCTGAAAGCCTCTTACGCCGCCATGCAACAAAATGCTCATCTGTTAACCGCCAGCGGTGCCGGTATCCCGGTGGATCTGTGGATGCCGTCCACCGTGAAGGCGCCGCCGGAGAGATCAGACCAGGTGGCTGTCGGACTGGCCCGTACGTTTAAGAACGGCGCCTTCGACTTTAGTGTCGAGGGATATTACAAACAGATGAGAAACCTGATTGCCTATAAAGAAGGGATCAACGGCCTGGGTTCGGCAGCCGGCTGGGAGCGGAAAATAGAAACGGGAGGGGAAGGTGCTTCTTACGGATTGGAGTTTTTGTTGCGCAAGAATACCGGAAAAACCACCGGGTGGATCGGATATACCCTTTCAAAAACTACCCGACAGTTTGAAAATATCAATTTCGGGAATCCTTTTCCTTATAAATACGACCGACGGCATGACCTTAGTATCGTTGTGATTCATAAACTGAATCAACATATAAATATTTCAGCCACCTGGGTCTTCGGCACAGGAAATGCTTTTACCCTGCCGCTGGGCAAGTATGATGCCATAGATGATAACAACCACCGGTATCCCCCGTTTATTTATGATAAAGAAGCCTATATTTACAGCGAAAGGAATGCTTTCAGAATGCGGCCTTATCACCGGCTGGACGTGGGCGTGAATTTTACCAAAAAGAAAAAGTGGGGCGAAAGGACATGGAATGTGAGCGTGTATAATGTTTATAACCGGCAAAATCCGTATTATTATTTTTTTGATACCACGGCTTCGTATGACTGGAAGGGGCATGTCATTGAAGGGACGCAACACACCGTCCTCAAACAACAAAGTCTCTTCCCCGTTATGCCCTCTGTGAGTTACCGGTTTAAGTTTTGAAAAGCCTGATAAATAGCTATATGTGAATATTCCGTATTTTGGAAATGGTGCCGGGAAAATAATGCACGTGAGGGTATCCGCGTTCCAATCCCCTCCCTTTTCCTTTTATCTCTTTGATCTTCGCTCTTTGCTCATAGCTCTTCGCTCTTTGCCCTTTGCTCTCTGCTCAATCAATCAACCAATCAACCAATCCTCCAATCCCTCCTGCGCGTAACGCTGTCAGGAGCCGGCGCTGCCGTCACGCTGACAGGTTTTCCCATTGAGGCGCAAGACCTTGCGCCTCTACAATTCGTTTTTTATGGATCTCATTTTTTATCTCTCATTACTCATAGCTCATTGCTCTTCTCTGTGTCCCTCTGCGTGACAACCCTTTGGAAGGATGAAACCCGTGAGATGAATGGACATTGAACATCCCGCTTCATTGAAGGAGATTGCCCGTCCGAACGGATGATTCCGTTCATCCGGGCGGGCTTCGGCTGCGCCTCGCAAAGACCGTCTCCAACACAATGACACGTGTAGGACTTCCTCAAACCAGCACCCGGTACCAAGCACCCAGCACCCAGTACCCACAGCGTCCACCGAAGCTGGTCCCTGAGTGATCCTGCACAGCGGGATTGTATCGAAGGGCAGCGAAGGTGGAGCACCCGGTACCAAGCACCCAACACCCAGCACCCAGCACCCGGTACCCAAACTTCACTTCCCGGCCGGGCGGTTGATGGGGATATTTCTGATTCATAAATAATAATAAAGGCTATTCATTCAAACTTATTCTAAATCTTCATACGGCTAAATAGTTAAGAGTTTTACGGTAAATTGTAATGAGGTTGTTGTCCTTTAATTAGTCTATTACCAGCATACAGGTAAGGAGTTGCAAAATAATGCGCGGAAGGGACACGCAGATTGCGCAGCTGGGCGCCACGGCCCCCCCTTGATATGATTCTCCCTTAGAGTACCATAGCCAGCTGAAAAGTTCTTATCTTTGATATACGTATTTTGTTTCTTTTAAAATGATATTATGAGATTTTATAAAATATTTTATTTTATTTTGATTAAGTTATTTTTCATACATGTGCTGTTTTCACAGCAGGGATTTGTTAATCCTAATACTAACTGGATGATGAATCCCGAAAATCAGGAAGTGAATCAAACGCAAAACGAGATCGTATTCACCCCGTTAGGCCGGGCATCAAA
>CAZYPI010000256.1:1654-4201 GCA_964649335.1 uncultured Rikenellaceae bacterium | reverse complement strand
CTGTACTTTTGGCGAGGTTGGCATGGCCCGCCGCACGAGCGATTACTTCATCGATCATCCCACATGGCCGATTGTTTTGGTAAAGTGATCTTTATAAGAACCACCTTGTGAAAACAATTAACTTTTTCAGCAAACCCTATTTAGTCGTTCTTTATAAGATACTGCCCAAAAAACCATCAATACCAACCTCATTTTAATTGTTTCGGTTAACTATTAAATAACAACAAAATGAAACAAACATTTTTATCATTCATCATCGTATTTTTTCTATTCTCGTGTAAAAACGATACGGAAATCAGCCCCTCCGTTTCCAAACACGACCTTGCTTTCAAAGCCCTTGCAAGCCGTTGGGATGAGGCCATACCCCAGGGCAATGGCATGCTGGGAACACTGATATGGCAAAAAGGCGATAACCTGCGTTTCTCCCTCGACCGTGCCGACCTGTGGGATCTGCGTCCTAAATTCATACGCCCCTATTACGACCTCGACAGTTCACGCTTTCGTTACAAATGGGTTTATGAAAACTGGAAAAACAACACGTATGACAAGGTCATGGAAATGTTTGATATCCCCGGCCCCAAAAGGCCGGTGGGACCCTCTAAGATACCCGGTGCCGCTCTTGAGTTCAATGTGAAAAGCTGGGGCAGGGCAAACAAGGTACACCTCTCTCTGCAGGATGCTCTTTGCGAGGTTGACTGGCCGGGAGGTGAAAAACTCTATGCCTTTGTGGATGCCGTAAATCCCACCGGCTGGTTCAGGTTTGAGAATGTAAAAGAGGATATCGCACCTGTTTTATTGCCGCCGGCTTACAACACGGATGCACAAAAAGAAAATGTTGACAGCCATTCCGGCTCCAAACTCACTAAACTGGGTTATAAACAGGGGCAGGTAACCAAAGGCTCCAACGAAATAACTTACAAACAGGAAGGATGGGGAGGATTTAAGTACATGGTGCATGTTAAATGGCAAAAAAAAGGAAACACCATAGAAGGCGTTTGGAGCATTACATCCGAATATCCCCAATGGGAAAAAACACCCGATGCGGTTGAAGTTGTGAAGAGACTCTTCCCGCAGGGCTTTGCTTCTGCATTTAAAGAACACAAAAAATGGTGGAGTGACTTCTGGGCAAAATCGCAAATCTCACTTCCCGACAGTGTTATTGAAAAACAGTGGTACCTTGAGCAATACAAATTCGGTTCGGCGGCACGCAACAACACCCCGCCCATCTCACTACAGGCAGTATGGACTGCCGACAACGGCAAACTGCCGCCATGGAACGGCGACTTTCATCACGACCTGAACACCCAGCTCAGCTACTGGCCTGCGTACAGCGGCAATCACCTCGACCTCGAAGAGGGGTTTATAAACTGGTTGTGGAAATATCGCGACACTTTTAAGAAATACACAAAGACCTATTTTGAAACCGGCGGCATGAACGTTCCGGGTGTAACAACTCTTGACGGCGAACCTATGGGCGGATGGATCCAATACTCCTTCGGCCCCACGGTGGGTGCCTGGCTCGGACACCATTTCTACCTGCACTGGCGTTACACCATGGATAAAGACTTCCTCGAAAACAGGGCCTACCCCTGGATTAAAGATGTAGCTACTTACCTTGATGAAATTTCCGTAAAAAGAGCTGACGGAAAACGCAAGCTGCCAATCAGCTCAAGCCCCGAAATATTCAACAACAGCAAAGAGGCATGGTTTGGAGAAACCACAAACTTCGACCTGGCACTGATCCGCTGGACATATGCAAAAGCAACAGAAATGGCCGCTGAGCTTGGAAAAACAGAAGAGGCAGAGAAATGGAATAACATCCTTTCTCAATGGCCTGTACTGTCAGCCGATAAGGAAACAGGATTAATGATTGCCCCGGACCTTGAATACACCCGATCGCACCGTCACTTTTCACATCTGATGGCGATCTATCCACTTACACTGATCACCGAAGCCGGGGGAGCTGCTGCAAAAGAATTGATGACAAAGTCTATTGGCAACCTGATAAAAATTGGTTCCGACTGGTGGACCGGCTATTCGTTCAGCTGGCTCGCCAACCTGCAGGCACAGATAAAAGACGGCGACGGAGCTGCCGGATCGCTGAGGATCTTTGCCGAAAATTTCTGTCTGCCGAATTCATTCCATGTAAACGGAGAGCAACATAACCGCGGGTACTCAAAATTCAAATACCGCCCCTTCACCCTCGAAGGTAATTTTGCCTTTGCCTCCGGCGTTCAGGAGATGCTCCTGCAGAGTCACACCGGCACCGTTGAGATTTTCCCGGCCATCCCCGCCTCATGGAAAGATGCTTCCTTTAAAAACCTGAGGACAGAAGGGGCATTCCTCATTTCGGCAGAGAAGAAAAACGGAAAAACGACTAAAGTTACCGTAACATCGGTAAAAGGAGGAACCATTAAAATCAGGAATCCCTTTGTTAACGGGAAATTCAAGACTGACAAGAAAGAGATCAAAAAGGGGGAAATAATTGAAATAAAAATGAAACCGGACGAAACAGTTGTAATGACTGATCAAACAGATATTAGTAAT
>CAZYPI010000256.1:0-1554 GCA_964649335.1 uncultured Rikenellaceae bacterium | reverse complement strand
TAAGCCCGAGACATGGGGGCTGTCCCGCAATAACATCTACACCGGCAAAGCCCGGTATCAAACGACCATTGACCTTCCGACAGTCTATTCTTTCAGCCTCCCGTCCAGCACCAGCCAGATCAGGTAAGATAGAATAAAGATCAGCATGCCATACATAGTGGTTATCATGGAGATCCTTATTCCTCCGGCAAGAAGAGCCGGGGATATCCTTCCGACCTCCTGTATTTTTTCAAAGCCGGTAAACATGCCTGTTAACTGACCGAGAATACCCAAGACCAGCGACAAAAGCCCTACCGACTTAATGTATAATAAACGGTGCCTCAGCAAAGAATCCGGGGCCGGAGCCGTCTTAAACACCTTCGTCCCGTAATACACAGATAAAGACAACATTACCAGCAAACACAAGGTCAGAATACTCATAAACAGAGTTCCTCCTTCATAAAATAGTTGAAACATAATTTCCGGGTTTTAGTTAAACATATTTTTTCGAATCAAATTTAAGGATAAAAGGAGGTTCACTCCAAAGTCATATCCATGACAAAACCTGCCATTCGACGATAAAATATCGGAAATAAGCCGAAAATTGCCAACTTTGGCAAAAAATCATCATGAAACCTGTCCACCAAATCATTTTCTGGATCCTGGTAATTATTCTGCTGACCTTCACTTTCGGTTATTCCCATCACAACTATCTTTATTCTTTTTATTTCGTTTCTTTCCTGCTTCCGGTTATTGTAGGAACTTCTTATTTTTATAATCTTTTCCTGATACCCCGCTACCTGTTAAAAAAAAGATATCTGAAATTCATCCTCTATAGCATTTATGCACTTATCATCTCCATGTATCTGGAGATGATGGTTATTTTTCTGGCGTTTACCATCCTGGCCAATTATCATTATCAGGATATGAATCCGGTCACTACAAATATTTTTGTTCTGGCCGTTACCCTGTATGCCGTTGTTTTCCTGAATGCATTTATTCTGCTCGTTAAAAAATACTTTGTTGATCAGGAGAACATCAAAAGGCTTAGAGCCGATAAGGAAAAGCTTAACAAAGGATATCTGCCGGTCAGGGCCGACCGGAAGACAGTGCGGATCAGGTATGAAGATATTGAATATATCGAGAGTCTGGGAGATTACGTTAAGATCATTCCCTCATCGGGAAAAACGATCATCACCCGGGAGAAGATCAGCAGGTTACAGGAAAAACTCCCTTCCGGTTTCCTGCGTATTCATCGTTCCTTTATTGTAAACCGCGACAGGATCAAATCCTTTTCCCGGGGTGAGATCGTCCTGGATAAGATCACTCTGCCGGTTGGCCGTACCTATAGAAATAAGATCCGTCCGGATATCACGGGCCCGGAAAAAGGGGAATGATGGATTGTGCTCCCGCTGCCCGGATAAAAAATTATATCCTCCCGACTCTCAATCCGTTGGCTACGGCCAGCAGTTCAGATATCTCATGATAGATAACGGCGGCGGTGATGGTCAGCCAGCCGGTGAGGGCTGCCGGGATCATAACCGACAGCACCAGGATGGCAAAGACAATATTCTG
>CAZYPI010000255.1:0-4222 GCA_964649335.1 uncultured Rikenellaceae bacterium | reverse complement strand
TCCGTGGCTGAAATTTCAGACTAAAAAATATATGTATTTAAATAAATATTTAAATGCATATTTAAATACATATTTAAATATTTATATTTTCTGAATTCATTTCTACTTTATCCTTCAGAACCTCGAACCCTGACGATCCTCTGGATGTCAGGGCCTCCGCTTTGCTACGGCATCAAACATCGAACATCAAACATCAAACATCAAACCTCGAACATTCTATCTTCATTCTCTTACAATATTCTTGTAATGTTCATACCGGTCGAGGATCTGTTCCACATAGTTTACGGGTTCATCGCCCCGGCAGTATCCGTATTTCACCACGGGGTCGAGGAAGTATTTTTGGTCCGACAAGGCCAGCAGGTAATTGCTCACATCGTCCCATGAGTCGGCATTTTCTCCGAACTTACGTGCCAGGCTGCGGGCATCCAGTACATGACCCAGGCCGGTATTGTAAGATGCCAGGACAAAACAGACCAGCGTATCGTGATTATAGATCCGTTCGGAAAAGAACTCTTCGAGCCAGTGCAGATATTTCACACCGGCCCGTATATTCTCTTCCGGTGAAAACGGATTACGCACATGATACCGCTCGATCAGTGAAGGCATCAGTTGCATAATCCCTTTGGCTCCGGCCCAGGAGGTGATCTCCGGTTTGAAATGGGACTCCTGGTAGATCATGGAGGCCAGCAACAGCCAGTCCCACCCAAGGGTGTCACTGTATTGTTTAATGATGTCGTCATAGGGAGATATCCTGCCATTGCCCAGCACAAAGTAATCGCTTTTCACACGCACCTTCGACTTGGGGTTCTTGAAGTACTTATTGTATATCAGGGCATAATCCAGGCTCTTTTTATATTTCCGTATCCATCCGTTCACCATCTTCAGCAACTGTTCCGATCCTTCTTTCCGCACCCCCCAGGCGAGGTTCTGGGAAAAACTTACCGGTGTGGAGACATCCAGCGAGGGATAATAGGTCTGGTTGACCCTGGCCACATTCTCATCGGAAACGGTATATTCAATCTCCCCTTTCACCACCAGTTTGATCAGCGTCTCCACCTCCTCGTCCACCTCAATCACATTAATGCTGTCGCCGATCTCATCCGAGAGATTACGCAACCGTGCAACAAAAGAGCTGTTCTTCTGGACATAGATGGTCTTCCCGGCCAGCTCCAGCGGATTGCGTATCAGATGTTTGTTGATCTGATCGAGGGTCATCTTCCGCCAGCCCGACGGTTTGCGCTGCACCAGCACCTGCCGCGTCTGGCCGATCGGTTCGGTGAAACGGATCATTTTTTTCCGCTCTTTGGTGACCGCCAGGTTAACGGCGATGATATCACAATCCCCCTCCTCCAGCATCTGAAAGCTTTTCTCCAGATCATTATTGACCTTTATCTCCAGGTCAATGTTCAGATACTGTGAAAGGGCTTTCAGCAGTTCATACTGATAACCCATGGGCTCGCCCCGGTATATAAAGTAATCGGTGGAATTGAAGTCGGTCAGTGCCACCAGTTTCCCCCGGGAATGGATTTCCGGCCAGTCCCGGTGGATGACCACCTCTTTCTTTTTTTTCTGTCCGTCAGTGCCTCTACAACCGTCCGAAACAAAAAACAACGGAAATAACAGCAGCACCAGAACAGCGTAACGTATATGGTTTTCCCGGATCACTACCACTAAAATAAAAAAATTAATCGTAAAACGTCCAGGAGATGCCCAATTTAAAGAACAATTGATTCATCGGATAGTCCGGCACCGTAAAATAATCAGGCCCGAAAAGCCCGGAAGTAAAATGCTGCACCTTTACAAAGAACCTGACTCTCTTGATTTTAATATTCAGATAGGCATCCATGAAGGGATAGTTTCCGATTTTAGTCTTTTGCTGGACATAAAACTGACCTGTGGCAGGCATATAGGCATAACCGTACCAGGAAGACTGGTAATAGATATCCAGTCCCAACTGCATATGCAAAATCCCTCCGGTGCTTTTAAAGAAAAAGGTATGGTTGAAGGCCGTCGAGTTTCTGAAGCAGAACAACGGCAACGGCATCACATCCGGGGCACTGCTCTGCTGCAGGCATATCTGGTTCTGAAAAGAGAATTTCCACAGATAAAAATCCTTGTTCAGCTCCAGGTTGTACAGTACCAGCGAGCCGTCATGCTGTGCAGGCAGGGCCAGGCTGTCGAAATAAACGTACTGGTTCAGCAGTGTCATCTGCAGTTGCACTCCGGCATGGGCCGAAGGTGCCCGGAAACGGATCCCTCCCGTCAGGTTCTTCTCAAATTTGAAATCATTCTCCCAGACAAAATGATTGGAGGTAAAATGATTCATCCGGTACACCGGCCTTCTCAGGATAAAGTCACCATACAGATACAGAAAGAGCGGTTTTTCCTTCTTTCCCATGGTATTCTGCATGGTGCCGTGTATCTCCGTATTACCGGCCTTATACCCGAGCATATAGAGGCTCCCCCATGCTTTCCACAAAAAGCGCTCCCCGATATTGTTGTATATCTCTCCGAAAAGAGAGGTATTGCTGATATAATGATTGTGCATATTGGTCGCCAGCGTATCGCCCTTGTGGGTGTTGATGATCGTGTCCGTCTCTCCGTTTTCGGCATATTTCTCCATCTCATTGCGCAAGCCGAAACGACTGGACACCGAAAATTTGCGTTTGGGGTTGCTTTGCAGCTCCAGGGCCGCCTCATTCACCCACTGACGGTACCAGGTGGTGTCATAGGTGAGCAGCGAGTCATAATATATGTTCCGGTAAAACCCCGAGCGGGGATTATGATCGGTGTAGGAATGACTCACTTTCTCATACCTCAGCTTGTAGGAAAGGCGCCCCCATCCCTGTGGCAGGCGCGGCTCATCCGACGACTTCTCCGCAGCCGTGGTGTCTTTTCGCTCCGCACGGAATTTGCCGAAAGCATAGTAGTTGAGAATCTGGAAATTCGTATTCTTCAGGATGGTTTCGGCCTTGCTCTCGAACCCCAGGTTGACGGGCACATCCCTCGGTTTGTTCGCTTCGAGAAACTCTTTGGAGCGGATCCCTCCGTTTTCCTGGGCTTTGATATTGTTCACGCTCACATGCCCGAAAACGGCATATCTCTTCCCCAGATAACTTCCGAAAAATCCGAAGGTCCTTTTTTGTTGTTTTTGAAAAGCATATTGCCCTTCCCCGGAGAGAAAGTTCATCACCAGCCCGAAATTCAGGTCTTTGTTAACATTTTGGGTATGGATTACATCGAGGATTTGTTCCTGATTGGTTTTCTGCCCTCCCGAAGTATAGATCGCCTGGGTAAAGGGTGTACGGGCACGGTAATAGACCTGATTGGAGGGGTTGAAGATATAAGGCTTGTAGTATCGCAGGAAAAAATCATCTTTTCTCACGGGCCATTCCGCCAGGCTGGCCGAGAAAACGGGGGCAACGATGTTCCCGGTTTTGATGGGATAGCGGTAATAGAGGTAGGAAGGATCGAACACCTCAAAGCCGGCCACGCCGGTATCGCGGGATGCCGGCAGGATACGGCTGTCGTCATTGAGCATCCAGGCGATCACTTTCTGCCGGGTTTTTGCTGCTTTTGCCGAATCGGCCTCCTGGCCGGATGCCGGGAGCAGGAGCAGCAGAAGCATGAATATGACGGAGGCCCTTTTCATCACGGGGACAAAGATAGAAAAACATTATTGCAGGGGGGAGCGGGGCATAAAAAAAACCTCTGACCGTGGGGTCAGAGGTTTGAAAAAGTCGGCGATGACCTACTCTCCCGCTTTCGCAGTACCATCGGCGCTGGTGGGCTTAACTTCTCTGTTCGGAATGGGAAGAGGTGGTGCCCCACCGCTAAAATCACCTTAAGATGTTCCCGCCGCCGGGGCGGGAGAATATCTTAACATATTGGAAGAAAGTGTAAAAGTTCCTTTTGTTGGAAAGCTTACGGGTAATTAGTACCGCTCGGCTTTGACATCACTGCCTTTACACCTGCGGCCTATCAACGTCATCGTCTTTAACGACCCTTAAAGGAGATCTCATCTTGGAGGGAGCTTCGTACTTAGATGCTTTCAGTACTTATCTCTTCCAAACATAGCTACCCTGCGATGCAGCTGGCGCCACAACAGGTACACTAGAGGTTTGTCCGCCTCGGTCCTCTCGTACTAGAGGCAGCTCTCCTCAAATCTCCAACGCCCACAACAGATAGGGACCGAACTGTCTCACGACGTTCTGAACCCAGC
>CAZYPI010000254.1:0-4242 GCA_964649335.1 uncultured Rikenellaceae bacterium | reverse complement strand
TCTCCAGGCAGGACAGGTGTCTGCTTCATGACCGCAAAGGGGGATTCTACCTGGGCACAGGCCGGGGTATATGGCATATCTCCCCCCACGACACCGGCCGGATCTTTGATCCCGGCCGTCTCCTCAGCGATGATATACGGGACATGGACTACCGAACCAGCAAAGAGCTGTGGATCGGCACGCTGGGGGGTATCACCATCGTCACTGCGGGCAAAGATTTCCGGTTCGCCACCCTCACCCCTGCCGAAGGACTTCCTTCCATACAGGTGTTTTGTGTCGAACGCTCGCCCACCGGCACCATGTGGGTGGGCACCGACAAAGGAGTGGTTCGTTTCCGGGGAACGAGTCATTCGCTGCGTCACAGCCGCCGCTGGCTGCTGAATGACAAAGTAAGGGACATCGCCTTCGACAGGGAAGGAAATGCCTGGATGGCCACTGCCGGCGGCGTCAGCGCTATAAAAAAGAAGTCCATGACGCTGGCAAAAAAAGCAGATTATTATGAATCTATCCTTTCGCGCCGTCATGTGCGGCCCCCCGGCCTGGTGGAGAAATGCCGCCTGCGCATCCCCGGCGACACCACCTCATGGGAACCCATGGACGACGACAACGACGGACAATACACTGCCATGTACCTCGCCATGGAGTCGTACCGTTATGCCGTCACCCACAGTCCCGAAGCCAGGGAAAAGGCCATCAAAGCTTTTCACGCCCTGAAATTCCTGCAGACAGTCACCGGCACCGAAGGGTTCGTGGCACGCACCGTTATCCCCGCCACCTGGCAACGGATGGCCGACCCCAATGAGACCCTCACCGCAAGAACATTTGCCGGCAGGCTGGCCCGCAACCCGCGTGAGAAAAAGGTGGAAAAGCACTGGAGAAAATCGGCAGACGGCAAATGGCTGTGGAAAGGAGACACCAGCAGCGACGAGATCACGGGACACATGTACGGATATACCGTCTTCAGGGAGCTGGTGGCCAAAGAATACCCGGAACTGAACCAAGAGGTAAGTAACCATATAACAAAGATTATGGACTATATCATCGCCGGCGGATATGTCCTGAAAGATATCGACGGCACCCATACCACCTGGGGCGTCTGGGCGCCGGAATATCTCAATGACGACCCCGACTGGGCCCCGGAGCGGGGAATCAATTCGCTGGAGATCCTCTCTTTTCTTAAACTGGCTTACGCAGTGAGCGGCAACGCGAAATACCGGGAAGAATATGAACGGCTGATCCGCGAACATCATTATGCCGAGAATGCCCTGCAGGCCAAAACGGTCATGCCCGCCTGGCGTACCTATATCGACGACGAACTGGTGGCACTGGCCTACCCCGCTCTGATGCTCTACGAACAGGATGATAAACTGAGAGACCTCTATAAAAAGAGTATGGACAACTGGTACGCTGCCTGTAAAAACGATGACAGCCCGTTTTACTATTACACCTACAACGCTTTTCGCCATAAGAATGTCAGGCAGGAACGTTCGGTGATGTTCCTCAGGGACACACCGACCGACCTGATCCGCTGGACCGTGGATAACCGGCAGCGGGAGGATCTGACCCTCACCCATAAACCGGTGCTGGAGGATATCCAGACCAGTGTGCTGGTGCCGCCGTCGGAACGTTGTACCTTCCGGTGGGATAAAAACCCCTGGGCGGCCGTTCAGGGTGACGGGGGACATACCGAAGCCAGTCCCGTTTTCTGGCTCCTGCCCTACTGGATGGGAAAATACTACGGATATATCAAATAAATACATGATAACTTTTATTACCATGAAACACCTCCCGCTGATACATCTGCATTTAAATATGTATTTAAATACATATTTAAATATTTATTTAAATAAATATTTAAAAGCACTTCCGTTTTTGTTGTTTCCGGTCTTGTTGTCCGCTCAGGAGGGATCCTCTCCTGCGCCTGTAAACCTTGGGAACCGGCTGGAGCTTTTCACAGACTCTTTTCTCATCGACCGCATGGAGGGCACGGTTCTTTTGATGCATTCCCCTAAAGACGAAGGGATCGTCATGTTTTTTGACAAGCCCTGGGAAGGGGCATTCAGTGCTTATGTCACGGTGATCAAAGACGGTGATCTTTTTCGTTTGTATTACCGCGGCATGCCCGAAGCCGGTAAAGACGGAGGTGCCGGTGAGACCACCTGTTATGCTGAATCCCGTGACGGCATCCACTGGGTTAAACCCTCCCTGGGGCTGTTTGAGGTACGCGGCACCCGCGACAACAACGTCATTCTGGCCGATGCTGCACCGGTGACCCATAATTTCTGTCCTTTCCTCGACACCCGTCCCGGCGTTCTTCCGGAACGGCGCTACAAAGCCCTCGGCGGCACCTCGCAGAGCGGGCTGATTGCCTGGTGCTCTCCGGACGGCATTCACTGGAAAAAGATGCAGGAAGCCCCCGTCTTCACGCAAGGGGCTTTCGACTCACAGAATGTCTCTTTCTGGTCGGAACACGAACAGAAATACCTCTGTTATTTTCGTACCTGGACAAAAGTAAACGGCGTCAACTTCCGCATGGTCAGTCGGACCACCTCTGATGATTTTATCCACTGGACAGCACCGGTGGAGATGGATTTCGGCAACACACCACGTGAGCAACTCTACACCAACCAGACGGCACCTTATTTCCGGGCTCCCCACATCTATATCTCCGTGGCAGCCCGTTTCATGCCTCACCGCCAGGTGCTTACGGAAGAACAGGCCCACCGGCTTCATGTCGATCCCGGCTATTTCAGGGATTGCTCCGACGCCGTGCTGATGACCTCGCGCGGCGGAAACCGGTATTACCGCACTTTTATGGAAGGATATATCCGTCCCGGCATCGGCCTGGACAACTGGGTCTCCCGCTCCAACTATCCGGCGCTCAATATCGTGCAGACCGGCCCGGCGGAGATGTCCCTCTATGTCAATCAGGACTATGCCCAGCCTACGGCCCACCTGCATCGTTATTCCCTGCGCCTCGACGGCTTCGTATCGGCACATGCCCCCTACCGCGGCGGGGAGATGATCACCAAACCTTTTCGTTTCGGCGGCGATACTCTTTTTATCAATTTCTCCACCTCGGCAGCCGGCTTTGTCAAAGTGGAGATTCAGGATGAATCGGGCATACCCCTGGAAGGATACTCACTTGATGAGGCCCGGGAGATCATCGGCAATGAGATTGAAAAACCGGTGTCCTGGAAACAGGGAAGCAACCTCCGGAAAGTGACCGGCAAGACGGTGCGCCTGCGGTTTGTTATGAAAGACGCCGATCTGTACAGTATATGCTTTAAATAAGGATGAAGATGAAACATTTTATTCATTCTCCCCGTTCCGGGACACTTCTGCTGCTGTTTTTTTTCCTCCTGCCGGTATCTTGCCGTCACGGAAAGGAGAGAGAGGTCATCCTCCCTTTGTCGCAGGGCTTCCTCCGGCTGCAGGTGGTCCGGGATGACATCGTCCGGGTAACGGTATCTCCCGTTGACCAACTGCATAAACGAAAAAGTCTGATGATTGCCGGGAACCCTAATGCTCCCGTACACCTGACCCGAAAAGAAGAAGGGGACACGCTGGTGATCACCACGGCCCGTTTGCAGGTACGGCTGGACAGGAAAAACGGCACCATTCTTTTTTGCGGTGGCGGAAGCCCCTATCTGGCGGCGGGAGCTCCGGCTTTCACACCCGTGAAGGTGGACGGAGAAAAGGGGCCCGTTTATTCCGTGCTGCAGCCTTTTCATCTCTCCGGCGACGAAGCACTCTACGGACTGGGCCAATACCAGGACGGGGTAATGAATCTCCGGGGACACAACCGTATTCTTTTTCAGGAAAATACGGTGGCAGTCAATCCTTTTCTGCTCTCCACCCGTCATTACGGCATCCTCTGGGATAATTATTCGCTGACGAAATTCCATGACGGGGAGGATAGCACGTACTTATGGTCGAAAGTGGCCGACGCCGTGGATTACTATTTTGTCGCGGGAGACAATGCCGACAGCGTGATTGCCGGTTACCGCCGGCTTACCGGAGCGGCGCCGATGTATGGCAAATGGGCTTACGGTTACTGGCAAAGCAAAGAGCGTTATCATAACCAGTACGAGGTCACCGGTGTGGTACGCGAATACCGCCGGCGTCATCTGCCGCTGGATAATATCGTCCAGGACTGGATGTACTGGGGCGACCTGGGCTGGAACGCCCTGCAGTTCGACAACACCCGTTATCCCCATCCCAAAGAGATGATCGACACGG
>CAZYPI010000253.1:0-4279 GCA_964649335.1 uncultured Rikenellaceae bacterium | reverse complement strand
GGTCGCCGGAGGCCATGAGTGAGACCTTCCTGCTCACCAATATCTCCCCGCAGGCGCCCGGACTGAACCGCAGGATATGGAAAAACCTGGAAACGAAAGTGCGTCACTGGGCCGTCACCAACGACAGCCTGTACGTCATCACCGGCCCGGTGTTCGGAACCGGCGACAAGCACATCGGCAAAGACAGTCTGCCCGTTCCGGATCATTTTTTCAAGGTCATCCTCGACATTTCCCGGCCCACATACAAAGGCATTGCTTTTTACATGAGCAACCGCCCCCTGGCCGGAGACATTTTCAATTATGCCATCACCATTGATTCGCTGGAAAGTCTCCTGCACTATGATTTTTTTCCGGACGCCAATCCCAAAGTGATCGACCCTGTGGAGAAGACCCTGAAGCTAAGGGAATGGCAGTAAGGAGAGGCGAAGCAAGCAATTCTTCGTGCCCATTCGTGCCATCCGTGGCTGAAAAGATATATTTATTTAAATAAATATTTAAATACGTATTTAAATACATATTTAAAAACTTTTACGGGGTTTTCTTATTTCACAGTGCCTATCACCAGCAAAGGGTTGTCCTCCGGCGATATTGTATTGTTCAGTATTTCGAGTTGGTGCAACTCTTTTGGCGGCAGTTTGTGTTCCGACAAGGCATTTTCTGCATAGTCCTTAAAATCCGAAGCATTCACAGCCCAGACACATTTATTATGATATTGATAAAATAACGGAAATTCTTTTTTCATAAACAGCGGATCAAACCATAGTTCCGTTACGCGGGCCAGCTTTTTATTTTTAATGTCATACAGATACAATCTTTTCGAATAGATCTTTTCATCATAATTATCATTCACGATTCTCACTCTTTTATGTGTCTGTTTCATAAACATCCACGAGTCTGAAAGCATCATTACCGACACAAGATATCCCTCGGGATTGCCGATAAAATGAAACGTCTCCGGTGTTTTCAGCCAATAAACCGGCAACAGGGTATCTTTCATGATTTTGTAAACGGTATCGGACTCTCCCGGCATATAATAACTTTCACCATCAATCTTTTTAAAGAAAGGCATTTTCCCCGTATAAAATCCCGTAACTTCTTTGTTTTTATTTGGAAATCCTCCAAGCCGTTTACCACAGGTATCCTGAAAATATATCTCATCGGGCATTAGCTGCCACAAAGAAGAAAGTACAGCCAGTGTACCCGGATCTTCCAAAATCAGTCCATAGAACATAGGTTGAACCTTATAAACCTTGGGGATCTCCCTAATAAAACGGCCTGAAACGAGATCATAGGAATTAAATGTATTGTCATTCCCTTCGTGCCCAAGATACAGGATATTGTTTTGAACGTCCACATCATAGCAAATAACCCGGATAAACTCGCCGGGGCCTTTGCCGCTGCGTGCCAGCCGGCGGATCAGTTTGCCCTGTGTGTCGAACTGGTATATGCTTTTGCCGGTAAAAACCAGGATATACCGGTCCCCGACCCATAGCTGATACCAGGAAGGGATCAAACAGGAATCGTTGGTTTCGAGCCGTACCAGATGTACGTCAGAACACAAGTCACTGAACTTCAGATCCCTCTCCGGGACCTTTTGTGTCAGGTCTATAATCTGCAGGGAGCTTCTCCTTTCTTTGTTACTGCAACCTGTTAAGAAGAGGAAAACAACACCTATGAAAATAGCCTTTACAGGTTCTCTGAATATCCATGTAAAAAGATACCGGTTAATTTTCATTGGTAATGTCATCAATACAAATATACACCTATTTTTGATTTTGCGATCGGGCTCAGTTTTCCGATGTTTAGTAGGGGTAATTAATATTTTTTAGAAACCCGATATACCGGAATTTGTAGAGGTTTTATGATTTTTTTCATTTTTGTCAGAAAAATATTAAATATTTGAGTTAAAAGCATTTGTGCTTTAGGCAATCAAAACCGGAAACAAAAATTTCACTAACTTTGTAAAAAAGTACTTATGATAAGGTTTGGGAAATATATTGAAATAAACACCGAAAAAAGATTCGGGAGACCTGTCATAAAAGGAACACGTATCACTGTTTATGACGTTCTTTCCTGGTTATCAAACGGCATGACCTAAGAAGATATTCTCACGGATTTTCCCGAACTTAATGAGGAACAAATAAACGCTTGCCTGGCTTTTGTTGCAAACAAAGAACAACGTCATTTGTATACCTCATGAAACTTTTATTTGACCAGAATATATCCTTCAGACTCATTAAGAAAATCCCGGGACTGTATCCGGAGGCTAAACAAGTCAGGGAAACCGGACTTGAAAATGCAACAGATCCGGAACTCATTTTTAAGGAAAAATTTGGCTTAATTCAATCTTTCTTTCCTTAAGGAAGAAAATGCTTGTCTCGAGATTATTGATTAGATTACACACTCGCGAAATTAAGTGGGAATTTCGCGGCGCCACCCCCCTTCACCCCCTTCGATACAATCCCGCCGGTGCGGAATCACTCAGGAACCGGCTTCGGAGGGCAAAGCGGGCAACTATTCGTGCCCATTCGTGCCATCCGTGGCTTAAAAAATGTAGAAAAATATATTTATTTAAATAAATATTTAAATACGTATTTAAATACATATATTTCCGAAAAACAGGATGCAGGGACGCAAGATTTGCGTCTCTGCATCATTGTCAGGCAAGGCAACCCTCAGAATGTACTCCGGGGTCAGACGGCGGGTTCTTTCTCGCCGGCACCGGCGGGTTGTTTGTCCCTGAAGTTCAGTACCAGGATCTGGCTGGCGACGATTTCGGTGAAGAATCTCCTCTCCCCCTTATCATCCTGGTATTCCCGGTGGGTGAGTTTTCCTTCGACGGCAAGTTCCTGGCCTTTGTGCAGGTATTTCTCCACAAAATCGGCCTGGGGTCCCCACACCACAATGTTGTGCCATTGCGTATCGGTAACCTTTTCGCCCTCGTTGTTGCGGTAGGAATCTGAGGTAGCCAGGGAGAAACGGGCCATTTTCTTTCCCCCGTTGAGTTCGCGTATTTTCGGATCCATTCCGATGTTTCCGATCAGATTTACCCTGTTTCTTAAATTGTTCATGACTTTAAAATTTAATAGTTAAACACTCAAAAATTCGGTTCGCATTTTACGGCCGCAATGATTACCGCAACAAAGGTGCGACAACCTCCAAATATTAGTCGTATATTTTACGTTTGTTTACGTTTATATCCGTTTATAAACGTTTTTCTTATTGTTATCCAACTACTTATTAAATCCTTCTCTTGGCTTATTCTTTCAAATAAAAAAGGATAATGTTGTTTCATACAGGAGATTTCCCTGTTCCTGCATGCTGGAAAACATGAATAATTTTAATAAAAGTTTCGCAACTATGTCCATTTTCCGGCGTATATCGGTACGATATATAAATACTACCTAATATGATATATAACTGTGAAACGTCCATAACAAAATAATCAATATTTTGACCTACAGCGACATGATTATCTTAAACAAAAAAATTTATTTATTAAAATGACCCCCACCCAAACTTATTCATGAGACATAAAACGCAGGAAGTACTTCCCTCCCCCTCGGCGAGGGGGAGGGATAAAGGGAGGGGGTTAATCAAGGAAATTCTAGACTAAATAAAACATATTTAAAAAACAGATGAAAAATATTTCCACTTTTTTTTCGGCGGCCATTGTTGTCGCGGGCATTTTTATTTCTCTCAACAGCCGGGCGCAGGCCCCTGAGAAAATAAGTTATCAGGCGGTATTGCGCAACAGCAGCAACGAGTTGATCAAGAACCGGCAGATGGGCATGCGCATCAGCATCCTGCAGGGATCGGCCGACGGCACGGCCGTCTATACAGAGACCCGGACCCCTTCCACCAACGGCAACGGACTGATCACCCTGGAGATCGGAACCGGCACAGTAGTGCTGGGGGATTTTTCCGGCATAGACTGGTCGGCGGGACCCTATTTTCTGAAGACCGAGGCCGACCCGGACGGCGGCAGCGACTATACCATTACCGGTACCACACAGTTACTGAGCGTCCCGTATGCCCTGCACGCCAAAACGGCAGACAACACTTTCAGCGGGAATTACAATGACCTGGCCGGAACTCCGAATCTTATCGACAGCATAAACAGGGTCATGGACACCACAACACAATTTGTAAAGAAAGAAGTCCAGGATCTTGAGAATGTTTTATCACAGAACAACTCGGCAGGGAACAAAAATATCACCGATCTGGCCGATCCCGTGGAGGCACAGGATGCAGTCACCAAATCTTATCTTGAGACATA
>CAZYPI010000252.1:0-4303 GCA_964649335.1 uncultured Rikenellaceae bacterium | reverse complement strand
AAAGAAGGTGTTGTTATTTTAATGGTATGGTAAAAATTAAACTAAAACCTATAATGCTTAATACGATGAAAACACAAAATGAACAAAAGATCATGCTGGTTGACCGGTACCTGAACGGGGAGCTGTCTGCCGGCGAGAAACGTGATTTTGAAAAACAGGTGCAGGAGGATCCTGATCTGGCCGTATTGCTGGAGATGCAACGGGATATCCGGGAAGCGGCGACCGACCGGGATGCTTTGGATTTTGCCGGAGTGCTGGAAACGGCTTACGACAGTTACCACGGCAACCGCCGCACAACACGGAGGCGCCGTATGGTATACCGTGTTGCCGGTGTGGCGGCTACCCTGACGGTGTTTCTGACCGTAGGGCTCCTGATACGGCATAACCATAACGGAGTCCCCGTCAACCGGGCCATCGTGGAAGAGTTTTATCAGCCTTATGAGGTGCCGGTCAATTACCGTAGTGCGGAGGGAACCGTGGATGGTCTTTTCCGCCAAGCGGTGGAGAAATACAAAGAGAAACAGTACGAGGAAGCAATCAGCCTCTTCGAAAAGGTGCTGAAAGAGGACAAAACCCGGATGGATGCCAACCTGATGAACGGCCTGTCTAACTTTGAGACAGAACATTATGACCGGGCCGACAGCTCTTTTTCCAGAATTATCAAACACCGCGACAATCTCTACTTTCAACAGGCACAATGGTATCTCGGTTTTTGTTTCCTGATGACCAACCAGAATGAGAAAGCCGTTTCATTGTACCGGAAGATCATTGATGAACAGGGATTTTACAGTGGGCAGGCCGGGAAAATCCTGAAAATGCTTTCCGCCGACCGGGCCGGGAAAGAAAAAAAACAATCGAACTGAAAAAAAGATTTTACACTAAGGGAGAAGAAACATGGGAAAAAAGACGGAAGACCAGGATAAAGCTGCAATGATTGAGAAAATAAAAGATCTGGAAAACAAACTTGCGAAAGAGAGAGAGGGAAACCGGCAGTTCCGGAAGATTTTCATTTCGAAAGTAAATCATGAGATCAGGACCCCGTTGAATTCCATCCTGGGGTTTGCCAATCTGTTAGGCAACGAACAACTGGACAGCATCCGGCGCCGCCTTTACATCAAGTATCTTAACAGCAGCATTGAGTCGTTGTTGTTCAGAATCGGGAACCTGCTGGATTATGCCGTGCTCTCCCCCGGTCAGATGGAGCTGATCGGGGAGGACAACCTGAGTGTGAATCAATTGTTTGAAGAGCTCTTTGAGGCGTTCCTGATCGAAAAGCAGTTTCAGGAGAAACACCAGGTGACTTTATCCCTGAGCAGGAAAAAAGGGGCGGAGAACATTGTGGCCACCTTCGATCGCAAAAGACTGAAAAAGATATTTACCATCCTGCTCAGAAGCGCCCTGCATGGCACGCGGAAAGGATCCGTGGAGTTCGGATACGAACCGCTTGATGGGCACCGTCTCCGTTTTTTTGTGTCGGATTCGGCCGACCAGTATCGTACGGAGTACATCCGGAAAGTATTTGAAAAAGAACGGCAGGAGGGGATGTCCGGGATGGATGAGGATCTGGATCTGTCGCTGGTCAGGGATCTGGTGTCCCTGATGAAAGGAAAGATCGAGATAATGCCGAAACCCGGCGGAATCGGCAATGTCATCAGCTTTTCGTTGCCTCTTCCTTACAGGATACTCACACCGGACTATCCCGTGCCCGAAAATAAAATAAACAGACAAAAATACATGGACCAGCAAGGTTTAGGTTGATCATTAAAAATACGACATTATGAACGGACAGGACTTGAGACGGCAGAGAACGGAGGTGTCTCTCCGGCCGGAGAATAAAGAAGAGAAAGCAGAGATGGAAAAGGTGAAAAAAGAGATGGAGAAAATATTGGAATCGGAATATCTCAGGGAATACCATTTTGAAAGAAACAAGCCTCTGGGTCCGGTGACCATAGATTTTTACTGTGAATTATACCGTTTTGCCATTGTAATAGACCGGGATGAGGATTTTTTTTCGGAGGCCTCTTCGGTAGATCCCGCCTCCCAGTCCGAGATGGAGAGGATGGGGGTCGTAGTACTGAGATTCAGGGTCTCGGAGATCAGGAAAAATCCCTATATTGTTGAACGAACCATTGCCTTCTGGCTGAAAGACCGGGAACTGAACTACCTGTAGCGGGAATGAACGGCAAACCGGCTTGCCATAATGATCTGTTCCTGCAATACCCCGGGGCTGCGGCTGTGGGGGTTGTTTGTTTTAAATCTTTGGTCTCTTCCGGTAAATTTTTTCATCTTTGTATTATTGAATCATAAAAGAGGCGGATGGCAGGGTTTCCTTTTTTCAAACAACTGGATATTAAGGATTGTGGTCCTGCCTGCCTGCTTATGATTGCCCGCTACCACGGTCGCAACTACCGCCTTCAGACCCTCCGGGAGAGAAGCTATATCGGCAGGGAAGGGGTATCCCTGCTGGGGATCAGCGATGCCGCCGAGTCTATAGGCTTTAAGTCGCTGGGCGTGAAGATCACCTTCGGCAAGCTGAAAGAAGCTCCCCTGCCTTGTATCGTCCATTGGAAACAACGCCATTTTGTGGTGGTTTACAAGATCACCGGGAAGCATGTTTTTGTTTCCGATCCGGCGTATGGTCTGCAGAAATATACCCCGGAGGAGTTCATGAAAGGGTGGATCAGCGACAGGCAGGGAGGGGAGGAAAAAGGCATTGCCCTGCTGCTGGAGCCCACGCCCGACTTTTATGCTTACGAAGGAGAGAAAAAGGAAAAAGGCCGGTTGTCGTTTTTGCTGGCCTATATCCGCCCTTACAGGCATCTTGTGGTTCAGGTGATCCTTGCCCTGCTGGCGGGGAGTCTGATCCAGATGGTCTTTCCCTTGCTGACCCAGCAGATCGTGGATTTCGGAATCAACAACCAGGACATCGGTTTTATCTACCTGGTGCTGTTGGCCGAGCTTTTCCTGTTTGTGGGGAGGATGACGGTGGATTTTATCCGGGGATGGATCCTCCTGCATCTGGGTACCCGCGTCAATATCTCGCTGATCTCGGACTTTCTGATGAAACTGATGCGCCTGCCGATCGCTTTCTTTGATTCGAAAGTAATCGGCGACCTGATGCAACGTATCAATGACCACAAACGCATCGAGTATTTCCTGACCGTCTCTTCCCTGAATATCCTTTTTTCCGTACTCAATTTTCTGATTTTCGGCATTATTCTGCTCATATACAATATGACGATATTCTGGCTATTTCTGGGGGGCAGTGTGCTGTATGTCTTCTGGGTGCAGATATTCATGAAACGCCGGCGGGAGCTGGACAACCGCAAGTTCAGGAAGAATTCGGAGAACCAGAGTGTGCTGATACAGTTGTTCTCGGGCATGCAGGAGGTAAAGCTGAACAATATAGAGAAGCAGAAGCGCTGGGAGTGGGAGCATGTGCAGGCCGGTCTGTTCCGGATCAATGTGAGATCGCTTTCCCTGAGCCAGTATCAGCGGGCGGGAGCCACTTTTATCAACGAGCTGAAGAACATACTGATCACCGTGGTGGCGGCTACTTCGGTGATCAAAGGCGACATGACCCTGGGGATGATGCTGGCGGTGCAGTACATCATCGGCCAGCTGAACGGACCGCTGGATCAGATGATCGGTTTTTTTCAGCGCACCCAGGATGCCCGCATCAGTCTGGAGCGCCTGGCAGAGGTGCAGCAGATGGAAGATGAGGAGAAAGAGGACGAAGGAAAGCTGCACCAGTTGCCTGCCGGGCGTAGCATCGCGGTGAACGGTCTTTATTTCCAGTATGAAGGCCCGCACTCGCCTTTTGTGCTGGAAGATGTGTCCCTGAAAATTCCCGAAGGCGGAGTGACCGCAATCGTCGGGGTGAGCGGCAGCGGCAAGACCACCCTGATCAAGCTGTTGCTGGGCTTTTATAAACCCGTAAAAGGAGAGGTCAGGGTGGGGAATATGCCTTTGCAGGCGTTGCACTCCCGTTTCTGGCGCTCTGTCTGTGGCGTGGTGATGCAGGATGGTTTTATTTTTGCCGATACGATTGCCCGCAATATTGCCCCCGGAGATGATGAGATAGACATGGATAAGCTGTACCGCGCCATCGAAGTGGCCAACCTGGAAGACCTGATCGGTGCCCTGCCGCTGGGACTGAATACCAAAATCGGGGTTTCCGGACATGGCCTGAGCGCCGGGCAGACGCAACGGATCCTCATAGCCAGGTCGGTATACAAAGACCCGGAATATCTCTTTTTCGACGAGGCCACCAATGCCCTCGATGCCAACAATGAAAAGGTGA
>CAZYPI010000251.1:0-4312 GCA_964649335.1 uncultured Rikenellaceae bacterium | reverse complement strand
GTTGACCACCACCACTGATGTGGAAAACTTCCCCGGTTATCCGGAGGGGGTCAGCGGGCCGGAGATGATGGAAGACCTGAAGAAGCAGGCCGAACGGTTTGGTACGGATGTGCGCTGGGGCATGGCTACGGCGGTGGACTTCTCGCGACTGCCGCATAAGGTGACCGTGGATGATAAGAAAGTGATCGAAGCCGATACGGTCATCATCGCCACCGGCGCCTCGGCGAAGTATCTGGGCATCCCGGCCGAGAAGAAATATGCCGGCAGCGGAGTGTCGGCCTGTGCCACCTGCGACGGCTTCTTTTATAAGGGCAAGGATGTGGCCGTCGTAGGCGGCGGAGATACGGCCTGTGAAGAAGCCCTGTACCTGGCAGGCCTCGCACGCAAAGTGTATATGATCGTCCGGAAACCTTTCCTGCGCGCTTCAAGGATCATGCAGCACCGTGTGATGAACACCCCCAATATCGAAATACTCTTCGAACACAATACCAAAGACCTGTTCGGGGAAGGGGTGGTGGAAGGAGCCGTGCTGGTCAAAAAGAAAGGAACCCCCGAAGAGGAAGAGGTGAAGATCAAAATAGACGGATTCTTCCTGGCCATCGGCCACCAGCCCAATTCGGATATATTCCAGGAGTACATTGAAACGGATGATATCGGTTACATCAAAACCATCCCCGGCACTGCCCGTACCAATGTGGAAGGGGTTTTTGCCTGCGGCGATGTGCAGGACCGTGTTTTTCGCCAGGCGGTGACGGCAGCCGGATCGGGGTGTATGGCCGCCATAGAAGCCGAAAGATACTGGGCTGAGAAATATGCCCAGACCAAATAAGCCGGCCTGCCGGCAGTCACGAAGCAAAAAAAGGAGTTATGCACAGCATAACTCCTTTTTTGATTTTACGGCATGATAAAATGTCCGATGAGGATGCTCTCTTTATTTTATTTCATATCAAATTCTATGCGTTCACTGCTGTATTTTTTGCCGTCCAGTTTCTTCTTGATGGTGACAAAAGCTTCCAGGGTCAGTTTCACATCTTCTTCCGTATGGACGGCTGTGGGGATCAGTCTGAGCATGATCACTCCTTTGGGCACTACGGGATAGACGACCATGGAGCAGAAGATGCTGTGGTTTTCGCGCAGGTCCACGATCAGGTTGGCTGCTTCTATGGGGCTGCCTTCCAGGAAAACGGGAGTGACCGGAGATTCGGTATGTCCTATGTTCAATCCGTTTTTCCTGAGTCCGTCCTGCAGCAGGTGTACAATTTTCCACAAGTTCTCCCTTAGTTCCGGATGGCTTTTCAGCAATTCCAGTCTTTTCATGGCACCAACGACCATGGGCATGGGCAATGATTTGGCGAAGATTTGTGAGCGCATATTGAAGCGCAGGTAAGTGACCACGTCTTTATTGGCTGCGACAAAACCGCCGATACCGGCCATGGCTTTGGCAAAAGTGGCGAAATAGACATCTATTTCATCCTGCACTCCGTAGTGAGTGCCTGTGCCGGCGCCATCGGGCCCCATGGTGCCGAAGCCGTGGGCGTCGTCCACCAGGAGGCGGAAGTTATAATCTCTCTTCAGTTTAACGATCTCATGGACATGCCCCAGGTCGCCGGCCATGCCGAAGACCCCTTCGGTGATCACCAGGATGCCGCCGCCGGAGATCCTGGTCAGACGGGTGGCACGTTTCAGTTGTCTTTCCAGGTTTTCCATGTCGTTGTGCTGGAAGACAAAGCGTTTTCCCATATGCAGACGCAGTCCGTCGAGGATACAGGCGTGCGACTCGGAGTCGTACACGATCACATCCTTGCGGTCCACCAGCGAATCGATGATGGAGAGCATGCCCTGGTACCCGTAATTCAGCAGGTAAGAGCTTTCCTTGTTCACAAAAGCAGCCAGTTGTTCTTCCAGTTGCTCATGCAGGGTGGTGTGCCCCGACATCATGCGGGCACCCATGGGATAAGCCAGCCCCCACTCCCGCGTGGCTTCGGTGTCTGTCTTGCGTACTTCGGGATGGTTGGCCAGGCCGATATAGTTGTTGAGACTCCAGGTGAGCACATTCTTGCCCCTGAATCTCATCCAGGGTTGTATTTCCCCTTCCAGCTTGGGGAACATCTGGTAACCGTCGGCAATCTTCTGGTACTGTCCCAGAGAAGTGTGGTCAATATTCAGTTTATCAAAAAGATCCACAATCGTAGTGTTTTTTAGGTTAAAAATTTTTGCAAAGGTAATTTTTTTATTCTTCAGACAAAAAAAGAAAAATCTTTTGGCAGGTTATTTGAGATTAAAAAGGTGCCGGTTAAAAAATATTCATTAATTTTGCACGTTTCTTTTTTCAGAGCGTTTCTGAATGAGGGGAAGGGCTATAACGATAACGCAAAAAATGGGTGTACGACATATACGGGTCTGGCTTTCATTTTTTACTATCAGTGTGTTTCTGGTATTATCTTCATGTGGTGAGTTTGACAAGCTCATGAAGAGCCAGGACTATGAGCTGATATACAGCAAGGTGAAGGTGTATTATGCCAATGGCAAATATTCCCAGGCTGCCAGCCTGATCGAGAAGATCCTGCCTCATTACCGGGGTACGACCAAATCGGAAGAGCTGGATTATCTGCATGCAAAATGTTACTATGAGATGGGAGATTATGTGATGGCCAGTCATTATTTCGAGACGTTTGTCCGCACCTATCTGACCAGTGAACATGCGGATGACGCCGATTTCCTGATGGGCTATTGTTATTACAAGCTCTCGCCGCGGCCCGAGCTGGACCAGACCTATACCTACAATGCCCTGAATGCTTTTGCCCTGCACAAGACCAAATTTCCCAACAGCCAGTATAACGGACAGTGCGATGAATTATCTGCCGAGTTGAAAGAGAAACTGGCGGAGAAGTCTTATCTTTCCGCCAAACTCTATTTTCGTCTGGAACAATACAAGGCAGCCATTGTAGCCATAGGTAACAGTCTGGAAGATTATCCCGACACTCACTATCGCGAGGAGTTGATGTTCCTGAGACTGAAATCGAAATACCTGTATGCCCTGAACAGTGTCCGCTCCAAACAGCCGGAAAGGTTTCAGGAAACCGTGGATGACTATTATTCTTTTATTGACGAGTTTCCGCAAAGCCGTTTTATCAGGGAAGCGAAAAAGATCTATAATAACAGTAATAATTATCTGAGTCTTAAATGATTATAATTAAACCAACATAACCATGGATTACAAAAGAACCAAAGCACCGGTGACAACGGTTACCCAGGACATCGACAAACTGGATGAGACCACGGGGAATATCTATGAAACGGTGGTCATCTGTTCCCGCCGGGCCAACCAGATCGCCCTCGACCTAAAGCAGGAACTGAACAAGAAACTGGAAGAGTTTTCCTATTATACCGACAATCTGGAAGAGGTGATGGAGAACAAGGAGCAGATTGAGATCTCCAGGTTTTATGAGCGTCTTCCCAAACCTACTTCTATTGCTCTTGAGGAGTTCAAGGAGGGGAAGATTTATTTCAGGTATGCTGACGAGGCCCCTGCCGAGACGTAATAACATAGGATATGCTGAAGGGAAAAAATATCATTCTGGGTATTACGGGAAGTATTGCCTCCTACAAGGCAGCTTACCTGATCCGTCTGTTGAAGAAAGAAAGAGCGGATGTAAAAGTGATCATGACCCCTTCGGCGAAAGATTTCATCACGCCGCTCACGCTGTCTGTGTTGTCACAGAACCGTATTTATGCGGATGCTTTCAACCCGGCTACCGGCAAGTGGTACAGCCATATCGATTTCGGTTTGTGGGCTGATGTGTTACTGATTGCTCCCGTTACGGCCAATACCATAGCCAAAATGGCCCGCGGTGTTGCCGACAATCTCCTGCTGACCACTTATTTGTCGGCCCGTTGTCCGGTGATGATCTCGCCGGCCATGGACAGGGATATGTATAACCATCCTTCGACGCAGGATAATCTGAAAATACTGAAAGAGAGAGGGGTGTATATTCTGGAGTCGCCCGAGGGAGAGCTGGCCAGCGGTCTGGAAGGTGCCGGCAGGATGCTGGAGCCCGAGGAGATCGTCCTCGAGCTGAAGAGTTTCCTGGCCCTTCATCCGAAGAAAAAAACCAAACTCGCCGGTAAAAAGATCCTGATCACGGCAGGACCTACACATGAGGCCATCGATCCTGTCAGATTTATCGGCAACCACTCTTCCGGGAAAATGGGTATCGCCCTGGCCGGGAAAGCCGTGCAGATGGGCGCGGAAGTTACACTCATCCTGGGGCCCGGGACCTACGGCAGGATCCCGCAAAAGATAAAAGTCGTC
>CAZYPI010000250.1:0-4313 GCA_964649335.1 uncultured Rikenellaceae bacterium | reverse complement strand
CTCCTCGGCAATCTTTTTCAACCGTGCTTCCGTATATCGCATGGCGGCCGGGCTGTCGCCGTCGATGGAGCCGAAGTTGCCCTGTCCTTCCACCAGCGGGTAACGCAGCGACCACTCCTGGGCCATCCGCACCATGGCATCATAAACCGACGAATCGCCGTGGGGATGGAACTTCCCCAGCACCTCCCCTACGATCCTGGCTGATTTCTTGGTCGGACGGTTGGAAAGAACGCCCAGTTCATACATTCCGTACAGTACCCTTCTGTGTACGGGCTTCAGTCCGTCCCGTACATCGGGCAGCGCCCTCGACACGATCACCGACATGGAATAGTCGATGTAGGCCGATTTCATCTCCTCCTCGATGTTGATCTTGATGATATTTTCCAGTTCTGGCATACTTCTTGTAAATCTTTCCCGGTTAAATGTTTTTGAACGCACGAAAATAGTGAAATATTATGGAAAACAAGCCATTTATGCGCCGGATTTATAAACAAAAAACTGTTTATAAGAGAGTGGCAGAAAAAGCACTTTTTTGATTATATTTGTAGTTTAATAGTTACAACATGTTTCGGAATTTTTTATCTTTGATAGAAGGAAGACGGAGAGACAGGTCAGATGTTCTGATTTGTTATTAATGAGGTAATTAGGAGGCAACGATATGGACGGAAAATTTTCACAAAGGATAAAGGATGTGCTGGATTACAGTAAGGAAGAGGCCATCCGTCTCGGAAATGCTTACATAGGCACCGAGCATTTGTTTCTGGGGATACTGCGAGAGGGGGAAGGATTGGCTGTGGATGTCCTGTTGGCGCTGGGCGTGGATCTGTTCGATCTGAAAAAAGCCATAGAAGGCAGTCTGCGCAATGACAAGCCCCTGGAGATCAGCGCGGCCGACAATATCCCTCTGCTGCGTTCTTCGGAACGGGTGCTGAAGCTGGTGTATCTGGAGGCCAAATCGCTGAAGAATGATGTGATCGACACGGGTCATCTGTTGCTGGCTATCCTGAAAGATGAAACCTCACTGGTGACCGTGAAGTTGCATGATATGAACATTGATTATGAGTTGGTAAGGGATGAGATCCTGGACAATCAGGCGGAGGCATCGGCCGATTTTCCTGGAGAAGAGGAAGAAGAAGAGGAATCGAAGGGTTTTCGGGGCAGTAAAGGCCCATCCCCCTCCTCCCCTTCTGCCAAGAGCACTTCCGAAACCCCCGTGCTGGATAATTTCGGTATTGACCTGACGCGGGCAGCCGAAGAAGACCGCCTTGACCCGATCGTAGGCCGTGACAAAGAGATAGAACGGCTGGCGCAGATCCTGAGCCGTCGCAAGAAAAACAACCCGATCCTGATCGGGGAGCCCGGCGTCGGGAAATCGGCCATCGTGGAAGGTCTGGCCCTGCGGATCGTCCAGCGTAAAGTGTCGCGGGTGCTGTTCGACAAACGGGTGGTTACGCTCGACCTGGCTTCTATCGTGGCCGGCACAAAATACCGCGGCCAGTTCGAAGAGAGGATGAAAGCCATCCTGAACGAGCTCTCCAAGAATGCGGACATTATACTCTTCATAGACGAGATACATACCATCGTAGGTGCCGGCGGCGCCACCGGCTCGCTGGATGCGGCCAATATGCTGAAACCCGCCCTGGCACGCGGGGAAATACAATGCATCGGGGCCACCACCCTGGATGAGTACCGCCAGCACATTGAGAAAGACGGGGCCCTGGAGCGGAGGTTCCAGAAAGTGATGGTAGAACCCACCACCATGGATGAAACCATGCATATCCTTCGTAACATCAAGGAGAGGTATGAAGACCACCACAATGTGATCTATACCGACGAAGCACTGGAGGCATGCGTAAAACTTACCAACCGGTATATTACCGACCGGCACCTGCCGGATAAGGCCATTGACGCCATGGATGAAGCCGGATCGCGGGTTCACATCACCAATATTGTGGTGCCGGATCGCATTGTTCAGATAGAAAAAGACCTGGAAGAGACCAAGAAAGAGAAAGTGCTGGCCGTGAAGAACCAGAATTTTGAGCGGGCAGCCCGGTTCAGGGACCAGGAAAAGATGCTTCTGGACCAGTTGGAAGTGGAAAAAGACAAATGGGAAAAAGAACTCTCGAAAAACCGCGAGGTGGTGGATGAAGACAAAGTGGCCGAGGTGGTGGCCATGATGACAGGTGTGCCGGTGCAACGCATTGCCCAGGCCGAAGGGATGCGGCTGCTGAAGATGCAGGAGGAGCTGAAAGAGAAGATCATCGGCCAGGATGAGGCAGTCAGAAAAGTGGTGAAAGCCATCCAGCGTAACCGCGCCGGACTGAAGGACCCCAACAAACCTATCGGCACCTTTATCTTCCTTGGCCCTACCGGCGTGGGCAAGACACAACTGGCCAAGGTGCTGGCACAGTATCTCTTTGACAGCGTGGAGAACCTGATCCGCATAGACATGAGCGAGTACATGGAGAAATTCTCCGTATCGAGGCTTGTGGGGGCTCCTCCCGGCTATGTCGGTTACGAAGAGGGCGGCCAACTGACGGAAAAAGTCAGGAGAAGGCCCTATTCCGTCGTCTTGCTGGATGAGATAGAAAAAGCCCATCCCGACGTGTATCATATCCTGCTGCAGGTGCTGGACGAAGGACAGCTCACCGACAGTTTGGGCCGGCGGGTGGACTTCCGCAATACGATCGTGATCATGACCTCCAATATCGGAACACGTGAGTTGAAGGAGTTCGGCCAGGGCGTGGGATTTACCACCTCTTCCCGGAAAGAAAACAGGGACGCTCATGCAAAGAGTGTGATCCAGAAAGCCCTGAAAAAGACTTTCGCCCCCGAATTTCTGAACCGTGTGGATGATGTCGTGATGTTCAACTCGCTCGACAGGGATGATATCCTCAAGATCATTGATATCGAACTGGAAGGGTTGTATGAACGTATCGACAACCTGGGGTACCACTTCAAAATATCTCCGGCTGCCAAGAACTTCATTGCCGAAAAAGGTTATGATATCCAGTATGGTGCCCGTCCCCTGAAACGGGCTATACAGAAATATCTGGAAGACCCGATGGCCGAGACCATCATCAAGACGGACATCAAGGAAGGGGATATCATTGCGGTGGGCTTTGACAGTAAAAAGGATGAGATAACTATCAAAGTCAAAAAACCGAAAGAAGTAACAAAAGAGTCCAGAAAAGAAGAAACGGGAGGCGTGGACGTGAAGTAGTCATTCGGCTACGACCCCGAACAGATCGAAGTTTTCAACCCGGGTGATTTTTACATTATAAAATTGCCCGGGTTTTATTTTTGTGTTTCTTTCGGACGATATCAGCACCTCCTGATCCACTTCGGGAGAGTCATACTCGGTACGGCCAACCCAGTAGTCGCCTTCTTTCCTGTCTATCAGGACCTTGTATGTTTTACCAAGCTTGTTTTCGTTAAGTTGAAAAGCGATCTCTTCCTGCAGCGTCATCACCTCTTCCACACGTCTTTGTTTTTCTTTTTCCGGAATTTCATCTTCGTATTTTTTCCACGATTCCGTTCCCGCTTCATGGGAATAGGGAAACACGCCCAGCCGGTCGAAACGCACTTCCCGGATAAAATCAAGCAGTTTCCGGAAGTCCTTTTCCGTTTCTCCGGGATGTCCTACGAGCAGGGTGGTCCGCAAGGCCAGGTCGGGAACCTCTTTCTTCAGCCTTTCTATGAGTTCCCGCGTTTGTTTTTCCGTATGGCCCCGTCGCATTTTTTGCAGGACAGGATCTGAGATATGCTGAAAAGGGATGTCCAGGTAATGACAAATGTTCTCTTTTTCCTTCATCAGTGATATGATCTTCCACGGAAAGGAAGCGGGATAGGTATAGTGCAGGCGTATCCAGTCCACACCCGGTATGCCGGAGAGTTTTTCCAGCAATTCGGGCAGTTTTTGTTTTTTGTACAGGTCTTTTCCATACCATGTCAGGTCCTGGGCGATAAGGATGATCTCCCGGACCCCTTTTCCGGCCAGCAGGCTGGCTTCGGTGAGGATTTCATCCACGGGTCTGGAGCGATGACGCCCCCTGATGGCGGGGATGGCACAGAAAGCACATTTACGGCTGCATCCTTCGGAGATTTTCAGGAAGGCATAATGCGGAGGAGTGCTCAGAGAGCGGTGAACAAGCAATCCCTGGTGAAACCTCCCCCCAGCCGTTTCGACGATTCTTTGCAGGTCATGTACCCCGAAAAAATGATCCGCTTCAGGAATCCCTTTCCGAAGGGCCTCTCCGAAGCGTTCGACCAGACAGCCCATAACGATCAGTTGGTCGATAATGCCGTTTTTT
>CAZYPI010000249.1:0-4324 GCA_964649335.1 uncultured Rikenellaceae bacterium | reverse complement strand
GGGATCAACCGGCTCTATTATGAAAAAGGAGAATACTGGCCGTCGGTTATCGAATCATTATTGGATGAAGATACCTTACAATGGGTGGAAGATCATCTCTTTTTTCATTTTCTCTGGCCCCGTCCGCAGGAGTATGATCCGTTGAAAGAAACCCACATCAACGCGGAGGGAGTAAAACAACTGGCCACAGCAGCCGAAGGGGTATGGGATGCCATACAACGGCACAATATCCGCGACTTCGGAAAATACTTTCTGGACTCCTTCCGTGCCCAGACAGCCATGTTCCCGGCGATGATCAACAGCGATATCGAAAAAACCATTGACCGTTTCCGGAACAAGGCCCTGGGATGGAAGCTCTCCGGAGCGGGAGGCGGGGGATATCTTGTCCTGCTCGCCGAAACACAACCGGAGAATACGATCAGAATAAAGATCAGAAGAAAAGAGCTCTGAAACTTTATCCGGTGAAATCCGTTTAACTTCCCGGACTGAAACCTGTAATAAACCATTGACTCATGGCTACAAGAAAAACCGCATTAATAACCGGGATCACAGGACAGGACGGTGCGTATCTCGCCGAATTGCTTCTGGAAAAGGGGTATACTGTCCATGGTATTAAAAGAAGAAGTTCTCTTTTTAATACGGAAAGGATAGATCACCTTTACCAGGATCCGCATGTCGAGTCCCCCCGTTTTATTCTGCATTACGGCGACCTGACCGATTCCACCAACATCATCCGCATCATCCAGGAAGTACAACCGGATGAGATATACAACCTCGCGGCGATGAGCCATGTTCATGTCTCTTTCGAAACGCCCGAGTATACCGCCAATGCGGATGGCCTGGGGACACTGCGTATCCTGGAGGCTATCCGCCTGCTGGGACTGACGGAAAAAACCCGGTTCTACCAGGCCTCCACCAGTGAACTGTACGGAATGGTGCAGGAGGTGCCGCAAACGGAAAAAACACCTTTCTACCCGCGAAGCCCCTATGGCGTGGCCAAACTGTATGCTTACTGGATCACGGTGAACTATCGCGAAGCTTATAACATTTTCGCCAGCAACGGCATCTTATTCAACCATGAATCGCCCATACGCGGAGAAACATTTGTTACAAGAAAAATCACCCGGGCAGTGGCACGCATCGCCCTGGGGCTCCAGGACAAGATTTACCTCGGCAACCTGTCGGCACAGCGCGACTGGGGTCATGCCCGCGACTACGTCGAAGCGATGTACCTGATCCTGCAACAGAACGAACCCGACGACTTTGTCATCGCCACAGGCGTGACCACCACCATCCGGGAACTGCTGGCCATGGCATTCCGGGAGGTGGGAATAGAATTGGAATTCAGGGGGAAAAGAAGCGAAGAGAAGGGCTATATAAAGAAATGTGAACGGGAAGAATTCCGGTTGGAAAAAGGAAAAGAAGTGATCGCCGTCGATTCCAGATATTTCCGGCCGACAGAGGTAGACCTGCTCATCGGCGACGCGACCAAAGCCAAAGAGAAACTGGGCTGGCAACCCTCCTATGACCTGCCCTCACTGGTTAAGGAAATGGTGGCCTCCGACCTCGAACTGATGCGAAAAGAGAAATACTTAAGAGATAGTGGATATAAAATAACCGAAAACCATGAATAACTCATCTAAGATATATCTGGCCGGGCACAAAGGACTTGTGGGATCGGCTTTGCTTCGCCTTTTCCAAAAAGAGGGATATCACCATATCATCACCCGTTCCCACCAGGAACTCGACTTACTGGACCAGAAGGCAGTGGCAGCATTCTTTGCTGCGGAAAAACCCGATTATGTGTTTCTGGCAGCAGCCAAAGTAGGCGGCATCCTGGCCAACAATATCTACCGGGCTCAGTTCCTCTATGAGAACCTGCAGATACAGAACAATGTCATCCACCAGGCCTTTCTCCACGGAGTGAAAAAACTGCTTTTCCTGGGCAGTTCATGTATCTACCCCAAAAACGCTCCCCAGCCCATGAAAGAGGAATATCTGCTGACCTCCGAACTGGAATACACCAACGAACCCTATGCCGTCGCCAAAATAGCAGGCATGAAAATGTGTGAGGCATACAACCTGCAATACGGAACCAACTTCCTTTCCGTTATGCCCACCAATCTTTACGGGCCCAATGACAACTACGATCTGGAGACCTCCCATGCCTTCCCGGCGCTGCTTCGTAAATTCCACCTCGGCAGGTGCCTGGAAAACAATGATTGGGAAGCCCTGCGCAAAGACTTGAACAAAAACCCTGTGGAAGGGATCACCGGAGAAAACAGTGAAGAAGAAATTTTACAAATACTCTCCCGCTATGGAATAAAAAGAGCCCCCACCGGGAATGGTTGTACCATCACCCTGTGGGGGACCGGAGCCCCGTACCGCGAGTTTCTGCATGTGGATGACCTGGCTTCTGCCTGCCTTTTTATCATAAACAACATAGACTTCAATAAGTTGGCTGAAGGGAAAAAAGAGGTAAGGAATACCCATATAAACATCGGTTGCGGCGAAGACCTGCGCATCCTTGACCTGGCGAACATAATGAAAGAGATAACCGCATATCGCGGAGAAATCGTCTGGGACACCTCCAAACCCGACGGCACCCCACGAAAACTGCTGGATGTCAACAAAATGAAAAATCTGGGATGGGAATACAGCATCAGCCTGCAGGAAGGCATAAAACGCACCTACCAAAATTACCTGGCAGACCTTTAGCCCACCGGGAAACTAAGACAAAACAAAATTTCAACTCCCAAACCGGTTTTTCCATCTCCCGGCACCGGCAGGTCTTCCCTTACCCAGCACCTTTGGAAGCTCGATGCACGATTGACGAACAAAAAAACGATAAAGCGATCAGGAGATAAAGCGATGAAGCGAAAGGACTACAAACTTTGAGCTTGTTTTCAGAACACAGATAACACAGATGCAACAGATCAACACAGATGATTATCAGTGTAAATCCGTCTCATCTGTGTATGCCCTGAGCAAAGCCGAAGGGCATCCGTGTTCCATTCTCCACTTTTCTTTTATCTTTCCTCTCAACCCAGCATCTAGCACCTAGCAACCAGCACCTAGCACCAAGTACCCAACACCTTTGAATGCTCGATACACGATTGACGAACAAAAAAACGATAAAGCGATCAGGAGATAAAGCGATGATGCGATGAACCTTAGCATAACAACCTCAAACCCTGACGATCCTCCGGATGTCAGGGCCTCCGCTGCGCTACGGCATCAAACTTCGAACATCAAACCTCAAACTTCGAACAGCTTCTCCCTTCACCCCCAATTATCAACCTTTTATCAAATTCAAATTTTTTTAACGTTTATTTTTGAAACAAAACTTTTTTTCATCCGTTTTTATAGGGTTGTTTTACCGGGGGATATTGTATATTTGTAAGGATAGCCGAAAATTGAAAAACAGGTAAAGATGCATTTCATACAGGTTCGAAATAAGAATAAAAAAGCAGGGAAATATCCCCTGCTTCTGCTATTGACCGGTATTGTTTTATTCTCCGTATCCTGCGTAACCAACCGGCAGGCGGTGTATGTACAACCGGGGAAAGATCAGAAGATTGACTTTGAAGCATACATAAATGCTCCACGGACCATCAAATCAGGTGATGAATTATATATCAGAGTTAATTCCGAAAGGGAAGAAACAAACATCTTTAGCCAATGGGGTAATATCCCGATGGTGCAACAAGACATCACATTAGCAACCTATCATGTTAATCAGGACGGTTCTGTCAGATTCCCCATTGTCGGAACCATAAATCTAAAAGGGCTCACTTTGGCTGAAGCTTCCAGTGTGATAGAGAAAACTCTCATCGGCATTGTTAATAATCCAATCGTTACGGTAAAGTTTGTCAATAAAACCGTCACGGTTTTAGGAGAAGTAAATGCACCGGGACGTTATGACTACCCGGACCAGGAAATAAATATTTTCCAGGCTTTGGGTTATGCGGGGGACATAGCATATTATGGCAACCGGAAAAAAGTAATGATTATTAGAAAAGAAAACAATGTTATCAAACGAAATTATATTGACTTAACGGATGAAAATTTATTGGAATCAAACTTTTACACGCTTCGCCCGAACGATATTATTTATGTTGAACCCCTTAAAAGAAGATTATGGGGATTCCAGGCTTTCCCCTGGGGTATTGCAATGGGACTGGTTTCCACTACACTGGTTATTTTATCATTCATACAGTTGAATGCGCACTAATAACAATATTTAATTAAAATGGCACAGAAGGAAAAAAACGGGAAGAATGAAGTGGTTAACTTAAAATTATTGATCAATAAGATTCTTAAG
>CAZYPI010000248.1:0-4328 GCA_964649335.1 uncultured Rikenellaceae bacterium | reverse complement strand
TATCCGCATCAAAGAACTGTGAGGAAGGATGATCGGTGATCGTTGAATGTTGAACGAAATATATTGTTCGCCGTTCAACATTCATCCTTCGCCAGTCAACCTTATTATGAGGTTCCCGGGCGCGTATTCCTAAGGCCGGATAAGTACGGAATCCGGACTGACAGTTTCCATATCCCCGATCACGACTTTTATATGGTGATACTCATTGGTGGGGAAGTTATTGTAAAAGGTCACCTGGATCATTTCCCGGGTGGCTTTCCTGATCATACATTTCCTGTCACCGTAATAAACACTCTGATAGGCAGGATAAGGTTTAAAATGAGACCCGTAGATAGTCAGTGTATCCTGCAACCCGGGGTTGTGGGGGGAGACCCTTTCAATGACAGGCGGATAGAACTCAATGGTAAAAGGGAATTTTTGTCCTATCAGGTCCAGTACCATATCAACATAATGTGATGACAACGCCACCGGCGGGATAAATTTAATGATTGTGTCGGAAAAATATTTTATCTCGCAGGGATAAACCAGATCCGGTGAGACATATGCGTTCAAACTTGCCAGCGCCGCGTTATTCCCGAAGTGTATCCCGTGAAGGACGACCTCTCCCATAAACTCCACAGGCACAGGTGTAACGGAATGAAGCTCGGGCGGATAACAGCCGGCACTGATAAAGCTTTTCCATCTCCCGAATACCGTCAGGGTGCCGCTATGGACGTAAGCACGCACATAAAAGCGTTTCCCTTTCGGGATACCATATTGAACCAGGCACTGGAATACTCCCTCTTTTTCCAGGGGCCCCAGGCTTCTTTCCTGCATATGCATCATTCCGCTTTTAGGGTTATCCGTCCACATAAATCCATGGTCATCCACCGGCTCCGTACCTTTCCGCAACATCTCTCCGTTGAAGAGGGCACCTGTCGGACTTATCTCCGTAACATCCAATGTCTGTATCCTGGGATAAGGGCGTGTGGAGTACCAGTCATCCTTTTTCTGACAGGCCACGACAATAAACAGCACCCCTACGGTTAAAAAGATCATCTTTCGTAACATATCCATAAAGATTAAAAACTGATTCCCAATCTAAACCCTGTCGAAATATTCGACGTAAACATTTTATCTCCGGTAAAGGTAAAGCCCAGATATCCGGCATATATCTGCATAAAAGGAATAAAATGTGCCAGCGGATATTCCAGACCTATTCCTCCCACAGGCCCGTGGTTGTTAGCCGGGATGACACTTTCTTCTTCCGGGATATAATACGTCACCACCGAGTTAAAGGAAAACCGGTCGAGGATGCTCCGGGTGGACTGGTTGAAAGAGAAGTTCACCATATATCCGGCAAAAAGGAAAGGCCTCATTTTCCGGGTAATATATGTATACTTAAACCACAAGGCAAGGCGGGCGGAAGAGACGCTTATCAGCGATTCCTTAAAATAACCGGTGGCTTCTTTCCCGGTGGAACCGTAAAAATAATCATGAATCCAGGCACCATAAAGAACGAGACCCGTCTTTTCCCTCTGTGTAAAATAAAGGTTCAGCTGCAAAGCAGGATAAAATGAAACAGACGGATCATAGGACAACGGTTGTTCCGGTTCCTCGCTCTTGCCACGGTAAGCCAGCATCCCAACATTCATCCCTCCTGCTACGGCAACACGGAATTTCATCTTTTCCCGTTCCAGTTTTCTTTCAAAGACAATACATTTTTCCCCCTCACATGCCTGGGCATGAAAATCCTCCGCAAACTTTACCAGATTTTTGTCGTTCAGTTCCAAACTATTGATCTCGGGATAGAGGGATTTATAATCCGAGAAAACATACTTCAGCACGCCGACATATTCTTTCGTATAACTGGCATATACTCCTTCGGTCCGCCTTACCAGCTTCTTCTCATTTTTCAGCATCACCAACGGGTATCCTTTACGCTCAATCAGGTAATTGTCTTTTTCCCCATCCCGGTAAACATAAAGATTTGCCTCTCCTTTCACCAGAAACTCGAGAAACAAAGGTTCTTTCCCGTCATTCAGGGGTGCCATCCTGGATATATAATACCTGCCACCCAGGATCCTGTATGCCTTTATGTCGAACGGAAGATATTCCTTCGCTTTCTCATTTTCACTCTCCCGGAAAAAACAGGCATGTGAGTTATAGTACGGTGCCCGTTTCCGGATCTCCCCGTGGATGGTGTCATCATTCATGGTGATAATATAACCCGGCAGGTAAACCTCCTGGGCAGAAACCACAGACTTCAGCATAAAGAAAAAAAGGATCACCCCCACCCGGGAATAAGAATCATTCTTTTTCATCTCCTGCAATTTTATTTTTCCGGAAAAGATTTCATATTAGGGTCGTTGAGATAAAAGATCATTATCTCCTGATAACAAATTAACAAAATATTTTCGAAACCACTATAATGCCCGGTGCAGCACCCACTCGTTCACTACGGGCCGGTCACCTCCGGGGCCGGTGATCAGCAGGCGGAAGTATTGTCCGGTTACGGGTTTGAAAGACTGGGAATGGCCGGAGCCATTGGTCTTTCCGGTCGTCACCGTTACCCACTGATCTCCTTCTTTCACCTGCAGCTCAAACCGCTGCGATTTATGATCCCACTTATGCCAGGGTTCAACGAACGCCATTTGTCCTATCTTCACCGGTTCTCCCAGATCCACCGCCACCCACGGATGTTCATCCCCTTCGGCGGGCATCCATTTGTCTTTGGGATCTCCGTCGAAAAGGGCGGAGACACTGGCCATATCATCCGTCGAGGAAGCGGTAGCCGTTTTGCCGTCGGTAGGTACGGGAAGAACCTCGGGTTTTCCTTCAAATTCGAGCACCACCACAGAGATAACCGGGTCGGGGGCTTCTGCCGGAACGGTTATTTGCACATATCCTTCTTTGTTTTCCACTTTCAGGCTTTTGCCCGGATCGGCAAGCAGGTACGCTTTGTCCGCCTTGTTTTTCATGGGAAGTTTCAGCATGCCGTCCTGCGGCCAGTCATACACGTGCAGGTACAGTTTATTACCTTTGCGCGTGGTGCGGCCCCAGGGCAGCCAGGGAAAGGGACTGGCCGAGGTGCCGTATATCGCTTCGCCGTTCACTTTCATCCATTTTCCGATATATTTCAGGCGGTCTATGCTGGCTTGCGGGATCAGTCCTTCGGAGGTAGGACCCACATTCAGCAGGAAGTTGCCTCCTTTGGAGACGATCTCCGAGAGTTTCAGCAACAGGTCTTCGGGGGATTTCCAGTTATGATCCCAGGATTTATAGCCCCAGGTATCGTTCATGGTCATGCACACCTCCCAGTTCCGACCGGGAAATCCGGTGGCCGGTATGTACTGTTCGGGTGTCTCCAGGTCACCTTTGATACCGCCGCCCAGCCGGTTGTTGGTGATCAGATCGGGATATTCCGCCACGATGGGCAGGAATTTCTGAGCTCTTTCCGGGGTCATATTTATTGGGGTATCCCACCACAGAATATCGGGCCGGTAATGAGAGAGAATTTCTTTCACCTGGGGTACGGCAATGTTGTCGAGGTATTCGTCAAAGCTGCCTAGCTGGGCGGGATCCCAGTGACCGTCATGTTCGGCGGTATATTTATCTATACGGGTAGAATCCGGGTTGGCCCATCCTGCAGTGGCAGGTACCCGCATAGCTGCTCCACCGGGGTGGCACCAGTCCTGTGCCTGTGAGTAATACAATCCGATGTGCATGCCCTGATCCCGGCAGGCCTTCACCAAAGCGGCGATCACGTCCTTTTTATAGGGTGTGGCATCCACAATGTCCCAGTCGGTCACTTTCGAGTCGAACATGCCGAAGCCGTCATGATGCTTGGAGGTGATCACGATATATTTCATGCCGGCCTCTCTTGCCAGAGCCACCCAGGCATCCGGATCATATTTTACCGGATTGAAGGATTTGGCATATTCCTTATATTCCGCCACGGGGATCTTGGCCTTGTTCATGATCCATTCGCCGATGCCTTTGATCTTATGGCCTTTGTACACCCCCGCCGGCACCGAATAAACACCCCAGTGGATGAACATGCCGAACTTGGCGTCTTTCCACCATTGCATCCTGTCAGTTTGCTGCGTATTTTCCTCTTCTTTCACCTCTTTCTTTTTCGATGAAGTACAATACGGAAGAAAGAGCAGACTAATAATAATCAACGATAATAAAGTAATTTTTTTCATTGTTTTTTCAGGTTGGTTAATTAAATATTTTGATAAGCAAATTTACTTAAAAAAACGGTAAAGTCTATCTTGTTGACAGTTCGGGGAAATAATGTTTCATATTCAGGGTGTCACCCATTTCGTCCTGCAGATTTTCAAAAT
>CAZYPI010000247.1:0-4417 GCA_964649335.1 uncultured Rikenellaceae bacterium | reverse complement strand
AGCGCAAGGGCATCCGTGTTTCAATTCTTTCCTTCTGCTCATTGCTCTTCTTTGCAGCCCTTTGCGGAAACTTTGCGCACCTCTGCGTAACAACTCCACACCTCAACCTTTCAACCTATCTCAGAACACAGATGACACAGATGCGACAGATTTCCACAGATAAAAGATAAAAGACAAAAGGCACAAGATAAAAGTAAGGTTAATGGCTTTATTTATGAGCCATGATTTACAATAGAATCCGTGAACATCCGTTTCATCCGTTTACTTCGTCGAGCTCGTCATGCTACGCAAGACACTGATTAAGATACAAGAATCAAGATCCAAGATACAAGTAAATCATTCAGCATTCCAAATACCTGGCTAACGTAAGATTCTTCATCTCTTTCCAGCGACAGTGCGTTTAAGGTTTTCTTCGGCCAGCTGGCCGGTGAATTTGGTGATCATATCCTGTGCTTTCACCGGGTCGCTGTCGAAGAGAGGCAGCACCATCCGCTCGAAGCTCTCCATGTTTTTCCTCACATCCTCCTCAAACTTCAGGTTGGCCGGTTTCACTTTGGCAATGACGGCGGCATAATTGCTGTCGGCATACAGGCAGAAATCCGTAAAGCTGTAATAAGCGGGAGCCTTCTCCGGAGTGTATAACGATTTATCCGGATGGAAATGGTTTTCAAGGGCTTTCTTATAGTCTCCTCCGTCATAACTGCGCGGCACCTGTGTGATCCCGGCATACCAGGGGGTGAAGGCCTGGGTGCAGGGGCGTCGCGGCGCCAGCCACATCACGGCGCCGAGGGCCGGGGGCATCCAGGAACGGATCTCCGCCACAAAGCCGTACTGTGTGGTGGCTGTACATATCGTACGTTCTTTTGTGTAATGAGGACTGCCTTTTTTATAACCGTCGGTCAGATCCAGAGGTGTGCCTTCATAATGATTCCGCAGAATCGTCATCAGCAGGGGCACCGTCACCTTTTGGGCCGGTTTAAAACTGAACGGAAAAGACTCTTCCAGCTTATACTGTTTTTCCGAGAGGATGTTCAGGGCGGCCCATTCCCGGGTAATATTCCGCCGGTTTTCCAGGTTGGACTTTCTTCCGTAAACGTCCCTGAAGCTGAACACCCCGTCCTTTACCGGATCATACCAGCCTCTTTTCACGGCATATTCTATAAGGTCGGCAGAGCCGTAGAAGTTCACCGTATCTTTCAGATCCACGCGGGTGATCGTAAAGTAATTGGGTATGATGGCCACCTCGTCATCGGGGATGCGTTGTGCCACCCAGTGTTTTCCGTTAACCACCGACAGCATCCATGCCTCTTTGGGACCGGCGATGCAGTAAGTACGTCCGGAGGAGGCGTAGCCGTATTTCTCCACCAGTGCTCCGCCGATCTTCACGGCTTCGCGGGCGCTGTGTGCCCGTTCGGCCATCAGCCGGCGCAGGTTCCAGGTAATGCCTCCGCCGGTAAGCTCCGGCTTGTCCTCACGCGATCCACAGGCATCGGAGGCGATCACCACCCCGGCCTCATTCATAAAGCCGTCGGAAAAGCGGTATCCCGGGATCTCCATCCACAAATAAGCCAGCGTATGGGAAACCTGGGGCTCCTCCCCCCCATGTTCCAGGATGATTTTTTCTTCCTGCCCAAACTCCCTTTCAGGCACCTTAAACCAGCGTACCACCACCTCGCCGCCGTCATCCTCATTGTGGGCAAACAAGACGGCATGGTTCACCGTGGCATCCCGGCCGGCCAGCACGGAAAAACAATTGAGTTGATCTGCCTGTGTAAAAGCATATAAAGCACTCCATTGCCATATAATCACTGTAACCAGAAGAAACCATAGAGATCGTTTTTGACTTTTCATTATTTCGTTTATTAATATCTATTTCTCAAATGTAAACATTTTTAGGATTATCTAAAAGAATAACCACGGATCGATATGCTAATAACCAAAGTTATTCCCGTTTCAGGCAATATTTTCATTGCCGGTTCAATTGATAATCCTTTATCAATAACTCTGCCGACAGGTTTAATTTTTTTGTAAGTTTTCTGATCATATCCACCGTTAATTTGCGCTTACGGTTAAGGATCTCCGACACCTTCATTTTTAGAATACCTGCATTCAAAGATAATAAAGGTTCTTAAAACTTGAACTTTCTAACGCTATAATATTATCAAAGAAATAACATATGCTTATTTTTCTCATCTTTGTAAAAAATTAAACCAATAACATCATGCCAGTATTAAAAGTACAAACGAATGCGGTCATCGAAGACCGGGAAGGATTCATGCAGGAAGCCACCTCCCTGTTAAGCGGTATTCTGCATAAGCCGGCACAATACATCATGGTCATTCCCGAATCCGGGACGGAGATGATGTTTGCCGGGAGCCGCGAACCGGCGGCGTGGGTCGAACTCAAAAGCATCGGTCTGCCGGAAGAGGAAACGGCAGAGCTGTCGTCAGCGATCTGCTCTTTCCTCGAAAAAAAGCTGGGGGTTCCTCAAGACAGGATATATATCGAATTCTCCAATGCCGAAAGGCATCTGTTCGGATGGAACGGCGCAACGTTTTAGGAAGCCCGAAGGGTGAAGGGTGAAGGGTGAATTGAAGAGACAAGAGACAAGAGACAAGAGACAAGAGACAAGATTCAAATGACCCAGCACCCAGCACCCAGTACCCAGCACCCGGTATCAAGCCCCCTGCCCGGCACAACAAGTCAAAACATCACAATATGAAAAAAAAGAATTGGTTTTTACTATTTGTTCTTCCCGGTTTTCTTCTCCTTTTTCAACAATGCCACTCACCTGCCCCGGATGATTCCTGGCTGTTGGTACGTGGCGGGATGCTCATTGATGTGTCTCACTACGGACAGGACTCCGGAGACCTGGCAAACGGCTTCGTGCTGATTCACGGAGACACGATCGTGGAAGCCGGTGCGGGAGAGCCGCAGTCTCCTCACCCCAAAGGCATCCGCACGGTGGATGCTACCGGCAAGTTCATCCTGCCCGGTCTCACCGACGGCTTCGGTGTGCTGAACAACCAGGCCTATGCCAACGCATATCTGTATATGGGCGTCACCCACCTTTTGGAAGTGGACGGCGGCCGGCGGGGTGATTTTTATGCCGGGGCCTCCCCTTCGCCCAATATTTACCATCTTGAGGGTATCGGTGAGGAGCCGGTCACTACAGAGCATGCCCTGGCACAACTTGACAGCCTGCACAAAGAAGGTTACCGTGTGGTACTGCTCATGTATGCTTTGCATCCGGAGCAACTGCGCCGGCTGGTCAAACGGGCCCATGCGCTGGGGATGAACTGCATCGGCGAGCTGGGCCATACCTCCTACCATGAAGCCATGGATGCCGGCGTGGAGACCTTCGTGCATCTCACCCGTTACTCCCTGGAGCTGGCGCCCCGCCCTATGGCTGCCGCCGTTGCGGATCACCCCTTTAGCAACGACATGGACTCACCCAAATGGACATATTACCGGTGGCTGGCCTCTCTCGACCCTGCCGCCCCGGAGATACGGCAGTACGGCCGCGACCTGGCCGCTTCGCACAGCTTCCTCCAGCCCACGCTGAGCCTCCTGTATCTCGACCTGCCGGAGCACAAGAATCCGTGGGATTTCCCCGTGGCCCGCATCCTGGATCCGGCCGATATCAACAATCCGGCCGACTCCGTGACCGGAAATCATGATTATCTTCCGGAGGTACAGAAGAACTACACGGCCCTGGCCCTGCAACAGATGCGTATCGAGGCGGTGTATCATGCTGCCGGCGCCCGCTGTCTGGCCGGCAGCGCCACCGACGTGTGGGGCACCATGCCGGGCATCTCCCTGCACACCGAACTGGAGCTGCTCCACCGTACCGGTCTGACCAACCGCGAAGCGCTGGCCGCCGCCACGGCCAACTTCCATGAGGCCTACGGCTGGAAAACAGGTTACCTCAAAAAAGGATTCAACGCCAGCCTCCTCATCCTCGACGAAAACCCGGTGGAGAACCTGGAGAACCTGCAGAAGATACATACGCTGATACTGAATGGGAAGATAATGGACAGGGAGAAGATGATAAGGCGATGAAGCGATAAAGAGATGAAGAGATAATGCGAAAGAACCACAAACTTTGAGCTTTAGCCTTTTGAAGGATGAAGCGATGATGTTAAGGCGCATGATTTTGCGCCTCAACATTAGCAAATATAAAAAAAACACACTATGAAATCACTCCTGATCACACTACTGCTTCTGACCGCCCTGAACGCTATTGCACAGGACGGGAAGATCGTCAGCCGTCATCTAATCGACCTGAAGAACCTGCCGGAGCTGCAGGAACGGCTGTATGAACAACAGGACGGAAAGAGGGTGCTGAAGGAAAAGTACCGTTATCTGGATTCGATCACGGCCGAGCGCATCACCTACCTGAGCGACGGACTGAGAG
>CAZYPI010000246.1:0-4428 GCA_964649335.1 uncultured Rikenellaceae bacterium | reverse complement strand
TTGGTGACGGCCCACCGGCGCACTTGTGTTTCCAGGTTCTTCCATATCCTGCGGTTCAGTCCGGGCGCCTGCGGTGAGATATTGGTGAGCAGGAAGGTCTCACTCATGGCCTCCGGCGACCATTTCATATCGCCGGCCGGCACGAGATGCCCCCGGTCATAGCCCGAACGGCGGTAATCGGCCAGTGAAGCCGAGATGTTGCGGCTCAGGGCTGTGTCCGGCCTGAAGTTGTCCGTGCGGGGATAGTCGGCATGCTCCACCATGTCACGCGTGAGGATATATGCTGTCCATGTGGCCTGCCTGGAGGCCGTGTCGTATTGCAGGTGAAAGCTGCCGTACCGGAGTATCCGGGCCGGGGTGCCGGAGGGCGTTGCCGGATAGCCGTCCGTGATATCGTTGATCTCCAGCGCGGGCCGGCGGATCAACCCGGAAAGAATATCGGCGGGACTGATATGCAGACCGTAAAGGATCAGCACAACGCCCGCCGCCAGGATCACCACCGTAAGCCACCGGGTATATTTTCGTTTGCCTGCCATGAAACTGTCAATCTCCCCGTTTGCGGTTCATTACATTCTCACCTCTTCATCTTCCCCCGCGCGTAACACTGTCAGGAACCGGCTGCGCCGGTACGCTGACAGGTTTTTTCTTTTGAGGCGCAAGGCCTTGCGCCTCTACGAACCGTTTTTTGTTTATCTCTTTTCTCATATCTCATTTCTCATCGCTTCCTCTCTCAACCAATCAACCAATCAACCAATCAACCAATCCTTCCTAATCCCAACACTGTCAGGAAGCGGCTGCGCCGGCACGCTGACAGGTTATTTCTTTTGAGGCGCAAGGCCTTGCGCCTCTACTTAAAGACAATCTCCTTCACCAGATCTTCGCCGGCCCGCCGGTTCAGGGCTTCGATCAGTTCTTCCCGGATCATCATCAGCTCATGTTTGACCACCGACGACCGGATGTGCACATACAATACCCCGTTGCGGATGTAGATGCGGCCGGTTTTGGAGGCGATGATCTTCCCCACCAGTTCCTCCCATTGATTCACCAGCGACACCTCCCGCAGCTTGCGGTCGATCTGCAGCTCCTCGAGGTACTGTTGGATCACCTCGCGTATGCTTTGTGTGTTGGTCCGTTTCACTTGTTTATAATCGTGTTTACATTCTTTTTCAGCCTTTTTTGTTAACTCCCTCCCCCTCGCCGAGGGGGAGGGCAGGGGAGGGGGTCATTTAATTTTTCTTTCCCGGCAGGATGGTCTTTATCTCTTCGTTGATCTTGAATACTTTATAATCCGTGTCCAGTTCCTTCAGGATGTTTTCCAGATGTTCCAGATGAGTGTCGGTGATGAAGATCTGCCCGAACTCGTTGCGGGCCACCATGCGGATGATCTGGAAAACCCTGTGCGCATCAAATTTATCAAAAATATCATCCAAAAGCAAGACGGGTCTGGTGCCGGTCAGATCGCGGATAAAGCCGAATTTGGCAAATTTCAGCGCCACCAGGAAGGTCTTCTGTTGTCCCTGCGAGCCGGTCTTTTTCAGGGGATGGCCGTTGAGGGTCATCACCAGGTCGTCTTTGTGGATGCCGGCGGTGGTGAACTGCATCACGCGATCCTTGTCACGGTTGGCGGCAAGCAGACTCTCAAAATCCTGCTCATGAAGCGGCGAGCGGTATTCCAGGCCCACCTGCTCTTTTTCTTCGGCGATGGTGTTGTAATACTCCTGAAACACCGGGATGATCTTTTCGATGAACTCTTTTCTCTTCCGGTAGATCTCATTTCCAGGCACGACAAGCTGGGTGTCCCACAGCTCCAGTTCGTCCCAAAAATTTTCCCTTTTGAATTCGAACTGTTTCAGCAGCTTGTTGCGTTGCATCAGCGCCCGGTTATACCGGATCAGGGCATGCAGGTACTGTTTATCATAAAGAGAGATGACCGTATCCATAAAACGGCGCCGCTGTTCGCTGCCTTCCAGGATCAGACTGCTGTCGGCCGGTGAGATCATCACCACCGGGAAAAGACCGATATGATCGGCAAAACGCTCATAGTCCTTGTTGTTGCGCCTGACGATCTTCTTTTTATTCTGCCGGACGCTGCAGAAAATCTTCTCGGCATGGCCGTTTCTGATAAACTCCCCCTGGATCACGAAGAACTCTTTTCCGTGCTGTATGTTCTGCTGATCAATGTTGTTGAAAAAGCTTTTGGTGAGCGAAAGATAATGGATGGCATCCAGCAAATTGGTCTTCCCGACACCGTTATCTCCCACCAGACAATTGATTTTCGGAGAAAACTCCAGAGAGGCTTCTTCGTAGTTCTTAAACTGTATTAATGATAATTTGTTGAGATACAGGTCGTTCATGATATTATCCGGATGAGTGCGGAACAAAAATATAAAAATATGGGCAGTCCGTTTTATAAAAGAAACAAAACCATTACTTTTGCGGAAATTAAATCGCAAGAGAATGGTCAAGAAGGAAACGAAGAAGAAAATACAAAAAACGGAAAAACAGGTAGAAAGTTTTGAAGAAGCTTTAACCCGCACCGAGCAGTTTATCGAGGACAACCAGAAGATCCTGACGATCATCGTCGGCATCATCGTGGTGATCGTCGTGGGTTATACCTTTTTCAGGAGGATGGTGGTGCAGCCCAAATACAAAGAGGCGTTGACGCAGATGTATGTGGCGGAGGACTATTTTGAGAAAGACTCTTTCAACCTGGCGCTGAACGGCGACGGCAACAACCTGGGTTTCCTGGATATTATCGACCAGTACAAGATCACCAAAGCAGCCAGCCTGGCCAAATACTATGCCGGCATCAGTTATCTGCGTCTGGGGCAGTATGAGGATGCCATTGCTTACCTGACCAAATTTCACAGCAAGGACCTGATGGTCTCGGTGGTGGCCCTGGGGGCCACCGGCGATGCGTGGATGCAACTCGGCGATAAGAAAAAAGCCCTGGAGTATTACCTCAAAGCCGCCGGTAAGACCGGGGCGGGTTTTGTGACACCCGTCTATCTGATGAAGGCGGGAGAGGTGCTGGAGGAGCTGAAGGATTATGACAAAGCCCTCGAGGTGTATAATAAGATCAAGGATAAATATCCCGAAAGCCGGGAAGCGCAGAATATAGAAAAGTTCATCACGCGTGTGGAGTTATCCAAAGAACTGGCTGCCTCCGGGAAATAAACATATCTGGTATGCCGTCCGCAAAAAAAAAGAATCTCTCCGATTATGACCCCGATGCCGTCCCTTCGGGTGAGGGGATGAAGGTAGGCATTGTCGTATCGGAGTGGAACGATGCCGTCACCGGCGTGCTGGCTGAAGGGGCCGTGGAGACGCTGCGCAAGTATGGCGTGCGGGAGGAGGATATCCTGGTCGAACGGGTGCCGGGCAGCTTCGAGCTGACGCTGGGCGCACAGTGGATGGCCGAGTATTCGGATGTGGACGGCGTGATCTGCATAGGGTGTGTCATCCAGGGAGAGACCCCTCATTTTACTTATATCTGCCAGGGGGTCACCGCGGGGATCACCCAGTTGAATATCAAATATGATATTCCTTTTGTTTTCGGGGTGCTCACCACCTCCACCATGCAGCAGGCCCTCGACCGTGCCGGCGGCAAGCACGGCAACAAAGGTGTGGAAGCGGCCGTCACCGCTCTGAAAATGATCGCGCTGAAGCGGAATCTTATCTGACAATATAAAGCCATCGTGATGGACGAGAAGATAACCATGACGTTACCTTTCGTGTTCGACAGGACTGTCTCCGCCTACCCGGAGCATGATGCCCTGGCGCTGGTGGGGGACAGGCCGCTCACCTGGGCCGAGACGGATGCCCGCCGCAGGGCACTGATGGCGCTGCTGGAGAAATGCGGAATACATCCCGGCGACAAGGTGGCCCTCCTCGGCACCAACATGCCTCACTGGGTCGTTGCTTATTTTGCCGTCGCCTCGATGGGAGGGGTGGTGGTGCCGCTGCTGCCCGACTTCACCCCGCGTGAGATCGGCCATATCCTGACCCATTCCGGCACCAAGGCGCTGATTGTGTCGGCAGGGCTGCGCAGAAAAACGCAGGACAACCTCCCTGCATCGCTGCGTTATGTGCTGGCTATGGAAGATTTTGCCGTGATCGGGGGCGAAGAGACGGACCTCCGGTATGAGGAGGGAGCCCTCCCGCAGAAAGAATATGAGGTGAGAGAGGACGATCTGGCCGCCATCATCTACACCTCCGGCACCACCGGAAAATCGAAAGGGGTGATGCTTACCCACCGCAACCTGGTGTTCAATGCCCTGAAAGGGAAGAAAGTGCATCCCATCGGACCGTACGATCGTTTTCTCTCGATCCTGCCCCTGTCGCATACTTACGAGAACACGATCGGCATGCTGATCCCGGTGATCTCGGGGTCCTGTATTTACTACCTGGGCAAAATGCCTACGCCTT
>CAZYPI010000245.1:0-4430 GCA_964649335.1 uncultured Rikenellaceae bacterium | reverse complement strand
GTCAGTTCATTTTCGCTGTTGTCAAAGACAAAGAGGAAGATCCTCTTTCCTTTTCTTGTTGACACGAGTGTTTCTGTGGGTTTGTACGGTCCGCCCGTGGTTCCGTACACGGCATCGCCGTATTCCTTAAGCCAGCGGCCCACCTGTGCCAGGAGATTGATCTGCCGTTGCTCCATCCTGCCGTCAAGCATGGGGCTTACGTTCAGCAGCAGGTTTCCGCCGCCGCCGGCTGTTTTCAGCAGTATTTTGAGTATCTCATCATAGGTTTTCAGCTTATCATTGGGTTTCCAGGCCCATTGTTTGCCGATGGTTATGCATGATTCCCACGGCTCGTCGATGTTGTAGGCGCCGACCCGCTGCTCCGGCGTGTAAAAATCACCTGCAAATTCTTTGGACACGGTAGCCCCCTCCATGCCTTTGCGTCCTTTGTCAACGCGGTTGTTTATCAGTATATCTGGGTTCAGCCCTTTCAGATATTTATAAAAATCCTGTCCAAGTTCGTGGGTCCACGGTTTTTCCCACTCCCCGTCGAACCAGAGTATTTGGGTGTGATAATTTTCGATCAGTTCTTTGGTCTGGTTTTTTATGTATTCATAAAACTTACTCATATCGGCGTCCGGTTTTTCCAGCCCCGCCACATTTGAGACCGGATACCAGGGATTATGCCAGTCGCAGATGGAGTAATAGGTGCCGAACAGGATGCCGTATTTGTCGCAGGCATTTTTCAGTTGTTGCAGCACATCCTTCCCATAGGGTGTGTTCATGATGTTGTAACCGGAATATTTTGTATCCCAGAGTGAGAACCCGTCGTGGTGGCGTGTGACCATCACAAAATATTTCATGCCGGCCTCTTTGGCGGTTTTTATCCAGGTGTCGGCATCGAAGAGCACAGGGTTGAACTCTTTGTACAGGTTGTCGTAGTCACTGACCGGCACCTCACGTCCCCGGGACCAACCGATCTCCGTACCCCTGAGTGTCACGGGTCCCCAGTGGACGAACATACCGAATTTTATGTCCCGGAATTCCTGCAGTTTTTCCGGATTGACCAGGTTCTCCTGTGCCGAAAGGCCCAGGGTCAAAAGCAGAATCTGAAGAAAGGCTACCATGTGTTTCATAACGGCAGATCATTAATCGTTAATAATCGATAGATCTCAAAAATAAGAGGAATGGATGAAATAAAATAGTTTTTTTTAATAATATTGAATTCCGTCTCTCATCACTTACCCTGTTTGTCTTTTATCCAATCATCCAATCATCCAATCATCCAATCCCTCCCCCGTATAACGCTGTCAGGAGCCGGCTGCGCCGCCACACTGACAGGTTTTCCCCTCGCTCATCACTTTGCTTTTGGCTCTCACCCCTATGCCCTTTGCCCTTTGCTCTTTGCATAACAGATTCAAATAAAAAACAACAGAAACAACAGAAACTACTAACCTCAAACCCTGACGATCCTTCGGATGTCAGGGCCTTCGCTACGCTACGGCTACAAACAGCCCGCAGGGCTACCAAACCACAAACCCGCCTTCGCCTTAAGCTACGGCGGGCAAAGCCCGCCTTCGCCTCCGGCTACGGTGGGCAAAGCATTCAATCAACCAATCACCCAATCATTCATTCTCTTTCATTTCTCAATGCTCTTTCTTTGTTCGCTGTAGGCAAGTATCCGAAGCGAAACCGGAACTAATCACTCCCTGACACGAGAAGAAGAAGTAGGGAATTACCTTGGATAATATTGAAATATGTTAGTTTATAACCTTGGAAAATATTAAAAAATAATGTAATATTGCCTTGGATTTTCTTGTCAGGGTTAACCCAATGCGGCCTTTGGCCTTATGCGCAATAGAGCTATTTTCAATAACTCTATTGTTCATTTGGGATTAAGTAAGTTATAAAAATGTTGTGTGATGTATATTCATAGGGAGATAGACAGGGAGTTATTTACATGGAAAAATACAACCGGGCGCAAGCCCTTACTATTGAGAGGTGCACGGCAGGTAGGTAAGACGAGAACCGTTCGTCATCTTGGAGAAGAATTTGAATATTTTATCGAAATAAATTTTGAGTCGGATAAAAGTATTTGTGCCTTGTTTGATAGGGATTTTACGATTTCTTCCATTGTGGAGGATCTTTCGGCCATTTATAACATACCTGTTTTGGCCGGAAGGACCCTTTTGTTTTTTGATGAGATTCAGGCCTGTCTTCCTGCCTTGCAGTCTTTGCGTTTTTTCTATGAGCAGACTCCCGGTTTGCATGTAATTGCTGCCGGTTCGCTCTTGGAGTTTGCTATGTCTGAGATTCCTTCGTTTGGTGTGGGCAGGATCCGGTCATTGTTTATGTATCCGCTGTCGTTTGATGAATTTCTAATGGCTTTCGGCGAAGAAAAGCTGCTCCGGATAAAGCGCAACGCCGGCCCCGGTCGTCCTCTTGCTCCTCCTCTTCATGAAAAACTAACGGGATACCTGGTAAAACACCTTATTCTGGGAGGGATGCCAGAGGTGGTCTCCGTATATCTGCAAACACGTGACATTCCTGAGTGCCGGCGTGTCCAGGATGATCTGATGATTTCTTATCATGATGATTTTGCCAAATACAAGAAAAGGGTTCCCGCCGGGCGGATACGGGAGGTGTTTGAAGCAGTAGTGTTACAGGCCACCCGTAAGTTTGTTTATGCCAAAGCTCCGGTACAGGCCAACAGCCAGCAGATTAAGGAAGCACTGCAAATACTTGTCAAAGCCGGTTTGGTGATCCCTGTGATACACACTTCTGCAAACGGCCTGCCGCTGGGTGCGGAAGTCAATTTACGGAAACAAAAGATGCTGATTTTCGACACAGGCATTTATCTCAGAATGTTGAATCTGAGTGTGCGTGATTTTTTTCTTTCCAAAGAGTTTCATATTATCAATAAAGGCAATGTAGCTGAGATGTTTGTGGGGCTGGAATGGCTGAAATATCAGTCTCCTTATCAACAGGCCGGGTTGTATTACTGGCACAGAGAGGCCAGGAACAGTAATGCTGAAATAGATTATTTATTTGCCGTCGATGGGAATATCATCCCGGTTGAGGTGAAAGCCGGTACCAAAGGGGCCATGCGAAGTATGTATCTTTTTATGAAAGAAAAAAAGGTCGATTACGGGGTTCGTATCTCCATGGAAAATTTTTCTTCTTACGGAAATATTGATGTCATCCCGCTCTATGCCGTGGATTATCTCCTTTCGGGGAAAAAGGGATCGGATGTTTGAGGCTCTTCTCTCATCGCTCATCACTTGGCTCTTGCTTTGCCCGCAATAGCGACGTAGGAGCGACGGCGGGGTTCTTGTCTCTTTACTCTTTGCGGCCCTTTGCGGAACCTTTGTGTCCCTCTGCGTAATAGCTCCACCCTTCAACCTTTCAGCTTATCTTAGAACACTGATAACACAGATGCAACAGATTTTCACAGATAAAATCCGTGAACATCTGTTTCATCCGTGTATGCCCGGTGCGCAGCGCAAGGGCATCCGTGTTCCCATTCCTTCCTTTTGCCCTTTGCCCTATGCTCATCCAATCAACCAATCAACCAATCATCCAATCATCCAATCCTTCCTGCTCATAACGCTGTCAGGAACCGGCTTCGCCGGTACACTGACAGGTTTTTTCATCGCTCATTTCTCATATCTCATCGCTCATTTCTCATATCTCATATATCAAATCTCAAACCTCCTCGCTCAAATTATTATCTTTGCCGGAGCATGATTTCCGTTTCCGACATATCCGTATATTTTGGTGCCCGTAAGCTGTTTGCGGGGGTGACGTTCAATGTGCGTGAGCAGGACCGTATCGGCCTGACGGGTCTGAACGGTACGGGCAAGACCACCCTGCTGAAGGTGCTGGCGGGTGAGCTGACGCCGGACACAGGACGTGTCAGCCGACCCGGAGGCCTGCGCCTCGGTTATCTGCCGCAGCATATACGTATACGCGATACACAGTCGGTATTTGAGGAGGTGGCCTCGTCACTGACCGAGCTGAATATGCTGGAAAAGGAAATCGACAGGCTCACGCGGGAGCTGAGCAGGCGGGAGGATTATCATACGGAGGAGTACATGAAGCTGGCAGAGCGGCTGGCAGAGAAGACCGAGCGGTTTCATCTGCTGGAGGGCGGCCGGAAGGAGTTGCTGGTCGGCAGGACCCTGAGCGGACTGGGTTTCATGCCGGGAGATTTTGACAAGCCCACCGGCACTTTCAGCGGAGGATGGCGCATGCGTATCGAGCTGGCCAAAGTGCTGCTGCAACACCCCGACGTGCTGTTGCTGGATGAGCCGACCAATCACCTGGATATTGAGTCTATACAGTGGCTGGAAGATTATTTCACCTCTTTCCGGGGGGCGCTGGTGCTGGTGTCTCACGACCGGGCGCTGCTGGATCATGTGACCAAAAGGACGCTGGAGCTGGAAAACGGA
>CAZYPI010000244.1:0-4437 GCA_964649335.1 uncultured Rikenellaceae bacterium | reverse complement strand
CATCCGGCCCGATACGTTATATTTTGTTTTCGATACGCTCGTAAAGAAAAAATTGCCCGTATCGCCGGATATAAAGATCACGCTGGCCCGCCAGTTCATCCTCAGGAAACCGGTGCAGGTATCCCCTGATTCGGTGCTGGTATCCGGTCCGGCCGTCATCCTCGATACCTTGAGGAAAATATCAACGGAACATGCCGAATTCACAGAGGTGGCTGATTCCTTTGTGAAAATATTACCGGTATTGCAGATAAGTAAAGTAAAAATACCGGTGAAAACAGTGAGGATAAAAGTGGAGGCGGAGCAGTTTACCGAAGCCGAATTTGAGATCCCTGTGGAAACGATCCATGTGCCCGACAGTGTCCGGCTGGTACTGTTTCCTCCCAGGGTGAAGATTACATTTCATGTAGGACTGAGCCGGTATAAAAAAATGCTGCCGGAACTTTTTACCGCACAGGTGGATTATGAAGATGTCGTTAACGACCGCTCCGGTAAGGTGGTGGTTAAGCTGGTCCGGAAACCGGATTATGTTGAGTTTGTACGCCTCGATCCGGGAAGAGTGGAATATCTAATCGAAAAATTACGGTGAAAAGGGTAGGGGTGACTGGCGGTATAGGCAGTGGAAAATCTTATGTGTGCCGGGTGTTCGGACATCTGGGGGTGCCTGTGTATCACGCCGATGTCCGGGCCAAAGAGCTGATGACGCAGTCGCCGTCACTCCGTGAGGCACTGAGTGAATTGCTGGGGAAAGAGGTGTACCGCAACGGTGAACTGAACCGTCCCTACGTGGCACAGGTCATCTTCCGCGACCCGGCCATGCGGCACCGGATAAACAGTCTCGTGCATCCTGCCGTTTTTGATGACTTCGAACGGTGGACGGAAAAATATCAGGACAAACCTTACGTTATCCAGGAGGCTGCGATCATCTTTGAAAGCGGGGCCGACCGTTTTCTCGACCGGGTGATCAACGTCTATGCCCCCGTGCGCGAGAGAATGGCACGACTTGTGCAAAGAGACAACATGCACCCGGAGGAGATCAGAAAAAGGATGCGCAGCCAGATGACCGAAAAAGAACGCCGTCAACGGGCGGACTATACCCTGGTGAATGACGGGAAAAGAATGCTGTTGCCACAGATACTGAAAGTACATAATGATTTATTAGATTCATAATTTTGAGAAAATGGGCAAATTCGGAAAATGGATAGGCGGCGGTCTGGGATGGGCTTTTCTGGGACCGCTGGGAGGGATCCTGGGATTCATGATCGGATCTATCTATGACAATGCTACGGATACGAAACGTTTGCAACCCGGCCGTACCACCACAGGTGATTTTTCCGTCAGTCTGCTGGTGCTGCTGGCAGCCGTGATGAAAGCCGACGGAAAAGTGGTGCGCTCCGAACTGGATTATGTCAAGGAGTACCTCAGAAGATCACTGGGCCCGGAAAGAGCCCGCGAAGCCGTGATCATGCTGCGGGATATCCTGAAACAGGATATCCCCGTGAGAGATGTGAGCATCCAGATCAGCCGCTATCTCGACTATCCCGGACGTCTGCAACTGCTGCACCTGCTCTACGGCCTCTCGGGCGCCGACAAGATACTGCATCCCAAAGAACTGGAGATGATCGAGCTGATCGCCGTCAATATGGGCGTGACGGAAGCCGATCGTAAATCCATCAGGGCCATGTTCGTCCCCGATACCGATGCGGCATACCGGATTCTGGGTATCGACAGAAGAGCCACAGACGAGGAGGTGAAAAAGGCCTACCGGAAAATGGCGGTGGAATATCATCCCGACAAGGTCAGCTACCTCGGCGAAGAGTTCAGGAAAACGGCTGAGGAGAAGTTCCGGAAGATCAACGAGGCCTATGAAACCATCAAAAAAGAAAGAGGCATAAAGTGAACCATCCCCGCAATGAACGGTTTTTTGGCGGTTCATACTATATTTACCGGGATTTCGTTAGATTTGCAATGTTATTTGATCGTCGAAGAAAATTAAAATATTTTTTATCATGGATATGAAAGACATTATGGCAATCTCGGGGAAACCCGGGCTGTATAAGTTTGTGAAGCAGGGCCGCAATGCCATCATCGTGGAGAATATCGAAACGGGAAAGAGAACCAGCGCCTTTACCACCGAAAGGATCAACTCGCTGGAAGAAATATCCGTCTTTACCAATGAAAAAGATATCCCCCTGAAAGATGTTTTCAAAGCCATCTTCGAAAAAGAAGAGGGAAAGGAAAGTATCTCCCCCAAGGCAGACTCCGAAGAACTGAAGAGCTATTTCGCAGAGGTAGTGCCCGATTATAACCGTGAAAGAGTGTATCTCTCCGATATCAGGAAAATCTTCTCGTGGTATAACCTGCTGCAGAAGAATGATCTGCTCTCGTTTGAAGAGGAGGAAGAAACAGAGGACAAAAAATCAGGAGATCCTGCCGCCACGGAAAACGGCAACAAGGAGAAAACGAAAGGGCAGAAGGAACAGGATGAACCGGAAACCCCGGATGAGGGAGATAAAGCATAATTTTATTCAATCATTTAATTTTTCTGAAGATGAGTGACAACGAGCTGACAACGGCCCGGTTGAAGAGGCATTTTCTGCCGGACGGGCTGAAGATCACAAAGTGGGAAGATGTACAACCCTGGTTTGAAGATCTATATAACCGGGAGATGAAACGGCCGGAAGAGCTGGAGCGGTGGTTGGCCGACCGCAGTGAGCTGGCCTTCGTGCTGGAGGAAGAGATGGCCTGGCGCTATATCCGCATGAACTGCCATACCGACAACCGGGAGTATGCCGAAGCCTTTGAGGTGTTTGTGAAAGAGATCGAACCGGAGATCTCGAAATGGTCCGATAAGCTGGATGATAAATTTCTCTCGCATCCGCTCCTGTCACACCTCGACCCGGAAAAGTACGAGGTGTTGCTGCGTACGGTGAAAAACCGCCACGACCTGTTCCGCGAGGAGAATGTGCCGTTGCAGGCTGAGCTGCAGGTGTTGGAACAGGAATACGGGAAGATCGCCTCGCAGATGACCGTCACCCTGGAAGGAAAGGAGCTGACGCTGCAGCAGGCCTCCAACTACCTGAAAGAACCAAACCGGGCCCTGCGGAAAGAGGCTTTTCTGAAGATCACACAACGGCGTTTGCAGGATGCGGAGGCGTTGCAGAAGCTTTTCAGCACCCTCATAGAAAAACGAACTGAGGTGGCACACAATGCCGGGTTCGGCAATTACCGCGATTACCGTTTTGCCGAGCTGGGACGCTTTGACTATACCGTGAGCGACTGTGAAGCCTTTCATGAGTCCATACGACAAACCGTCATCCCCCTGGTGGAGCAGATGCATATCCGGCGCAGGGAAGAGATGAAAACGGATCGTCTGCGGCCTTACGATCTGGAACACGACCCCCAGGGGCGTCCGCCGCTGAAGCCTTTCGGCAAGGTGGAGGAGCTGGTGGCAAAGGCCTCGGAGGCCTTCGGCAGGATACATCCCCTCTTCGGAGAGCTGCTGCGCACCATGAACCGCGAGGGTTACCTCGACCTGGACTCCCGGAAAAACAAAGCGCCGGGAGGCTTTAACTATCCCCTCTACGAGAGCAACCTGCCGTTTATCTATATGAATGCCACCGGCAACCTGCGGGATCTGGAGACCATCTTCCATGAGGGCGGCCACGCCATACACTCCTGGCTGAGCCGGGAGATCAATCTGGTAGAATACAAAGAACTGCCCGCCGAGGTGGCCGAGCTGGCTTCCATGTCTATGGAGCTGATCTCCATGGACCGGTGGGATGTGTTTTTCAGGAATAAGGAAGAGCTGCTGCGGGCCAAAAAAGAACAACTGGAAGGGATCATCCGCATCCTGCCCTGGATCGCCGCCATTGACAAGTTCCAGCACTGGCTCTATACCCACCCGGGACATGCCTTCGGGGAAAGGAATGAGGCCTGGCTGGCCATCATGAAGGATTTTTCTTCGTCAGTGGTGGACTGGAGCGGCTTTGAAGAGTACCGGGGCCATTCCTGGCAGACGCAGCTGCATCTTTTTGAGGTGCCATTCTATTACATCGAATACGGCATCGCCCAGCTCGGCGCCCTGGCCGTCTGGAAAAACTACCGCCACGATCCGGAAAAGACCCTCCGGCAATATATGGACGCTCTGGCGCTGGGCTACTCCCGGCCGATCCCGGAGATCTATCAAACCGCCGGCATCCGTTTCGACTTCAGCCTGCCCTATGTGCAGGAACTGGTTGGTTTCCTGAAGGATGAAATGGAGGCGGTGGAAGAAGGCTGAGGCTTAGGCTAAGGCTGCAGTCTGTTTGCCCGGCGAAGCCGTACTTTGAGTGATTTATCTTCTTAGATCTTCAATCCTTGTTCGTTATTCTTAAATCCTCCGGGGTGCTTGGTGCTGGGTTAAAGAGGAAAGATAAAAGACAAAAGTAAAAAGACAAA
>CAZYPI010000243.1:2953-4482 GCA_964649335.1 uncultured Rikenellaceae bacterium | reverse complement strand
TCGCGGAGTGGCCGGGAATCATCAAAAACAACCGTCGTTTTACCAATATGTAACCGGATCGCTGCCATCACCGACAAAAATAACAGTAATTCATCTGAAAAAAAGAGAAAATCCGGCCTTGCAGGATAACCTGATAAACTATTTATTAATTTTACCCCCTGACAATAAATTTTCATTATTAATTTTTATTCAGCATGGTACACAAAGAATATGTAAACCGGATTGTGGATCTGACGGATCCCTCGAAGAACGTCATTTACAACATGAGCATCGAAGAAGCCAGAGAGCTCATCAAATCCGGTGACCCGGAGGCAGTAAGGAAGATAGACGGGCAGTTTGCCCTGTTTTCCGTTGAGGGAAAGACCATTCGCATGGCCCGTTCCATCGGCAGGCCGTTGCGTTTTTTCATCGCCAAGCTCAAAGACGGCCCATGTCTGGTGCTTGCCGAACGCATTGATACGATATACGATTATCTGAAAAAGGAAGGCATGGATGATCAGTTCCATCCTTCCTATACCCGGATGGCGCCGGCACATTACATCACCACCATTGAGTTGCTGGGATGTCCCGATCCGCCTCCGGAGTTCACACGTTATTTTACCCCCGAACGCAACAGGCTGAAAGGCCTCAGTGTGGAAGAGATCGGTAAACTTTACATCGGCACCGTCTATGAAGAGATCAAAAAATGGCTGCGGCACAAGGCCCGCAAAGGCCCGGTGGGTGTAACATTCTCGGCCGGCGTGGATAGCGGCTCCATCTTTTTGTTAACCTATCATGCCCTGCTGGAGCTGGGAGAGAGCCCTTCCAGACTGAAGGCATTCACCCTGACCATTGACGGAAAAGGAGAAGACCTCAGGCAGGCCCGGGATTTTCTGAAAGCCGTCGGGCTGGAGCTTTTCCTGGAACCCGTTGAAGTCAGTTCCTCGGACCTGAACTGGAAAGAGGCCATCAAAGTAGTGGAAGACTATAAACCGCTGGATATACAGGATGCTACCATGAACCTGGCCTTGCTCAGAGGGATTCGCGCCCGTTATCCGGAATGGAAATATCTGCTGGACGGTGATGGCGGGGATGAAAACATGAAGGATTATCCGATCGAAGAGAATCCCGAACTGACCATACGCAGTGTTCTCAATAACCTGATGCTTTACCATGAAGGCTGGGGCGTGGGCAAATGGAAACATTCCCTGACCTATTCCGGAGGATTAAGCAGAGGATACATGCGTACCTATGCCCCTTCCGACCTGCTGGGCTTTGATTCTTTCAGCCCCTATACCCTCGAAAACGTGATTGAGATATCCGAAGGGATTCCTTTCATTGACCTTACAGACTGGGATCACGAAAAGTTGTACACCCTCAAAGGCGAAGTGGTGGCAAGCGGGGTGAAAGCCGTTACCGGCATCGATATGCCGGTTTATCCCAAAAGACGGTTCCAGCACGGGGTGGTGGAAAAAAGATCGTTTGACAACCTCTTCCCTGAAAAAGAGACAGACTACAGACAGGAATTTCTGGCCATGTATGAATGACCG
>CAZYPI010000243.1:0-2853 GCA_964649335.1 uncultured Rikenellaceae bacterium | reverse complement strand
ATTCAATTAACTTTTTTATTAACCTAATCAATCATCCTATGGTAGTTAAATCATTGTATTTTTTAAAAAGGTACGTAAAGGTTTATCTTTACAGTATTTTTATTCTGTTCTTTTTTGTTTCTGCTTCTTTTGCACAGGAGAGAACAGTGACGGGAACCGTTACCGATTCTGAAGATGGTTCTCCTCTGGTAGGTGTGACAGTTCTGATACAAGGCACCACCACCGGGACCATCACGGATGTGGACGGTAAATATTCCCTCAAAGTTCCGGGCAGCGATGCCGTTCTTCAGTTTTCATTTGTGGGGTACACTACCGTCACTATCCCTGTCGGCAATCAAAGCGTTATAGACGTAAAACTCGAGCCCAGTGCCATCGCTGTGGACGAAGTGGTGGTAACATCTCTGGGTATTAAACGAGAGAAAAAGCGGATTGCTTATGCCGCCCAGAACGTGGATGTAAAAGACCTGGCCCAGGCCCGCGAATTAAATGTTGCCAATTCCATGGCAGGAAAAGTAGCCGGGCTGGATCTGGTAAAATCCAATGCGGGGGTAGGTTCCGCTTCCAGGATTCTGCTTCGCGGAAACCGGTCCATTTACGGCAACAACCAACCATTGATTGTGGTGGACGGGGTCCCGATAACCAATGGCACCAACGGCTCCCCCACCACCGAGAACGGCGGGGTACAGACGGGGGACGGGATCAGCAACCTCAACCCCGAAGACATTGCCAGCATTACGGTATTGAAAGGGCCTAATGCTACTGCTTTATACGGTTCAAGAGCCAACAACGGAGCTATTGTTATTACTACCAAAAAAGGAAAAGCCAGAAAAGGGATCGGCGTAGAATTTTCTTCCAACGTAATGTTTGAAAAACCGTTGATTCTGACCAAATTCCAGCAGGAATACGGACAGGGAAGTGCCGGCACTTATATTAAGAACAGTGAATTCGAATGGGGCCCCAAGCTCGACGGAAGGATGGTGGAACATTGGTCGCCCGATCCCAATTGGGACGGTCCTGCACAATATCCTTTTATAGCACACCCCAATAACTTCAAGGATTTTTTTGCTACAGGATCAAATATCGCCAATACCCTGGCGGTTAATACCGGCAATGAAAAATCACAGCTGTATTTTTCTTATACCAATACACAGGCTCAGGGGATTGTTCCCAATAACAATATGCACCGGAATAATTTCAATTTGCGTATTACATCGAAACTATCCAAACGGTTATCCCTGGATGCCAAACTGACCTATTTTAACCAAACGATCAATAACATTGTTCATACGGGAGACGACTTTGCCAACCCCATGCGGGCACTCTACAGGCAACCCACCAACATCTCCCTGGAAGATGCACAACATTTCGAATATTTTGATGATGCGGGCAACCGGCTCCAGAACTACTGGAATCCCCATTCCAACGGGGGTGAAAATGTCTACTGGATAATTAACCGAACTCACCGGACAGATGTTCGTGACCGTATCCTCGGCATGGCCAGTCTGAAATATGAAATAACCGACGGACTGAGTCTTATGATACGCTCCTCTTTTGATAAAATATATGATAAGTACAGGTACTATTATTATTACGACACCTATACAATTGGAGACCGGGGCGATTACGGTTTATGGAGGAACGACAAACTGCAAATGAACAATGATTTTCTTTTGAATTACAATAAAACATTTGGAGATCTCTCTGTAAATGCTTCTTTCGGAGGCAACATGCTTCTCCTCACCGGAGACGGTTCAAGAGCTGGGGTTAACAGAGATATGTTAAAGCCCAATCTTTTCGTGATCAACAACACCAGTCATATTGTAGCCAGCGAATGGGGTTCCACCAAGAAAGTAAACTCTCTGTATGGACTGGTGACCTTAGGATTTAAAAATTACCTGTTTTTAGATTTGACAGGACGAAACGACTGGTCTTCCACCCTGCCTAAAGAGAACTGGTCTTACTTTTATCCTTCGGCAGGGCTGTCCTGGGTGATATCGGATATGATCGATATGCCTTCCTGGTTCCCGTTTGCCAAAGTGAATGCATCTTATGCGTATGTAGGAAATGACACCGATCCTTATATGCTGGATCTGACCTACAGCTTCGGTCCCGGGGGGAATCTCGGTTATGCACATAAATCCGGCACTTTACCTGCCGAAAGCCTGAAACCGGAGATAACCCGTTCCATTGAACTGGGAGGTAGTGTTGCATTCGTCAACAACCGGTTGGGGATGGATTTTACCTGGTATAAAACCAATTCCTATAACCAGTTGATCCGCGTCCCCCTGCCTGTACCTTCGGGATTCACCTCTAAGTTTATCAATGCAGGGGATATCCAGAACAAAGGAATTGAGTTAACCCTGAGAGGCCGTCCTGTTGACGGAGCGTTCAAATGGGATATTGCTTTTAACTATGCTATGAATAACAGTCTGGTGGTTAAACTCACCGAAGGGATGACGGAATACACCATCCGCGGCAGAAGCTGGATGACTACCGTAAAAGTAAAAGAAGGCAGTGAGTATGGTGATGTTTATACCAAAGGGTTTATGAGGGACGATAAAGGAAACGTCCTGGTCAACGGAACGACGGGTCTTCCCATGGTTACTCCGGGACAAACGGTTCCTATGGGAAACTATAATCCGGACTGGTTAGGGGGGATTACCAATACCTTTTCCTACAAAAATTTTGATCTGAATATTCTGTTTGACATCCGGATGGGTGGAAACATTTTCTCTTTCACCCAGGCTAATCTTGCCAGTGACGGTTTCGCCGACTACACCCTGGAAGGCCGTGACGGAATGGTCGTGGACGGAGTGATCCCCACATTCGATGAAGACGGCAATATTATCAGTA
>CAZYPI010000242.1:0-4522 GCA_964649335.1 uncultured Rikenellaceae bacterium | reverse complement strand
CAGACTGTTTCTGTTTACTCCGACATCGACCGTCACGCCATGCATGTGCGGCTGGCTGACGAGGCCTACCCTATCGGCCCTTCTCCCTCGTCAGAGAGTTATCTGAATATGGACAGGATCCTGGAGACCGCCCTGCGAGCCGGCGCCGATGCGATCCATCCCGGTTATGGTTTTTTGTCGGAGAACGCCGTTTTTGCCGAGAAAGTAAAACAGGCAGGACTGATTTTCATCGGTCCCAACCCGGAAGCCATTCGCACCATGGGCGACAAGATCACCGCCCGCAAAACCATGATCGCTGCCGGTGTCCCTGTGGTCCCCGGTACCGAGAGAGTCATAGAAAATGAGGCCGACGCCCGCAGGATCGTTGAAGAAGTCGGCCTGCCCATCATGCTGAAAGCCTCTGCCGGCGGCGGCGGCAAAGGCATGCGCCTGGTATATACTCTTGATGAACTGATGCCTTCGCTCCGGGCAGCCCGCTCCGAAGCCGGGGCCGCCTTCGGCAACGACGCCGTATATATAGAAAGGTATATCGAGTCTCCACACCATATCGAGTTCCAGATCCTGGGCGACCAGTATGGCAACTATGTTCACCTGGGCGAAAGGGAATGTTCCGTACAACGCCGCCATCAGAAAGTGATCGAAGAAACCCCGTCGGTGCTGATGACCCCGGAGCTGCGACAGGAAATGGGCGAAAAAGCCATCGCGGCAGCCCGCTCGGTAAACTACGAAGGAGCCGGTACAGTAGAGTTTCTGGTGGATGACCGGGGCAATTACTTTTTTCTGGAGATGAACACGCGTCTGCAGGTCGAACACCCCGTGACCGAACAGGTGATCGGAATCGACCTGGTCAAGGAACAGATACATGTGGCCCAGGGCGACCGCCTGTCCATCACCCAGGACCAGGTCCGTCAGCGGGGCCACTCCGTCGAATGCCGCATTTATGCCGAAGACCCCGGCAACAACTTCATGCCCTCCCCCGGAAAAATACACAAACTCCGCGAACCCAACGGCCCCGGCATCCGGGTGGACGGTTACGTTTATGAAGGCTTTGAGATACCTATTTACTACGATCCCATGATCTCCAAGCTGATCACCTACGGCTCTTCGCGCGAAGAAGCCATACGCCGTATGGTGCGAGCCCTCGACGAATACCAGATCACCGGCGTGAAAACATCCATACCCTTCCTGAAAAAGATCATGGAGAACGAGGACTTCCGCAAAGGAAACTACAACACCCACTTCATCGACACCCATCAGGAAGAACTGTTCTCCGAAAAAACACACGGGTCGGAAGAAGAGATGGAAGAACTGGCAGCCATAACCGCTTTGCTCGAATACCTGCAAGAGAGAAAAGCCAAAACGGCTTCATCCAACGGGATGGTAAAAAAACACAGCATGTGGAAAGAATTCGGCAGAAAAAAAGCCGTCACACGTTTATAATACAACACAGCATTTCATGACACCCTACGAAATAGAACTGAAAGAGAGAACCGTTCAGGCCGAGATACTCGAACAGAAAGAAGATACCGTAAAAGTATCTGTCAACGGAAAGATCTATGATCTGGATATCCGGAAAGTGGAACCGGGGACTTATTCCTTGCTCCACCAAGGCCGGTCTTTTGAGATGCAGATCACGGAAGGGAAAAAAAGAAACGAATACCATGTCCAGCTGGACGGCCGCGGCTGGGGCGTACAGATCATTGATGCGGAAGTACGTTTTCAGCGCAACCGTCACAAAGGCAAGATGGAGAACGGCATGCACGAGATATCCTCCCCCATGCCGGGAAAAGTGGTTAAGGTACTGATATCCGAAGGAGAGGAAGTGAAAGAGGGTCAAACCCTCATCATCATCTCCGCCATGAAAATGGAAAGTGAATATCATGCACCCCGGGATGCGAAGGTCAAAGAGGTACTGATCAGCGAAGGAGACACCATCGAAGGAAACCAGCCGCTGATCACCTTCGAATAGCACCCGCCTTATTTTTCTCAAACCATACACCATTCAAAAACACACTTATGCTCACACTGGAAGACAAATTCAGGCTTATCGAAGAAAGAAAAAAACAAGCCGAAATGGGCGGCGGAGAAGAACGGATCAAAAAACAGCACGAAGCCGGCAAGCTGACCGCCCGTGAACGTCTGGAGATACTCCTCGACCCGGGAACGTTCAATGAGATTGACCGGCTGGTTGTCCATCACTGTACAGAGTTCGACATGGACAAGAAAAAGATCCCGGGCGACGGTGTGGTGACCGGTTACGGAAAGATCGACGGCCGGCTGGTGTATGTCTATTCGCAGGATTTCACCGTCTTCGGCGGCTCTCTCTCCCGTACCAATGCCAACAAGATCATCAAGCTGATGGACCTGGCCATGAAAATGGGCGCTCCGGTGATCGGCCTGAATGACTCGGGCGGCGCCCGCATACAGGAGGGCGTACAGAGTCTGGGCGGTTATGCCGATATTTTTTACCGCAACGTGATGGCCTCGGGCGTAGTGCCCCAGATCTCCGCCATCCTCGGACCCTGCGCCGGCGGAGCCGTCTATTCGCCCGCCCTCACCGACTTTATCTTCATGGCCAACCATTCCAGTTATATGTTTGTGACAGGCCCCGATGTGATAAAAACAGTAACCCACGAAGAGGTTACCAAAGAAGAGCTGGGCGGTGCCATGACCCACAACTCCAAAAGCGGCGTGGCCCATTTTATCGGGGAAGATGACGAGCAGGTGCTCATGATGATACGTGAACTGCTGAGCTTTATCCCTTCCAACAACATGGAAGACCCTCCGGTAAAAACGGTGACCGACGACCCCGAAAGGGAAGACCCCGGCCTGCACGACCTGGTGCCTGCCGATGCCAACAAACCTTACGACATCAAGAAACTGATCGTCTCGGTGGCCGATGAGAACAACTTTTTCGAGGTGATGCCCCACTATGCCATGAACATTGTGGTAGGGTTCATGCGTCTCAACGGCAAGCCGGTGGGCGTGGTGGCCAACCAGCCGGCCCATCTGGCCGGCGTGCTCGATATAGACGCCTCTACAAAAGGCGCCCGTTTTGTGCGTTTCTGCGATGCTTTCAATATCCCGCTCATCACCTTTGAGGATGTTCCGGGATTTCTGCCCGGCACATTGCAGGAGTTCGGCGGCATCATCAAACACGGCGCCAAACTCCTCTATGCTTTCTCCGAGGCCACCGTCCCCAAGATCACGGTGATCACCCGCAAAGCTTACGGAGGAGCCTATTGTGTGATGTCTTCAAAACATATCGGAGCCGATATCAACTATGCTTTCCCCACCGCCGAAATAGCCGTGATGGGCCCCGACGGCGCCGTGAATATCCTGTACAGGAACAAGATCGAAAACGAAGAGGAAAAAGCAAAAATCATCGAAGATTACAAGATGAAATTCGCCAATCCCTTCAAAGCCGCCGAACTGGGATATGTCGATGAGATCATTTACCCCAGGGAAACCCGCAAAAAACTGATCCGCGCCCTGGAAATGACCGAAAACAAAACCCTCTCCAACCCGCCGAAAAAGCACGGGAACATTCCACTGTAGAAGGTTGATCGTTGAAGGGTGAAGGATGAACAACCTCGAACCCTGACGATCCTCGTTCCTCGGATGTCAGGGCCTCCGCCATCGCTCGCCGAAGCTGCTCCCTGAGTGATCCCGCGGCAGCGGGATTGTATCGAAGGGCAGCGAAGACGTGTCTCGCTCCGGCCTCAAACAGCCCGCAGGGCTACCAAACCACAAACCACAAACGGTCCTTTGCGTCCCTTTGCGATTCCTCTGTGGTTCTCTGCGTAATAACTCTCAGAGCCCCAGCACCAAGTACACAGCACCAAGCACCAAAGGATTTAAGAATAACGAACAAGGATTGAAGATCTAAGAAGGGGGATCATATAAAAATAACTATTCTGCGTTCAGATTCTTTAAAATCTTTTTTGCCAACGGCTCTTTGATCTCTTTGTGACGCGGCACCGCCTCAATCACTCCGTTTTTCGGATTGATCCACAGTGCATGGGAACTTCCCTCCCGTTTCAAATAACATCCTGCTATTCTGAGTTTTTTCTCCAGATCCCTGCGTTTCATGCTACCCTGATCGTTTCCCGTATGGCATCTTTGGGCAAACCGCGCAGCATATCTTCCCTGCGATCTTCCAGAATCAATTCCACAGATTTTCTTAAACTCTCCTTGGCCTCTTCAACGGTCTCTCCCTGCCCGTTTGCTCCGGGTATCTCAGGACATACCGCCCAATAGCCGCCCTCAGGCGCCCGTTCAATAATAGCAGTAAATTCAGCTTTCATCATTTTTCCCTCTTTAATCTTCGGTTTAAACAAACCCTCTCGCCAACAGCGGTCTTATAGCAAAAATAGAAATATTTTCCATCAAATCCAAGTTGGTGCTTTCTGTCCGGATATTTATTTCAGTTGAAAAGGGTACCGGTATATTCATTCAAATTGAAACCCGTTAAAAAGCCTGTTTTTAAATTCCAAATGTTTTTTAAAGTTTTTTTAGGGGG
>CAZYPI010000241.1:0-4579 GCA_964649335.1 uncultured Rikenellaceae bacterium | reverse complement strand
GTATCCGAGACGATCACGCCGGCATTGCCCCCCAGTTCCAGCAACACTTTCTTTTTTCCGGCATCCTGTTTCATTTTCCATCCCACTGCCGGCGATCCGGTAAAGCTGAGCATTTTGATGCGCCGGTCGGTCACCAGCCGGTTGCCGGCCTCCCTGTCGGTGGGAAAGATGGACACGGCTCCTTTGGGCAGGCCGGTCCGCTCAAGTATTTTCGCCAGTTCAAGTACAGACAGGGGGGTGGAGCGGGCGGGTTTCAGGATGATGGGGTTTCCGGCGGCGATGGCCGGAGCCATCTTATGCAGGGCCAGGTTCAGGGGAAAGTTGAACGGGGCAATGCCGGCCATGAGTCCTGCGGGGAAATATTTCACCCATCCCTCTTTGCCGGCCCCGGCGGGGGTCCAGTCGATGGAGAGATATTCGCCGGGCAGGCGTTTGCTCTCTTCGGCCGCCACCTGAAAGGTCTGGGCCCCGCGGTCCAGCTCGCCCAGGGCATACCGCATGGGCTTGCCCGACTCCCGCGCCAGCACGGCGGCCAGACGCTCCCGCTCCGTCTTCAGGGCCTCCGACACCTCGTGCAGGATCTCATACCTTTTGTACACAGGCAGGGAAGCCATGGCCTCTTCGGCCGCCAGCCCCGCCTCAATGGCCTCCTCAATCTCAGCCGGGCCTGCCAACCAGGTCTGCGCTATAACCTCCCCGTTATAAGGGTTCGTCACCGGCAAAGGGGTGTCCGTCGTGCGGAATTCCCCCCCTACGTAAATTTTATATTCTGTCATGATCCCGAATATTTTGTTGCTTAACAAAATTAGTTCTTTTAAAATAAATACGTCTATCCTGAGCCATGAAAAAAAACATACCTTTGCACCGTAAAACTTTTACTATGGAGGTCATCCGGCACGAGCTGAAGAACGGCATACGCATGGTTCACACCCCTTTGCCTTCCGGCATCGGGTATTGCGGACTGCTGTTCAACACCGGATCGCGGGACGAACGGGACGATGAGACGGGACTGGCCCATTTCATCGAGCATGTGCTGTTCAAGGGCACACAGAAAAGAAAAGCCTGGCATATCCTGAGCCGCATGGAAGATGTGGGCGGTGAGCTGAATGCCTACACCACCAAGGAAGAGACTTTCCTCTACGCCTCCTTCCTGAAGGAAGACTACCCCCGTGCTATGGAGCTGCTGGCAGACATCGCTTTCCGCTCCTCTTTTCCGGCGAATGAGATCGAACACGAGAAAGAGGTGGTGCTGGAAGAGATCAGCTCTTATCTGGACAGCCCGGGCGAACTGATCTACGACGAGTTCGAGAACATGATCTTTCCCGGACAGCCCCTGGGAAGGTTCATCCTGGGAAAACCGGAAGACGTGAAGAAGATCACCCGCGACAAGGTGGTGCGGTTTTATGAGAACAACTACGCTACCGGCGAGATCATCTTTTGTTCGGCAGGCAACATCCCGGAAGGAAAGATCAAACATCTCTTCGAAAAATATTTCTCGGACATCCCGTACAAACCCCGCCGTCACCAGCGTCTGCCCGTAACGGGCTACCACCGGTCGGAAAGAAAAGAGAAGAAAGAGACCTACCAGAGCCACTGCATCCTCGGCACGGCAGGATACCGGATCACAGATAAGAAAAGGACGGGGCTTTATCTGCTGAACAATATTCTGGGAGGACAGGGGCTGAACTCACGGCTGAACCTCACCCTGCGCGAGAAGCGGGGACTGGCCTATGCGGTGGAATCTTCCTATAACCCGTATATGGACACCGGCGTTTTCTCCATCTATTTCGGCACCGACCGCAAAGATCTGGACAAAAGCCTGCGTCTCACCCTGGGTGAACTGAAAAAGCTCAGGGAGAAACCGCTGGGCCCCATGCAACTGAAACGGGCCAAGAAACAGCTATCCGGGCAACTGATCCGGTCGGTGGAGAACCCGGAAAACCTGATCGCCAATATGGGAAGGACGCTGCTGGTCTTTGACAAAACGTTCGACCTGCCGGGCATGTTGCAGGCCATCGACGAGCTCACTTCCCGCGATATCCACGCCATCGCCAACGAGATCCTGGATCCCGCCTCCCTGTCATCCCTGATATTCTACTGATCATGATATCTTTCACACGCGACTTGGAACAATATCTTGAAACCCATACCACGGCGGAAGATCCGGTACTGGAGGAGCTCAGCCGCCGCACCCGGTGGGAGACCATCTATCCGCAGATGATGTCGGGAGCTCTGCAGGGCCGCCTGCTGGAATTCCTCAGCCGCATGATCGCGCCGGAAAAGATTCTGGAGATAGGCACTTTCACCGGCTACTCGGCCATCTGCCTGGCCCGGGGGCTGCAGGAAAACGGCAGACTGACCACCATCGAGAGCAATGATGAGATGCTGGGTATCAGCAAAGAGTTTTTCGAAAAAGCCGGGCTGTCAGACAAAATCGAACTAATTCACGGAAATGCCCTGGAGATCATCCCCGCACTGGAAGGGCCTTTCGATCTGGTATTTATCGACGCCGATAAATCAGAATATACGGAATACTACCATAAAACGCTAGGTAAAGTGCGGCGCGGCGGATGGATCCTCGCCGACAATGTCCTGTGGGACGGGAAGGTGACGGAACCTCCCGATAAAATGGATGCGGAAACCCGGAGCATCCATCGCTTCAACGAAATGGTAAAAAACGACCCCGCCGTGGAACAGATGATCCTGCCTCTGCGCGACGGGATCATGTTGATACGGAAAAAATAAAGGAAGCTACGCTAACGCTCCCTTTACCTCCCCCTTCCCTAACGGCAACAGACTTATTCCAGCTTGCTGTTCACTTCCAGTTCACCCGTGATCTCCTTGATACGGATGGAGTTCAACTCCTTGGAAACCGTGGTAAGGTTCATCATGATGGTCTTGTACTCAGGATAATCAGCATATTTCTGCTTCATGACATACATGATCTTCAGAACCATGTTCTGAAGATTCTCGGAAGTTTCAAACTCTTTTAAATTCTCTTTTTCCATTTTTATATTTTTTTTAAAATTACATAATTTCCTTTAAATAATTAAAACACTTCCGGAATTCCTGCCTTTTTTACCCTCTTTTTTACCAAATTGTGGCACAAAATTTGAATTTTGTATTAAAAAAACGGTCATGAAAACCCTCTTTGTCGCTTTTTTGGTTGGCTTTCTTTTTTTTATTGTTCCGCAGGAAGGGATATCAAATAATATGCCATCCACACAGGTTGACACGGTATATTATATCCCGGGGAAGCTGAAACGCACAGCCCGTCTTTTCAGCGACAGGGAAAACCTCAGTTCGGTGGTATTGTATATCCCTGCCGATTCGACAGTTCAGATCATTAAGCCGGTAGATGATTATTTTCTGGTGCATTTCCAGGATGTCGAAGGGTACATCCTGCAGAAAAAGGTACAGGACTATGCCGGCATCCTGTACGAGTTCAGTCAACCGGTGACGGATCAGGAGATGACACAAAGCCGGATCGACGATCTCAGATACAAGACGCTGGTATCCAAATACGGCAAAGAGACGGGGACAAAGATCTTTGAGCACAAGGTGTGGCACCGGATGACCCCGGAGATGGTGCAGGACAGCTGGGGCAAACCACATATAATCAACCGTTACCACGATAAGGAAGAGTGGATCTATAACAAATATATTCTTGTTTTCCGCGACGGGCAGCTTGTATCCATGTATCCCAGAGGGAAGAAGAAATATTGATTGGATGATTGAATGATTGAATGATTGAGTGATTGAGTGATAAGTGGGGGGAGGGAAGAGGGAACCGCAAAGGAGGAAACCTTTCAACCTGAAACAAGTAAAAAGACAAAAACCTTGATGCTTTTACCAATTTTTGGTATTTTTGTTGAAAGTTTACTATCATGAGCAAAAACACATCAATATCGTTGGGCCCTTATTTTGAGGAATTTATTAAAAATCGCTTAAAATCCGGAAGATATAAAAATGCGAGTGAGATCATCCGGGCGGGGTTAAGATTACTTGAAGAGGAAGAAAATAAGTTGAACGCTTTACGAAAAGCCATTCAGGAAGGAATTGACAGCGGGTTTGCTACCAATTTCAACCCGGAATCACATCTGGATGAATTAAAATCGAAAAGAAAACCGAATGGCTGAATATGTTTTTTCCAAACAAGCAGTAAAAGATTTATCTGATATCTGGAATTATACTTTCGATACCTGGTCTGAAAAACAGGCAGACAGATACTATCGTATGCTTATTGACAATTGCAGGAGAATTTCTGAAAATCCGGACATAGGTAAAAAATATGAAGGGGTTATGGAGCGGTTATCAGGTCATAAAGCCGGACGACATATCATATTCTATCGAGAACTTACTAAAAACAAAGTTGAAATTCTCAGGATCCTACACGAACGGATGGATCTGGAAAGCAGGATGAGTGATTGGATGATTGGATGATTGGATGATTGATGAGAGTCGAAAGAAACTACAAACCACAAACCGTCACCTACGTAGCTCCCTACGTAGGTGACGGTTGTACCCGGAGCGGGACTTCCCGCCCGGACGAACGGGTCGTCCGTTCGGACGGGGAACC
>CAZYPI010000240.1:0-4606 GCA_964649335.1 uncultured Rikenellaceae bacterium | reverse complement strand
CAGATATCGCAGATGTCCGCAGAAACATCTTTCAACGTTCAATGTTCACCGTTCAACAATCAACCTTCAACCTTCCTCCATCATTCTCCGATGATCTTTACCAGTACACGTTTCCGTCTCATGCCGTCGAACTCTCCGTAAAAGACCTGTTCCCATGGGCCGAAATCCATTTTTCCGCCGGTGATGGCAATGACCACCTCGCGGCCCATCAGGGTGCGTTTGATGTGGGCGTCGGCGTTGTCTTCAAAGCCGTTGTGCCGGTACTGTGAGTAAGGTTTTTCGGGAGCCAGTTTTTCCAGCCATACCTCGAAGTCATGATGCAGTCCCGGCTCATCATCATTGATGAATACACTGGCTGTGATGTGCATGGCATTGCACAGCAGCAGTCCTTCCTGTATGCCGCTCTCACGCAGGCATTCGTTCAGTTGCGGGGTAATGTTGATGAACTCCCGCCGTTTGCCGGTCTGAAACCAAAGCTCTTTTCTGTAACTTTTCATGGTTTGTAGTTTGTGGTTTGTAGTTATTTTTCTTCATATCTCATCTCTCATATCTCATCTCTCACAACAGTCCCAGATCTTTCTTTATTGCTTCTATCTTATCCGTCAGTTCTTCATTTACCTTGTCGAAATCTTCCGCTTTCTCCAGTTTTCCTTTCACGCTGAAGTAGAATTTTATTTTGGGCTCGGTGCCGGAGGGCCTTACGGACACCTTGCTGCCGTCGTGGGTGATGAATTGCAGCACATTGGCTTTGGGCAGGGTGATGTGGTAACGCAGGTCGGAGATCAGGTCGATGGTTTGTTGTTTCAGGTAATCATGGATCAGCATCACGTTGGATCCCAGGATGGTTTCGGGATAGTTGTGACGGAAACGTTCCATCATGGCCTGGATCTCTTCGGCGCCGCTTTTTCCTTTTTTGACTATGTTCAGCAGCCCTTCCTTGTAGAATCCGAACCGGATATATATCTCTTTCAGGATATCCAGCAGTGTTTTGTCCTGTTCTTTGGCCCAGGCGGCTGTCTCGGCAACCATCACGGCGGCGCTGACGGCGTCCTTATCGCGGACAAAATCGCCGATCATGAACCCGTAGCTCTCTTCGCCGCCGCCGATGAATACCTCTTTGCCTTCTTTTTTCCTGATCATATCGGCGATCCATTTGAAACCGGTCAGAACATCATAATGATTTACATCGAAATGTTTGGCGATATCGGCCAGCAGGTCGGTGGTGACGATGGTTTTGATAATATATTCTTTTCCCGTAAGTTTCTTCAGTTCATGCCAGCGTGACAACAGGTAGTAAATAAGCAAGGTGGCCATCTGGTTTCCGTTGAGCAGCATCATCCTGCCTTTGTCGTCACGTACGGCGATTCCCAGCCGGTCGCCGTCGGGGTCGCTGGCCATGACCAGCTCGGCATCCGTCTCGTCGGCTCTCTTCAGGGCCATCTCCAGGGCGGCATGCTCTTCGGGGTTGGGAGAGACCACCGTGGGGAAATTACCGTCGGTGATATCCTGTTCGGGCACATGGATGATGTGAGTAAAACCGTACCGTTCCAGAGCGGCCGGCACCATCTTTACACCGGTGCCGTGAATGGGAGTATATACGATCTTCAGGTCATGATGTTTTTTAACGGCTTTGGGAGAGAGCGACAGGGCAGTCACCTTTTCCAGGAAGGCTTCATCGACCTCTTTGCCGATCGGTGTGATCTTTTCTTTGGGGCCGTCAAACATAACTTCCCGGATATCCCTGATCCTGCTTACTTCGCGGATGATGTTCTTATCGTGCGGGGGGATCACCTGGGCTCCGTCTTCCCAGTAGGCTTTGTAGCCGTTGTATTCTTTCGGGTTGTGGGAGGCGGTGATCATCACGCCGCTCTGACAGCCCAGGTGCCGGATGGCAAAGGAGAGCTCCGGCGTGGGACGCAGGTCTTCAAAGAGAAACACCTCAAAGCCGTTGCCGGCGAAGATGCCTGCCGACGTCTCTGCAAACAGACGGCTGTTGTTGCGGCAGTCGTGCGAGACCACCACCCTGATCTTCTCACGGTTTATGAATTGTTTCTTCAGATAGTTGGCCAGCCCCTGGGTGGCCATGCCTACCGTATAGATGTTCATCCGGTTGGTGCCGGCACCCATGATGCCCCGCAGACCCCCCGTACCAAACTCAAGGTTCTTGTAAAAGGCATCTATCAGCGCGTCCGGATCACCCTCCATCATTTTTCGTATCTCTTCTTTGGTCTGTTCATCATAATCCCCCTCAAGCCACTCGCGGGCCCGGGCTTTCACCTGTTCAAGCAAATCATTCTCTTTCATTATCCATGGTTTTTATATTATTCAAACATTTATGTAAACTCTCTTTCCAGTGAGGTATGGTCAGCCCGTACGCCTCCCGGATCTTTTCTTTGGCCAGTACGCTGTAGTAAGGACGGGATGCGGGGCGCACGAACTGTTCGGAGGTGACCGGGCGGACGGTGGTTGCCACTCCCTCTGTCCGGAGGATCTCCAGGGCGAAGTCATACCAGCTGCACACCCCTTCGTTGGAGAAATGGTATATCCCCGGCAGCAGACTCCGTGTCCCTTTCACGATGCTTTGGATGATGGTAAGGATGGCTGCGGCCAGGTCGCCGGCATAGGTGGGGGTGCCCACCTGGTCGTACACCACCTCCAGGGAGTCTCTTTCCCGGGCCAGCCGCAGGATGGTCCTGACAAAATTGCTGCCGGTCTCCGAATAAAGCCAGGAAGTGCGGAGGATCATGGCCTGCGGATAACCCAGCACGATCTGCTCCCCCTCATATTTGCTCTTGCCGTACACCGTCCGGGGGTCGGGCGGGTCTTCCTCACGGTAGGGACGATAATTATGCCCGCTGAAGACATAGTCGGTGGAGATATGGATCAGCCGGAAAGGATGAATGGAGGCAGTTTCCAGCAGGTTTTTCAGTACATCCGCATTAAGCAGGTAGGCCTCCTCAGGATTTTCCTCGGCACGGTCCACCTGAGTGTAAGCGGCACAGTTGATTACCCAGGCCGGCTCATGATCCCGGATAAAGGAGGAAAGAGTCTTGCGGTCGGTCAGGTCCAGCGGAAGAATATCGTCACGGGCAATCACATCCGTAAAAATAAATTCCAGACCTTCATGCCTTGTGGCATGTTCCCGGAGCGCTGTCCCCAGCTGCCCGGCTGCTCCTGTGACCAGAATCTTTTCCATCGTTTTACCTTGAACAGGCAAAGGTAGTGAAAGTTCCGGAAAAAATGGAAAGAAAACTATGCAGGGAGGACGGCTTCAGCTCATCCGGAAGTTGATCTCGGCCCGGTTGAACAAGGGGAGGGTCCGGTCTTTTTGCGATACAATGGCTCTTTCTGCCGGGATTTTCCAGTCGATCTGCAGGGACGGATCATCATAGCGAATACCCCTTTCTGTCTCGGGGTGGTAATATTCATCGCACTTGTAAAAGACCACCGCTTCGTCGCTCAATACCGAGAAACCGTGGGCAAAACCTTTGGGGATGAGCAATTGCAGGAAGTTATCTTCAGAGAGCACGATTCCTTTCCATTTGCCGAAGGTAGGGCTTTCTTTCCGCAGATCGACGGCAATGTCCAGGATTTTCCCCGACATCACGCGTACCAGCTTGGTCTGGGCAAAAGGTTCCAGCTGATAATGCAGGCCGCGGATCACCCCGTAGGAGGATTTGGACTGGTTGTCCTGGACCCAGGTGAAGTGGATCCCCTGCCCGCGCATCTCCCGGTCGTTGTAACTTTCGAAGAAATAACCGCGCTCGTCGGCGAAGACACGGGGTTTGAGGATCAGTAATCCTTCCAGTTCTGTACGTTCTGTTTCCATATCAAAAGTCCAAAGTTCTGTATTTGTTGTCCAGGAGGTTCAGAAGATATTTCCCATAGTCTGATTTGCGGATGGGTTGAGCAATTTTTTCGAGCTGTTCCCGGGATATATATCCCCGTTTGTAGGCGATCTCTTCGATGCAGGAAGCTTTCAGTCCCTGGCGCTGTTCGAGGGTGGCGATGAAGTTGGCGGCCTGCAGCAGGCTCCCGGGGGTGCCGGTATCCAGCCAGGCCATGCCGCGGCCCAGGATCTTCACATTCAGCTTTCCCTCATCCAGATAGGTCTGCATCAGGTCGGTGATCTCCAGCTCGCCGCGTGGGGAGGGCTTCAGTTGTGCCGCTCTGTCGGCCACTGTATGATCGAAAAAGTAAAGGCCGGTGAGGGCATAGTTGGAGCGGGGACGGGCGGGTTTCTCCTCAATGTGCAGCACCTGCCCCTTTTCGTCAAATTCCACCACCCCGTACCGTTGGGGGTCGTTGACATAATAGGCAAAGACCACAGCGCCTTCCTTCAGGGAGGCTCCTGTCTCCTGGAGCATATGACCGAAGCCGTGGCCGTAGAAGATGTTGTCTCCCAATACCATCGCTACAGGATCGTTGCCCGAGAAATTACGCCCGATGATAAATGCCTGTGCCAGCCCCTCGGGGCGGGGTTGCTCGGCATAGGTGATCTGCAGGCCTATGCGGCTGCCGTCTTCCAGCAGATGTTCATACAGCGGCAGGTCGCGCGGGGTGGAGATGACCAGGATTTCCCGTATGCCTGCTAGCATCAGCACCG
>CAZYPI010000239.1:0-4618 GCA_964649335.1 uncultured Rikenellaceae bacterium | reverse complement strand
ATCTCGGCAGTGTTCCATTCCAGGGCCGGTTTGATCTTTGCGTTTTCGGGAGGATCCATGGCATAATTGGCACCTGTGGTCTGCCAGTCTTCCAGTTTGCCGGGCCATCCGAGATCGTCGATCAGCTGATACTCAGGGCCGGTGGCATAGGGCGTAGGATAATGATCCTCGACAACATGGTAAAAAATACCGCTGTTGCCGCCTGGGGAGATCTTCCATTCCAGTTTCAGGTCGAAGTTCTCAAACTTCCTGGTGGTGATGATATCCCCGTGCCTGTCACTTCCTTTCCCGAGGCATACCATACAATGGTCTTCGGCAGTCCAGTTATCGGGAACCGTATCGCTGCGAAAACCCTTCCATCCCTCCAAATCCTTACCGTTGAACAACAATTCCCAGCCATCCTTTTTCTCTTCCGGTGTCAATACATTGTATTGCGGCGTTTTTTGTGTTAACAAATCATTGCCGGCAACCTGTCGTTCTGCCTTTTTTTCCTGTTTTTTATGTACACAATTATTCAAAACAAGCAATCCTGCAATTGAAAATACAACCAAAAGAAACAAACCTTTATTTTTCATAGTTCCCTTAATGTTTTAATTGTCAATAACTTGAAATATGTACGGTCAGGCCGCGAAAACCTTACACCTAAATGGATTTAAATTTACATAAAAATTTCATTATGGCAGGTAGTTCAGAAAAAAAAAATCGAAGGAATTAATTTTTAAAAATCCTATCTTTAAGGCATCGGGAACAGGATAACCATAAGGAGGGGAAACCGGCATGATTTGGTTTTAATTTCAAAAGTTTATGATTCACACCCTGGAAATAATTTATCTGACGGCGGCATTTTTGTTTCTGCTGATATCGGCAAACCATCTGGCAAAGTTTTTTTCCAGGGTCAGACTGCCTATGATCACGGGACTCATCGTGATGGGGGTGCTGGTAGGGCCGGACGTATTCGGTTTCATCCGGGAAGATGCGCTGGAGAAGTTGGAATTTATCAATGAGATCGCGTTGGTGTTTATTGCTTTTGCGGCGGGTGCCGAATTGCATATCAGTGAGTTCAGGGAGCGCAGGCAGAGTATTTTCCGTATATCCTTCAGTCAGGTGGCAGTTATTTTCGGGGTCGGTACAGTGGTTTTTCTGTTCATCTCCGGATTCATCCCCTTCACCGGTTCTTTTCCTTTTGAGGTCAGGTTGGTCATTTCTCTGCTTACGGGGGTGATCTCGGTAGCCCGGTCGCCGGCCTCCACCATTGCGGTCATCAATGAGATGCGGGCCCGGGGGGCTTTCACCCAGACAGCTCTGGGCGTCACCATCATCATTGATGTTTTCAGCATCATTCTGTTTGCCCTGGTTTTTTCGTTCGTGGAGGTTCTGCTCAATGACCAGCGCTTCAACCTTTATGTCATCGTCATTCTCCTGGGTGAGCTCTCCGTCTCCCTGTTTCTGGGCATCCTGCTGGGCCGGCTTCTGTCGTGGCTGATCCGTTTCCGTACCGCCATGGGCCTCCGGATCATCCTGATCCTCGCAGCCGGTTTTCTTATCTATCTGTTGTCAGGTCTTATGAGAAAATACTCAGCCGAGTACCTGGGGCTGGACTTTTATATTGAACCTTTGCTGGTAAATATCATTGCCAGTTTTTACCTGGCTAATTACACGCGTTACCGGCGTGAGTTCAATACCATGCTGGATAAGGCCATGCCTTACGTGTATGCTGCCTTTTTTACCTATATCGGGGCATCCATTTCATGGGATATCCTGCTGAAGATCTGGTCGCTTGCACTGATTCTTTTTGTGCTTCGCATCCTGCTGCTTATGGGTGGTTCCTGGCTGGGATCATTTCTTTCGGGTGATCCGCCCCTTTTAAGGAAGATCATGTGGATGCCTTTTGTTACCCAGGCCGGGGTCAGCCTGGGTCTGATCACGGTGATCATGGGCGAAGGGCATGTGTGGAGTTATGAGTTCGGGACGATCCTGATCGGTACCATCATTCTTAATCAGTTGCTGGGGCCACCGCTGTTCAAGTGGTCTCTGCAACTGGCCGGCGAATGCCATGTCAAAGCCCATGGCCGGGTGATGGAAGACCATGAAGCGGTCATTTTCGGTTTTGAGGCCCAGTCGGTGGCTTTGGCACAACAATTGTCGGCACAGAACTGGGGGGTCACCCTGGTCACCGACCGGCAGGGGGCCAGAGACCCTAAGATCAAAAACGTCAGACTGATATACGAACGTACCATAACCCTGGAAAGTCTTGAAAAAATGGGGGCAAAAAAGGCAGAAGCGATCGTGACCATGAAAACGGACGAAGAGAACTACCGCATCTGCGAGCTGGCGTATGAGCACTTCGGCACGCCCAACCTGGTGGTGCGACTCAACGACCGCAAAAACTTCAGCCGTTTTCATCAGCTGGGGGCGCTGATCGTCGATCCTTCCACGGCCATTATCAGTCTGCTCGACCACATGGTCAGGGCGCCCAATGCCACCTCCCTGCTGCTGGGCCACGAGCCCGACCAGGATACCGCAGACATCGTGCTCCACAACAAAAGTCTCCACGGCGTATCCTTGCGTCATCTCGATCTGCCCTCCGATATACTGATACTGGCCACCCGCCGCCGCGGGCAGACCATCATTTCCACCGGTTTTACCCGCTTGCGGCTGGGAGATGTACTTACCGTGGTCGGATCCAAGGATAGCATTGCCGAGCTGCGGTTGAAACTGGAATGATAAAACCACGAAACCAAAGGACTTATGGAAGCATTGTTTTATCAGAAAAAAGATAACCAAAAAGTTCAGTGTCACCTCTGCCCGGATAACTGTCTCCTGGCTGAGGGGCGGAGGGGTGCCTGCAAAGTCCGGAAAAATGTCCGTGGCACCCTGGTGGCGGAAAACTATGGCCTGGTATCTGCCGTCCACAGCGATCCCATCGAAAAAAAACCCCTGTATCATTTTTATCCCGGCAGGAGCATCCTCTCGCTGGGAACGGCAGGCTGTAACCTGCACTGTGTTTTCTGCCAGAACTGGGAGATCTCCCAGTCGGCTGTGGATGAGCTGAATCTCTATACCCTCACACCGCAGGAGGCGGTGGAGAGGGCGTTGACACTACCGGACAACATCGGCATCGCTTATACCTACAACGAACCCCTCATCTGGTACGAATATGTCCGCGACACAGCCGTCCTGGCCCGTGAAAAAGGACTGAAAAACGTGATGGTCACCAACGGATATGTCAACCCCGAACCCCTGGAGGAGATCATCCCTCTCATCGATGCTTTCAGTGTGGACCTCAAAGCTTTCAACGAAACCTTCTACAGGAAATACACCCAATCAAAACTGCAACCGGTGCTGGAAGCCCTGAAGATCATCCGCTCACATGATAAACACCTGGAGGTAACCAATTTGGTTATTCCGGAACTGAATGATGATGAAAGGGAATTCAGAGAGATGATTGGTTGGATCGCAGGTGAACTGGGCCCCGAAACGGTTCTCCATATTTCAAGATACTTCCCGGCCTGGAAGCTGCACAATCCTCCCACCCCGCCTGAAACACTGAAACGTTTCTACCGGATCGCCGCGGAAAAGCTTTCTTATGTTTATCTGGGCAATGTGGCAACGTTCGAAACCGGCCAGGATACCCTCTGCCCGCAGTGCGGGAAAACGGTTATCCGCCGCAACGGTTACTACACCGAAATAACCGGACTGGACAGCAAAGGAAACTGTGCCTTTTGCGGTAAACATATTATGAAATATATTTAGGCAAGCCCGGATGCCTCATCAATCCCCCTTCAACGTTCAACGTTCACCCTTCAACATTCAACATTCAACGTTCATCCTTTACCCTTCACTCTTCGCCCTTCGCCCTTCATCGTTCCCTTTGATCCATTCTTCCCTGAAGCGGGCATAGCGGATGGTCTCATGGGGCTGGCCTTTCAGGTCGTTGCGGCTGTAGCTGTACACCACGTGGATCGTTCCGTCCTTTCCCTGAATAATGGAGGGGTAGGAGGCGGAAAGGATGCCGGTGGTATCTCGTTCCAGATGACGGGTCCAGGGCCAGGTTTTTCCCTCGTCTTCTGATAAGGATACCGCCAGGCTGTGACGGCCCTCTTCGGTGTCGTTGTAAGCCAGTACCCAATGGCCGTTGCCGAGGGTGACGATGTCGGCCCCCGAACCGGGGTTGGGGAGCTGCGAATCGCTCACGGGGCTCCAGGTGAGACCCCGGTCTTTGGACTCGCTGTACATGAGTCGTTGCGGTGGCGGGCCGTTGTCGCGCATGTAGGCGGCCAGGGTGCCGTCTTTTTTGAAGGCGATGGAGGGCTGAATATCTCCCGGGGCTACCAGCGGATTGGAAAACTGCCAGTGACGGCCGCCGTCATCGGTGACGGCCATGAGGGAGAAATCAAAACCGTCGGAATAGAGGGGCAGGATGATTCGGCCGTCAGTCAGGACCACCGCCTTATTTTTGGTCTGCCATCCCATGCGCCGGAAATAGGGATATCCCAGCAGGGTGTCCACCCGCTCGCCCCGTTTGTTGATATAATATCCTTTCCGGATCATGTTCTCTCCGCGGGCTTTATACACAAGCTCTTTTTTCCATTGTTCCCACATCCGGCAGAGCGGGTTC
>CAZYPI010000238.1:0-4624 GCA_964649335.1 uncultured Rikenellaceae bacterium | reverse complement strand
ACCCCCCTCGGTGCTCTCCGTGTAATCCTCTGCGTTCTCCGTGGTTAAAATTTTTTCCTATGCAAATAGGTTTTGTTTGAGGTTTGAGGTCTACGGGAATTTGCGGCATCTGCCGGAAAGATTTTCTTGTCAAGGTTAATATAATACGGCTTGAAAACCGACACACATTAAACCCTTTTTCATTATTCCATTGCATAATATGGAATAAATATTTTGCGATAAGTATCGTTTTTTAGTACTTTTCGCAAAATTTCTCTCTTATGAATCCCTTAAAGGAAAATAAAAGTCTTGAGAAATGGGTGGACTGGCAATTGTCTCTGGGTAAATACGGATTTTCCCTCAACATCCTGCGTGAATCTTTTCCATTACATACGGAAACGGCTCTGATATCTGCTTTGAAACGTCTGAGCAGTAAAGGGAAGGTCGTTTCGATATACAAGGGGTACTATTTGATCATTCCTCCCCAATACTCAGGCAAAGGGATATTACCTCCGTATCTTTTTCTTGACGACCTCATGAATTATATAGGAAGGCAATATTATGTTGGGCTTCTCAGTGCGGCTGCTTTCCACGCAGCAAGCCACCAACAACCACAGGAAACGTTTGTGATAACAACCTTTCCCGTTTTAAGGGCCACCAATAAAAAGGGAATAAAGATCAATTACCTCAGTGTACGGAGATTTCCGGAAGAGTTGATCGAAAAAAGAAAGACCGAAACAGGATATCTTAATATCTCCGGCCCCTGCCTCACTGCCACCGACCTGATTCAATTTGAAAAAAGAATTGGAGGTCTGAGCAGGGCGGCAACCGTTTTGTATGAACTGTCAGAAGTATTAACACCCGCCTGTTTTAATGAAACCCTGATGAAAAAAACTCCTGTAACAACTCTGCAACGACTGGGATATTTGCTGGAGTTTGCCTGTGACCGGCAAGAGTTGTCCGATGCACTTTACGAAGGAATGTTAATGCAAAAAATAAAATTTTACCGCATCCCGTTAAAAGCGTCGGGAATGACTACCGGATTTTCCTCCCGCAACCGGTGGAAAATTATTGAAAACACTCAAATCGACATTGATCTGTGATCCCTCAGGCCTACATAACGGAATGGAGTCACCAGGCGCCCTGGCCAACCAATGAGCAGGTGGAACAGGATCTTGTGATCAGCCGGGCCTTGGTACAGATATATTCAGACCCGTGGCTTGCATCCCGGCTGGCTTTCAGGGGAGGCACAGCTCTGCACAAACTCTGGCTTAACCCGCCACATCGTTATTCCGAGGATATTGACTTGGTTCAGATGGAAATAGGGCCTCTGGGAGAGCATCTTGACCATCTGAGAGCATCACTAAGTTTTCTTGGCAACCCGACCGTAAAAACAAAAAAGGACGGAACACAAATGCTCTTTCATTTCGAATCCGAATACCCCCCGGTGGTCCCTTTGCGCCTGAAAGTGGAGATCAATACAAGAGAGCATTTTGCAGTCAGGGGATATATGCCTTACGCGTTTGAAGTTGCTTCACGCTGGTTTAACGGCTCCTGCATAATTACAACCTATACACCGGAAGAACTGCTGGGAACCAAACTCAGGGCATTGTACCAGCGAAAAAAAGGCAGGGATCTCTACGACCTGTATACGTCTCTTTCCGGCAAACAGAATCCGGATACCGATATGATCCTGCAATGTTACAGGGAATACATAGCTTTCTCTGTGGACAATCCTCCTGACAGTGAAACTTTCATCCGGAATGTTGAAAATAAAATGTCGGACCCTGATTTCAGGGGCGACACGACCGCTCTACTGCGACCCGGAATAAACTATGACCCGGATAAAGCTTATGAACTGATCAAAAAAGAACTGCTAAGGAAGATTTAACCTAAGTGCACAATAGAACCATTTCTTATAATAACGACTGATTTTCTCTTCCCGGATTCATCCGGCACCATTCGCCATCCCTTTCAACGATATATGAACCTCTATTGTTCATGGTTTATCGCATAATCGCATTATCGTTTTATCCTTCGTCCGCCGTAGCCGCGGGGAACCGGGGCGAAGGAGGAGCTTCATCGTCTCCCGCCCCCGACGCTGTCAGGAACCGGCTTCGCCGGCACGCTGACAGGTTTTCCCATCGCTCATCACTCATCCAATCCCGCCTTCGCCTCCGGCTTCGGAGGACAAAATCGTGCCGGAACATTAGGCGCTTAATTTTTTTGCTCGTATCTTTGCATTTTATCGCGGTGATGTCGGAAAAAAAACCTCTCATACTGGTTACCAACGATGACGGTGCGGAAGCCAAAGGGCTGAAAGCGCTGATAGAGGTGGTGCGTCCGCTGGGGACGGTCTATGCCGTCGTGCCTGAGACGAGTCAGTCGGGCATGTCGCACGCCATCTCGGTGAGAAAACCCATACGCGTACGCTACCGGCAAGAGGTGTCGGACGGGGAATATCATTGTTACACGGTCGGCGGCACGCCGGTGGACTGTGTCAAGCTGGCCCTGAACAGGCTGCTGCCCCGCCGCCCCGATCTGGTGGTCTCGGGCATCAACCACGGCTCCAACGCCTCGGTCAACCTGCTTTATTCAGGCACCATGGGGGCGGCCATCGAGGGGGCTGTCAACAACATCCGCTCCATCGGACTGTCGCTGCTGGATTATGATCCCGACGCCGACTTCACGGCCGCCGCCCTGATCGGTAAAAAACTGATCGGCCAGGTGCTGGCCAACGGCTACCATCCGGATCTGTGCCTGAACGTCAACATCCCGGCCCTGGACAAAAAAGAACTGAAAGGCGTCAGGGTGTGCCGCCAGACGCGCGGATACTGGGTGGAAGAGTTTGAAGAGTCACACGACGAACAGGGTGACCGGGTCTACATTCTCACCGGCAGCTACACCAACCTCGAGCCGGGCCATCCCGAAACCGACGAGTGGGCCCTGGAAAACGGCTATGCCGCCGTCGTGCCCGTAGAGGTGGACCATACCCGCTACGAAGATGTGGACAAACTCAGGGATCTCAACTTCGACCTCAACAATTAACTACGTAGGCACCTACGTAGGAACAAAAATTTACAGCATGGAAATACCACAAAAACACTCGAAAAAAGCAGACAAGCCCCTGACGGGATGGATCGCCGGCGTGGTCGTCCCCCCGCTGGCTTTTGTCATCATTTGGCTCCTGATACCCACCGAAAGGGACTTTGCCGGATTCATCACTTATGCCATCAAGGCCAATGTGCTCTCCAAATTTATGAGTCTGGCCGTGTTGCCCAACCTGCTGGTATTTTTCATTTTTATCTGGGCCAAAATGGACCGGGCCGCCAAAGGGGTGTTGTATGCCACCTTCATCCTGGCCATAGTGGTCATAGCCATAAAATTCCTTATGTAACACCTGCCGCCCATGAACTATTTTCTGATCGCCGGCGAAGCTTCCGGGGATATCCACGGAGCCAACCTGATGCAGTCGTTATCGGCACAAGACCCGGAGGCCCGGTTTCGTTATTTCGGCGGCGACAGGATGCGGGAGGTAGCAGACGGACTGGTCATTCACTATCGCGAGATGGCTTTCATGGGATACATCGAGGTGGTGACCCACCTGCGGAAGATATCCCGCAATATGGAGGTCTGCAAGAAGGCCATCCTGGATTTTGATCCCGACGTGGTCATCCTGATCGACTATCCGGGGTTCAACCTGCGGATGGCCGAATATGCAAAGAAAAAAGGATATTCCGTTTTTTACTATATCTCGCCCAAGCTGTGGGCCTGGAAGCAATACCGTGTAAAAAAGATCAAGGCTTTTGTTGACAGGATGTTCATCATCCTGCCTTTTGAAAAGGAGTTCTATAAAAAATTCGGCATAGAAGCGGAATATCTGGGCAATCCGGTGATTGACGAAATCGGCAAGAGAAAAAAAGAGCTCCTGTCCTCCCGGCAGTTCCGGGAAGCTCACGGCCTGGGTGACAAGCCCGTGATCGCTTTGCTGCCGGGCAGCCGCCGGCAGGAGCTGGATCATCACCTGCCCGTGATGATGAGTCTGGCGGAGGAATACCCGGATTTTCAGTTCGTCATCGCCGGCGCACCTGCTTTCGGTCCGGAAGATTACCAGCCGTTTATGGAAGGGAAGGAAGTAAAGGTGGTTTTCAACGCCACCTACGACCTGCTGCATGCCGCCCGGGCGGCGCTGGTCACCTCCGGCACCGCCACCCTCGAAACAGCCCTGATGGACGTGCCCCAGGTGGTGATGTACCGGATGGGCAAACTCACCTATGAAATCGGCAAATTTTTCGTAAAAGTGGATTTTATTTCCCTCGTCAATCTGATCCTCGGAGAAGAGGCGGTCACCGAGCTGATACAGTACGAGGTAACCCGTGACCGTATCAAAGAAGAGCTGGATAAAATAATAAATGACACCCCCCGGCTGAAACAAATGCTGGAGAAATACCGTAAATTGAAGCAGATTCTCGGCAACCCCGGTGTCTCCGGCCGGGTGGCTGCCAGGATGATCGATTTACTGAAAACACCATAAGCATCACCGGCATATGTTCAACACACTGGGTGTACTACTGATCACCACCATGATGTCTCTTCCTTTTCCCGGGAGGTCGTGGAAGATCATCCGGGTGGGGCTTTACTACAA
>CAZYPI010000237.1:0-4693 GCA_964649335.1 uncultured Rikenellaceae bacterium | reverse complement strand
AGTCTTTCCGGGTTGATCCGGATATTTCTTTGGCTGTCGTTATTTTCCGGCGGCAGGATTATTTTTTCATACAAATCAATTAATAAAAAAGATGAACAGAGTTTTTCCGATATTATTTATTACTATTTCAGCAATATTTTACGGATGTAAAACATACGATACGACCATTACTGTTCCGGAGCCGGTACCTTTGGTAAAGGACTTTCCGGCAGCCCGTGACACAGCTGTACAAAAGGAGTCTTTGGTGGTGCCCGACACATTAACGGTCACGGATGCTCTGAGACTAGTCTTGACGAGGAGTCCGGAGCTGTCGGTATATGCCTGGGAGATCAGGGCCCGGGAGGCGGATATACTGCAGGCTTCGCTGGTGCCTAATCCCGAGGCGTCGCTGGAGATGGAAAACTTTGCCGGAGGCAGGGCATACCGGGGATTCGGGGGTGCGGAGATCACGCTCACGGCAGGGCAGTTGATCCAGGTGGCCGGGAAAAGGGGCAAGCGTACCGAGGTGGCCCGTCTTGCCGGCGAGCTGGCCGGCTGGGATTATGAGTTTGCCAAACTGAGAGTGTTTACCGGGGCTGCCGGTGCTTTTTATCAGGTGTTGACGCTGCAGCAGCAGCTGGACAGGGCGGTGGAGTTACAGGCGCTGGCAGAGGAACTGGAACAGGCTGTAGCCCGTAGGGTGAAGGCAGGGGCTATGTCGCCGGCCGAATATTCGCGGGCACGCATCGAGACCGGGAAGACAAAAGTGGAAGTGCAGAGCTATCGTTATCAGCTGGAGGCGGCCAAAGACCGGCTGGCCTCGATGTGGGGCGAGGGAAAAGCCGGATTCAAAGGGGTCAGAGGGGTTATTACCCTGGCCGATACGTTGCCGCCGTTGGAAGACCTGACGGTATTGCTGAACCAAAACCCCGGACTGGCACGTATGGAGACGGAGAAAAGGTTACGCATGGCCCAACTGGAGCTGCAGAAAGCCCGGGGGGTCCCCGATCCTTTTGTCAGTGCCGGATACCGGCGGCTGCAGGAGGCCGGCACGAATGCCATGGTGGCGGGAGTGTCCATACCCATCCCGTTCTTTAACCGCAACCAGGGGGAGATCAAAAAAGCCTCTGTACGCCTGCAACAGGTCGAAGAGATACGCCGTACAGTGGAACTGTCCCTGTGGCAGCAGTTGACACAACAGTACCGCCAACTGCTGTCGGTCACTTACCGTGCCCGCAGTCTGGAAAACACCATCATCCCCCAGGCAGAGAAATCGATGCAGATCATCATGGAAGGGTACCGCCGGGGGAAGTTCACTTTCCTGGATGTGCTGGACGCCCAGCGTACTCTCTTCCGGTCTTACACGGATTATCTGCAGGCCCTGGCCGACTACCGGCAGCAGGTGTCCGCCATAGAGATGCTCACGGGACAACCTTTGATAAATAATTAAAAAGACGAAAAAGTAAAGACAAGGCACGCCTTGTTACCGATAGTAAAACAATGATAAAAACTAACAGAAAAGAGATGAAAACAAGAAAACAAACGAAAATAAAAAACCTGACGGTCCTACTTACCCTGGTCGTATTGTCTGTTTTTGGTGTCCGGTGCTCGGGGGACAAAGGTTCCCCGGCAGCAGAGTCCCTGCTGGAAGAGCATGCCCAAGAAACGGCAGCGGTGCATACGGATGACACCGTGTCCATGAGTGATGAGGTGTTGCAGGAGTTTGGCATTACTACGGCCGTTGCCGGCGCAGGTGTATTAAAGACCTATGTTTATCTGCCCGGCGAGGTGGTTATCCCTCCGGGCAATCTGGCCCATGTCCATCCCCGTTTCCCCGGCATTGTGAAAGCGGTTTATAAACAAACCGGAGAGTTTGTGAAAGAGGGCGAGACACTGGCGGTTATCGAGAGCAACCAGAGCCTGACCGATTATACCCTTAAATCCCAGATTAACGGGGTGGTGACGGAAATGCACCTGGTAAAGGGGGAGATGGTGGACGATGAGTCCCACGGTTATCTGATCGCCGACCTGACGAAGGTGTGGGTGTATCTGAAGATCTACCAGAAAGACCTGCCCTTTGTGCGGGCCGGACAGGAAGTGTTTATCTCGGCAGGTCCCGGCTTTCCGGAAGTGAGTAGTGTGATAGACTATATCTCACCGTTAATAGATGAAGGCACCCGTACCGGCCGGGCCCGTGTAGTGCTGAACAACAAAAACTACCGGTGGAAACCGGGCCTTTTTGTGACGGGCAGGATCGTTACTGCCCGGAAAAGGGTGGATATCCTTATACCGAAAACAGCAGTAGAGATCATGGATGACAAACCGGTGGTTTTTATACGCCGCGAAGACCGTTTTTTTCCGGTACAGGTGCGTCTGGGCATGGAAAATGATGAGACGTATGAGGTGCTGCAGGGGCTGACGGCAGGTGAACAGTATGTGAGCAGTCATGCATTCGTGCTGAAAGCGGAGTTGCAGAAAAATGAATTTGGGGAAGGCGATGAACATTGAGGAAAGCAACTCTGTTTTGTTGAACTGTTAATGGAGGAGATAAGATGAATAAATGGATAGATTTTTCTTTGAAAAATTCCTTGCTGATGATCACGCTGGCCGTACTGGTGATGGCTGCAGGGTATTACAGTTACACGCGTCTGCCCGTGGATGCTTTTCCGGATGTGTCTCCCTCGCTGGTACAGGTGTTTACCGAAACCGACGGGCTGGCACCGGAGGAGATCGAGAAGTACATCACCTTTCCCGTCGAGGCGGCCATGAACGGATTGCCCGATGTGGAAAAGATCAGGTCCGTCTCCAACTTCGGACTCTCGGTGGTGAATATTTATTTTAAGGACGGTACCGATATCTATTTTGCCCGGCAACTGGTGAATGAGCGGTTGCAGGAGGCACGCGAACAGATCCCGGAAGGTTTCGGCGACCCGCAAATGGGGCCCATATCCACAGGCATGGGGCTGATCCTTTTTTATTATCTGGAGGATACCACGGGTAATTATTCACTGACCGAACTGAGGACCATCCAGGACTGGCTGATCAAATACCAGTTGCAGACAGTCCCCGGCGTGACCGAGGTGCTGGGCATAGGCGGCTGGGAGAAACAGTTTCAGGTGGTGATCCGTCCCGACGACCTGCTCCGCTATGATATAACCATTGATCAGATCATAGAAAAGATCAAGGCCAACAACCTGAACGTAGGGGCCCAGTTTATTGAGAAAAACTCGGAGGAGTATATTGTTCGTTCAGTAGGACTGGTTACACAGATCCATGATATCGGGAATATCGTGATCAAGGAAGAGGAAGGCACGCCGGTTTATCTGAGCCAGCTGGCCGACATACGTACCGGCGGGGCCGTGCGCCGCGGTGTACAGACTATGGACGGGGTGAAGGAAGTGGTCTCGGGGATGGTCGTCAAACTGTATGGCACCAACTCCTCGACGGTGATCGGCAAGGTGGAAGAAAAGATGAGAGAGATCAACAAAGCGCTGCCGGAGGGGGTGCGCATCGTTCCTTATTATCAGCAGAAAGAACTGGTGGAGGCGGCGGTCAATACGGTGCTCAATGCCCTGATCCAGGGGGTCATCCTGGTGTCTGTCGTGCTGGTACTTTTTATGGGTTCGGTGATGCCCAGTCTGGTGGTGGCCATCTCCATCCCCTTCTCGATCCTGTTTGCCATGATCGGCATGCGTTTTATGGGTTTGTCTGTCAATCTGATGTCTTTCGGCGGACTGGCCATAGCTATCGGGATGATGGTGGACGGCACGATCGTAATGGTGGATAATATCGACCGGATGCTGCGTGAGGCGCCCCCCGACGAACCGAAGATACATGTGGTGGCCCGCGCCGGCAGGGAGGTGGTGCGCCCGATCATCTTTGCCATCTCCATCATCATCGTGGTTTTCCTGCCCCTGTTCACCCTGCAGGGGGTGGAGGGGAAGACCTTCCGGCCGCTGGCCTATACCGTGGCACTGGCCATGCTCGGATCGCTGCTGTTTGCCATTACCATGGCCCCGTTGCTTTCCTTCATGCTGATGCGCCGGCCGGGACGGACAGGTAAAGTGTCAGGCAACGGCACGGCAACGGTGAAAAAGAACCGGATCGTCCGGGTGTTGAACTGGTTTTATCTGCCTGTGATCCGGTATTTTGTCCGGCACAGGGTCCTGGCAGTGATCCTGGCGGTGCTGTTGCTGGGAGGAGGGGCGATGGTCTATCCCCGCCTGGGGTCGGAGTTCACGCCCACCCTGCAGGAGGGAACCATCATCCTGCGTCTGACCATGGCTCCTTCCATCTCGCTGAATGAGAGTACACGCATAACGCAGATCGTGGAGAAAAGGGTGCTGCAGGTGCCGGATGTGACCCATGTGGTCACGCGTATCGGCCGCGGGGAGGTGGGCGCTCACACCGACCCCATTAACAGTGCCGAGATGTATATCCTGTTGAAACCGCGGGAGGAATGGAAAGGAGTGAAGACCCAGGCAGAGATGGAAGAGAAGATACGTGAGGCGGTAGGCGATGTGCCGGGGGTGCTGACCAACTTCACCCAGCCGATACAGATGACCGTGGACGAGCTGCTCGAAGGGGTGCGTGCCGAGCTGGCCATCAAGCTTTTCGGTGAGGACCTGGAGGTGCTGAAAAAGAAAGCCGACGAGATCGTAAAGGTGATCGGGGGTGTGCGGGGAGCTGCCGACGTGCAGGCCGACCAGATCAG
>CAZYPI010000236.1:0-4699 GCA_964649335.1 uncultured Rikenellaceae bacterium | reverse complement strand
TGCCGGAATTTCAGCAGACCGGGGAAGGCCCTTATGTCTATAATGAGCTCAACGGCCTGTATGATCAGATGAACACCACCTACAGCGGCATCCGCGATATCAGCCAGGTGACCAATGTCCTCGATGCGCTGAAGCCCGATTTTGTCATCGGCAGGGATTATGAAAAGATAGAAAATGCCAGGCGCCTCACCGAAAGAGAATATACGGTGAACAAACAACTGGGGTTTATCTCCCTGAATACGGCCCTGAACTCGGACGAGGTGCTGGCGGTGGCTTATGAATATACCGTCAATGGCAAAGTGTATAAGGTGGGGGAGTTTTCCAGCGACGTGAGTGCCCCCGATGCCTTGGTACTGAAGCTGTTGAAGGGGACAAATCTCTCACCGAAAGTGCCGACGTGGAAACTGATGATGAAAAATGTCTATGCTCTGGGGGCTTATCAGATCAGCCGGAAAGATTTTCAGTTGCATGTGTTATATCATGATGACAAAACCGGCAACGATATCAATTACATCCCCGAGGGTAAAATATCCAAGGAGATATTGCTGAAGGTGCTGAACCTGGACAACCTGAACTCACAGGACGAACCCTATCCGGACGGTTATTTCGACTTCCTGCCCGGCATCACCATCAACCCGGCCAGCGGCCGGGTGATCTTCCCGGTGCTGGAGCCCTTCGGCAGTTATCTGCGGAAAAAGATCGGCGATGATGCCATCGCCGACAAGTATGTGTTTCAGGAGCTGTATGATTCGACCCTGGTAAAAGCAAGGCAGGTGGCCGAGAAAAACAAGTTTAAAATGGTGGGTAGCTATTCTTCGGCCAGCAGCTCGGTCATACAGCTCAATGCCATGAATATCCCGCGGGGCTCGGTGAAGGTGACTGCCGGAGGGATCCAGCTGAAGGAGAATGTGGATTATACGGTGGATTACAATCTGGGGACGGTGGAGATCATCAACCAGGGGCTGCTGGAGTCGCAGACACCCATCAAGGTACAGCTCGAGAGCAACCAGTTGTTCAACCTGCAGACCAAGACGATGATGGGTGCGCACCTGGACTATAAGATCAGCGATGACTTTCACCTGGGTGGTACGGTGATGAACCTGACGGAGAGGCCCCTGACACAAAAGGTGAACTTCGGCGACGAGCCGATCTCCAACACCATGCTGGGCCTCGACGGCACCTTCCACTCCGAGTCGCGTTTTCTGACGCGCATGGTGGATCTGTTACCTTTCCTGCAGACCAAAGCTACGTCCACCATAGATTTTACGGGGGAGTTTGCCCAGATGGTCCCGGGACATTCCAAAGCCATTCACAAAACAGGGACCTCTTATATTGATGACTTTGAGGGGAGCACCACGACCATCGACCTCAAGGCGTTCAACGCCTGGGTGCTGGCCAGCACGCCCCAGGGACAGAGCGACCTCTTCCCGGAAGCCCAACTGAACAATAACCGGTATTATGGCGTCAACAGGGCCCGGCTGGCCTGGTATGTCATCGACCCCCTGTTTTTGCGCAACAACGCCAACACGCCGAACTATATAAAAAAAGACCCCAGCTATCAGTCGAGTCATTATGTGCGGGAGGTGTTCGAGAATGAGCTGTTCCCCAACCGCGAGAACCCCACGGGCCTACCCACCAGTATAGCGGTGCTGAATGTGGCGTTTTATCCTCAGGAGAAAGGCCCTTACAATTATGATGTCACCTCTTCTCCCTATTCTGCCGGGGTCAATCCCGACGGTACCCTGAAAGATCCGGAAGACCGGTGGGGAGGGATCATGCGGGAAGTGCCCACCAGCGACTTCGAATCGGCCAATGTTCAGTATATCGAGTTCTGGCTGATGGATCCTTTTGTGGAGATGCCGGCGAATTTCGGCGGTGATCTCTATCTGGACCTGGGGGATGTGTCGGAGGATATCCTGCGCGATTCGCGCAAGAGCTTTGAGAACGGTCTGCCTACCACTCCCCTTGTGCAGGATGTGGATACGACCATCTGGGGCCGTGTGCCGGTAAACCAGTCGCTGGTGAATGCTTTTGATAACGACCTCAATGCCCGGAAATACCAGGATGTGGGCTTTGACGGCCTCGGCGACTGGGACGAAGAGTCTTTTTTTGCGGCTTATCTCGATTCGATGAAGAGTGTCCTGACCCCCGAGGCGTACCAGGAACTGTTGACAGACCCTTCGCAGGATGATTATCATTATTACCGCGGCAGCGACTATGATCAGGAAAAGCTGGGCATTCTGGAAAGATATAAGAAATACAACGGTACGGAAGGCAACTCCCCGACGGCGGAGATGTCCAAAGAGCCCTATCCCACCACAGGGTCCACCCTGCCGGATGTGGAGGATATCAACCACGACAACACCCTCAGTGAAACGGAAAGATATTATCAGTATCATATCAGTCTGCGGCCCAACGACCTGAAAGTGGGCAGAAATTTTATCACCGACAAGGTACATGCTACCGTGACTCTCGCCAACGGCGAGGAGTCGTCGGTGAACTGGTATCAGTTCAAAATACCCATTACGGAATATAACCGCATTGTCGGGGATATCCAGGATTTCAAATCCATACGTTTCATCCGTATGTTCATGCGGGGCTTCAACCAGGAGACGATTTTGCGCTTTGCCACTTTCGGCCTGGTGCGGGGTGAGTGGAGGAACTACCGCAACACGATGCTGCAGGGGGGCGAACGTATCACCGTGCCGCAACAGGAAGGCGGAGATTTTGTGGTGTCGGCCGTGAACATCGAAGAGAACAGCAGCAAGCAGCCGGTCAACTACGTGTTGCCGCCGGGGATAGACCGTGTGATAGACCCTACCAACCCGCAGTTGCGCCAGCTCAATGAGCAGTCGATCCTGCTGAGAGTGAAAAATCTTGAAGACGGCGATGCCCGGGCCATATACAAGAATGTGACCCTGGACCTGAGAAAATATAAAAAGGTGCGTATGGAGGTTCATGCCGAGGCGCTGCCGGGGGTGCCGCTGGAGGATAATGAAGTGACTGTCTTTATCCGTATGGGGACCGACTACCGGGATAACTATTATGAGTATGAGGTGCCTATGAAGATCACCCCGCCGGGGAGATACAACAACGACCTGGAGAGCGACCGGCAAATCGTCTGGCCGAAGGAGAATCAGATGATTATCCCTATCGAGATATTCCAGAACCTGAAACAGGAAAGGAACGCTTCGGTACGCAGAGGGAAGAGCGGTCTGCAGATGAGCGATGTGTATGTCAAAAGACTGGATGACGGAAGACTGATCAAAGTGGCCGGTAACCCCAACTTCAGCAATATACGCACCATCATGATCGGCATACGCAATCCCCTCCAGAACAACCGTTATTTTAACGATGACGGATTGCCCAAGTCGGTGGAGGTATGGTGTGACGAGCTGCGTCTTTCCGATTTTGACGAAAAAGGCGGATGGGCTGCCAACGCACGCCTGCAGGCACGCCTGGCCGACCTGGGTACTTTCAACATTGCCGGTTTTACCAGCAAGCCCGGCTTCGGCAGCATCGAGAAGAAAGTATCCCAGCTTTCCAAAGAAGAGGTGATCCGTTATGATATCTCCACCAATCTGGAGCTGGGCAAATTCTTTCCGGAAAAAGCCAAAGTGAGAATACCGTTGTTTTTCGGATATTCCGAGACGCGCATCAACCCGCAATATAATCCGATGGACCCGGATATCCCGCTGAAATCGGCCCTGGCAAATGCCGAGACCAAAGCCGACAGGGACTCGATTCTTCATTTTGCACAGAACTATACAAGCAGGAAAAGCATCAACCTGACCAATGTGGGGGTGGGAATAGCGACGAAAAAACCCCGGTTCTACAGTCCTTCCAACCTCTCTTTTAATTTCGCTTACAGTGAGATGTACCACCGTGATGTGAAAACCGATATCGACCTGGAAAAAAATTACCGGGGCGGGTTGGCTTATGTGTACAATGCCCGGCCTAAAAACATTGCACCCCTGCGTAAGATGAAGATCCTGCGGTCGCCGGCATTCCGTTTGCTGCGGGATTTCAACTTTTATTATATGCCCAAACATATATCCTACAGAACCGGGATTACACGCCTCTACAATGAAATAAACACCCGCAACATTGCCATGCCCGAACTGAAGCTAGCTCCTACTTTCCGGAAGGACTTTCTCTGGAACAGGAACTTTGACCTGAAATGGGATCTCACACGGGCGTTGCGTCTGGATTTTTCGTCGGGGAATGTGGCCCGTATCGATGAGCCCCTGGGGGCGGTGGACAAGAAAAGATATCCGGATGAATACCAGCGGTGGAAAGACTCGATAATGGTCAACCTGAGAAACTGGGGGCGTACCACCCGTTATTTCCATATGATCAATGCCTCCTACACCATCCCCATCAACAAAATCCCGTTATTGAGCTGGGTTACGGCCACCGCCAGATACGGCATGAAATACGACTGGATGGTCGGGCCCGTGTATCCCGATTCGATGAACATACACCTGGGCAATACCATCCAAAACTCCAACAATGCCCAGTTGAGCGGACAGCTCAATTTCAACAGACTGTACAATAAGGCGGGTTTTCTGAAAAAGATCAATCAGAACAATACCCGGAGGATGACCGGTGGCAAGGCACCTCCCCGGAAGAAAAAGGTCTCTTTCACTTCCGGCAAGGTCAGACTGAAAGGGGGAAGGCCGCGATCCATCGTCCATAA
>CAZYPI010000235.1:0-4737 GCA_964649335.1 uncultured Rikenellaceae bacterium | reverse complement strand
CCATGATATTGATAAGGCTGCAGATGGGCATATACCGGGGCTGTATTGTCCAGCACCTGTACCTCCATCCCCACATACGCTGCATCCCCCTTTAACGGGGCCCGGATGCCGATGCCGTTGTTGGCGCCGGGGGTCAGCTTGAACTCAAAGCGGAAATCAAAATCTTTGTATTCTTTCTCCGTATAAAGATTTCCGTGATGCCCTTCCCTGGGCCGCACCACAATCTGTCCGTTTTCCACGACATAGTCCGTTTTATTGCCTGTCCAGCCGTCCAGGTTTTTTCCGTTGAAAAGAGGCACAAAGCCTTCGGCTTTCTCTTCGGGTGACACGTGGTATTCGTTGCTCTTGATCTCCCGGATATAAAGATCCCTGAAAGCCAGGTTGCTGCCGTGGGCCTGCAGCTCGATGGGGCCGGTGGGGAAAATGGGACGGCTGCGGTCCCAGTAGTTTTCCAGCGGAACATGATCTACCACCAGTTCGCCGTTCAGCCATACGGTGACGATGCTGTCCACCATGATGATGTGGAAGGTGTTCCACTCGCCGACGGGGTTGTCTGCCACCTTCAGCGGGGTACTGCGGTTGCGCTGGTTGTTGTATAAGCCGCCCGAGCCCACCTGCGCCCCCACGTTGCGGCGCGAAGTGTCCCAGATCTGCACCTGGGGCGTGCCCCGCAGGTAGATGCCGCTGTCACCCCCTTTGGTGATGCGCCAGTCCACCCACAGCTCGAAGTTGCCGTAGTTTTTTTCGGAGACCAGGTTCTGGCCTTTGCCGTTGAAGACGATGCTGTTTTCGTTGACACTCCAGTTCTCGTGCATCTTTTTGTCGGCTTCGGCCTGTTTTTTCTTCAACTCTTTTTTACTCATCTCTGCCCGCTTGATGGGATTGGCCACAAAACCTTTCCATCCGCTCAGGTCTTTGCCGTTAAACATGGATACAAAACCTTCCTCCTCAGGCATCTTGTCCAGATAGTCCTGGATTTGTGCTTTGTTGTAGTCGCTTTCGGGACCACTGATCAGGGGCAGGGCTTTGGTCAGCAGGTTACGCACGATCGTCCCGCTCATGCCGGTCCGGCCGCCGGGGGTGGGCAGCGCTATGGATTGTACCGCCAAAGCGGCAGCAGCGGCCACATCCGGATCATCCAGAAATTTCCCGGCATAAACCAATGCCGGGAAGATATGAAGCTTTCCTACGGCTTTCAGTACTTTTTCCTTTTGGCCGGTGGTAGCAGCCAGCGGCATGATCTTTCGCAGCTTCAACAGTTTTTGTTCATCCGGATACCGTGACCGGGATATTTTACCGACGTAAGCACTGAAAGCCCGTTCCCTGTAAGAGTCCGGTCCGTTCTGGCAGATATAATACAACACGTCGGCCGACGCAGGATCTTTCCAGTCCAGCAGAGCGTTGAAGGCTTCCGTTTTTGTGTCTCCACTGCTGTTGCTGAAGAGGTTCTTTGTGGTCTCAAGGGCTTCCCGCCCTCCCACATCAGGAAGGATGCCGGTAAGAAGATGCTTGTATTCCGGGGTGTTCAGAGAAGCGATCAGTCTGGCAGTGGCTTTGCCGGGATGATCATTGGCCTTTATAGACGTTACAATGGCTTTCTGAACATAAGGGATCATCTCCTTGTCGCCGGTGGCGGTAAGCAATTTTATCAATGCGTCAAGGGAGGATGCTGACGATACTCCCGGCAAAGCTTCAAAAGCAGCCTTGCTGACTGTTTCATCCGGGTCGTTGCAGAGATCTTTTACCAGCTCAAAATAAGCGGTTCCCTGGCGGACACCGATCAGCCGGATACAGGCAGCTTTGGCTTCTCCTGAAGCTTTCTTCGAGGCAGCAGCCACGGCAGGGAGATCGTCTTTGCCTGTTACCGTGAGCAGCGTCTGGTAAGTCTGGGGGATATCCCTGCCGGAAAGAAGATGTTGCAGAAGACCGGGAACGGCCCCTTTGCCCAACAGGGTAGCCAGCGCCCGTACAGAGGCCTGACGCACTTCTGCGTGGCTGTCATTCAGTTGTGTTTTTACATATTTTATGGCCGGAAGATCATTGCGCCGGGCCAGCATGCGGATAATATCGCCTTGCACCGCAGGATCTGATTTTTTAGCCACGGATATCCATTTTTTGGTGATCGTAGAGTCGCCGGTGCCGGTGATCATACTGAGCAAGGCATTGCGATAGGCCTTGTCATTGTTTTTGACTTCTTTATAGAAAAGGGCCAAAGCTCCTTCACCGAAATGGTGCAGATAAACATCCATGGTTGCCGCACGGTAAGAGAGCAAAGGCGGTTTTTTGCATTTCTTCAGAACGGCCATGATGCCCTGTTTGCAAAGCTTCAGTTCATTTTCGCTACCCAGCCGGTCCAGGTATGAGATAAAAGAAGAAATAGCCATCGTGGGTTCATAGACAGCCGTGTTGTCGGCAACGGCCCACAGGGTTTTGTAGGATGCAGGATCTCCGATGCCGGCCAGCGCCTGCAGGGTGACCCGCTGTACCGTCAGGTTTTTTGATCCGGCAAACTGTGTGATGACCGGTGCGGCCGGCGTGTATTGCAACTCCCCCAGGGCCTTGATCAGGGTGATGTTGGCATGGGGCTCCTGCTCCTGTAAAGCCGCAAGAAGGACCCGGGCCGCTTTTTCAGTACGTATATTTAAAAGCACTTGTGTGGCAGGTTCACAAAGCTCTTTATCTCCCAGGAAAGGTTTTAATGTGGAAAGACAGTTGTCGCTGCCCACCAGGTTCAGTTGATGGATGAGAAAACGCTGAACCGGTTTTTCCTTTGCCTGGCGGATAGCTGTCAGCAGATAACTCTCCAGAGAGGATTTCTCTTTTTCCTTCCCCTGCTGTGAAGCATAACGGGCCATGCTGTTGATGGCCATACGTACGGCCGCATCGTTGCCGGTGCCCGGCACCACCAGCATGGAAGAGAGCCGGGCAAAACCCTCTTCCCCCAAAGCAAAAAGATCCGACATGAGCTGGTCGCGGTATCCCAGGTCGCTGGCCGGCACCTGCGCCAGAATATCGGCAACCTTCGCCTCCAAAGTGCGATTATCCTGCGCAAAACCGGGGATTGCCCCATTCACTAATAATAAAATGAAAACAGGAATGATAAATAATCTACGCATAATTATATCCTTTTAATTAACTAAAAACCACAAACCACAAACCACAAACTACAACCTCCAGGGCGCCCTCATCGGCTGGTCGATCAGCCGGTTGGCTCCTTCATCATTGATAAACCTTTGTTTTTCGGGATCATACTCAAGATTGCGCCCCAGCCGTACCGCTATCTTCCCCAGGTTGACCAGGGTGCAGGAGCGGTGGCCGTTTTGTTCGTTCAGAGCAAAACGGGTGCGTGTCTTCACGGCGGTGGCAAAGTCGGTCATTTGCGGTTCGGGGTCGGGCAGCGAAGCGATCAGTTGGTCCAGGTGGGGGATGGTGGATTTCATGCCTTTGTATATCTTGCCTTCGGGACCTTCGATGTACGCGGCGTCTTTGTCTCTGTTTTCCCCGTCCAGAATAATCTTGCAACCGTCGGCATAGGTGTATTCGATGCGGCGCCAGGGGCCCACGGCATAGTAATCCTGCTGGGGGGCATCCACCTCGATCTTTACGGGACTGGTATTGTCTTTTCCCAGCATGTATTGCACGGGATCCAGGTAGTGCTGGCCCATATCTCCCAGGCCGCCGCCGTCATAATCCCAGTAACCGCGGAATTTAGCATGGACGTGCTCCGGGTTGTAGGGCTTCCAGGGCGCCGGACCGAGCCAGAAATCATAATCGAGAACCTTGGGGACAGGCATGGGGGGCAGGTTGGTCTTGCCGCTCCAGTAAAATTTCCAGTTGAATCCGGTGATTCCGCTGACGGTCACCTTCAGCGGCCATCCCAGCACACCGCTGTCGATGATCTTTTTGATGGGTTTGACGGTGGTGTTCATGCCGTAGAAGGTACCCCGGAAACGAAACCAGGTATTCAGGCGGAAGATACGGCCATAGCGCTGTACTTCTTCAACCACCCTGATGCCCTCGCCGATGGTGCGGGTCATGGGCTTCTCGCACCAGATATCCTTGCCGGCGCGTGCCGCCTCGGCGGCGATCAGCCCGTGCCAGTGAGGCGGCGTGGCGATATGGACGATGTCTATGTCTGGTCGCTGCAACACCTCCCGGTAGTCCCGGTAGCCCTTGACATCTTTGCCGGCAATGTCCAGGGCTTTCTGCAGATGGCTCTCATCCACGTCGCAAACAGCCAACAGCCGGCCGTCGGTGTACTTGATATGGCCCCGGCCCATGCCTCCCACGCCGATGATGGCCCGGGTGAGCTGGTCGCTGGGAGCCGTAAAGCCGGTGCCGCCCAGCACATGACGGGGAACAATCGTGAAAGCAGCCAGACCGGTCAGAGAAGTCTTAAGAAATTGCCGGCGGGCCAGGTTCTTTTTGGTGTCGGGATCTTTTTTCATGCCTGATAATAATTACAAATGAGAATTTTGAAAAGATAAAAATAATAATTTATATGGTTTGTTGACCAAAATTTCTCAGGATGTTTTTATGACAGGTCATAATCTGTGGTCATCCGTAGCATCTGTGTCATCCGTGTTCTATCACTTTAATTTTTTTTTCAAAAGATCTTGGTGCACCTTGGTGCCTTGGAGCCTTGGTGGCTAAAGAGACGGGGATAAAAAAATTAAGTACATTTGCCCTGAAAGCCCGCCCGAACGTACCGCTCGGTACGGGCGGGGGCGTAAGCAT
>CAZYPI010000234.1:0-4771 GCA_964649335.1 uncultured Rikenellaceae bacterium | reverse complement strand
GAAGAGGTTGTCGAAGCCCGCATCACCGCCGATCAGATGATCCCCCGTGTGGATGTTGACGACGAATTGAACCTGGACGAGATCAATGACAGGTTTGCAGATATACTGAAACAGATGGAACCCTTCGGGCCAGGCAACATGCCCCCGGTGTTCGTCACACGTAACGTGAGAGATACCGGCACCGGCAGGGTCGTCGGCAACAACGGAGGCCACCTGAAACTCGACCTGATCCAGGAGGGAAAGACACGACCGCCTCTCCCCGCCATCGCTTTCAACCAGTCACACCGCTATGAGCTGATCAGCGAAGGGAAAAGCTTCGACGTCTGCTACACCATCACAGAAAATGAGTACAGAGGCAACAAAACCCTACAGCTCAACATCAAAGACATAAAAATCCCGGAGGAATAACCCCCGGGATCTATACTTTATCATCCGGAATTTTCCTTTAGAACGACCCGATCATCTTCGAGGGGTCCACCCACTCGTCGAACTGCTCTTCGGTCACCAGCCCCAGCTCCACCGCCGCTTCTTTCAGCGTCTTGTGCTCGGCATGGGCCTTCTTGGCAATTTTGGCCGCATTCTCGTAACCGATATAACGGTTCAGCGCCGTCACCAGCATCAGCGAATCCCGCAGGTGCTTTTCGATATTCTTCAGGTTGGCCTCTATCCCCACCACGGCATTGTCGGTGAAGGAGACACAGGCATCTCCCAGCAAGCGGGCTGCCTGCAGAAAATTATAGATCATCACGGGCTTGAACACATTGAGCTGGAAATGCCCCTGCATGCCCCCCACGTTGATGGCGGCATCGTTGCCGATCACCTGGGCACATACCATGGTCATGGCCTCATTCTGCGTCGGGTTGACCTTCCCCGGCATGATCGACGAGCCAGGCTCGTTGGCCGGCAGGTTCAGCTCGCCGATGCCGCAGCGCGGACCCGAAGCCAGGAAACGGATGTTGTTGGCAATGGCCATGAGACTCACAGCCAGCATCTTCAAAGCCCCTGATGACTCCACAATGGCGTCATGGGCCGAGAGCGCCTCAAACTTGTTCGGAGCCGTCTTAAACGGATAACCGGTCAGCTCGGAGATCTTCTTCGCCACCAGCACATCATACCCCTTGGGCGTGTTCAGTCCGGTACCTACGGCCGTGCCGCCCAGCGCCAGCTCGGAGAGATGATCCAGCGTGTTTTTCAATGCCTTCAGACCGTGATCCAGTTGTGCCACATACCCGGAAAACTCCTGTCCTACGGTCAGCGGCGTGGCATCCATCAGATGCGTACGTCCCGTCTTGACGATATCCTTAAACTCTTCGGATTTTTTGGCCAGCGCATCCCTCAGTTTGGTCACCCCGGGAATGGTCACCTCCATCAGCATCTTATAGGCGGCTATGTGCATGGCCGTGGGGAAAGTGTCATTGGACGACTGCGATTTGTTCACATCGTCGTTGGGATGGATGAAACGCTCTCCTTCACCCAGCTTGCCCCCGCGCAGCACATGCGCGCGGTTGGCCACCACCTCGTTGACGTTCATGTTCGACTGCGTGCCCGAACCGGTCTGCCAGATCACCAGCGGAAACTGGTCGTCCAGCTTGCCGGCAATGATCTCGTCACACACCTCCATGATCAGCTTGCCTTTCTCTTCGGGCAGCACACCCAGCTCCATGTTGGCCATGGCAGCGGCTTTCTTCAGCACACCAAAGGCATGGATGATCTCTTTCGGCATGGAAGCCGGCTCACCGATCTTAAAATTGTTCTTCGAACGCTGGGTCTGGGCGCCCCAATACTTATCGGCAGGGACCTCCACCGTACCCATCGTGTCATGCTCAATTCGCACATTCATGATTGTAAGATTTTATTGGTTAATATTTTGAAAATGTTGTAAGTACGCTAAAACAAAACATCCATCTTCTCCGGCGGGTCGGCCCATACCGCCTTATCTCCCTTCACCACCACCGGCCGCTTAAAAAGTTTGGGATGCTCCAGCAAGGCCTGCACCCACTCCTCCTCCGTCAAATTCCTGCCTTTATACAGGGATTTGTATTCCGCCTCCTGCGTGCGTATCATCTCCGCGGCAGGCATACCCAGCTTCTTCAGCACTGTCTGCAACTCCTCCTTTGTAAAGGGCTCTTTAAAATATTCGCGGATGGTGAAGTCCACTCCTTTTTCCTGCAGATAAGCCAGCCCTGCCCGGCTTTTGCGACATCTGGGGTTGTGATAAATGATAATTTCTGCCATATTTTTCTTTTTTTATTAAACGGTAGCTCCGAACTGCATCAGGAAGGCCTTGATAAAATCATTCAACTCGCCGTCCAGCACGGCCTGCACATTGGAGGTCTCATGGCCGGTGCGCAGGTCTTTCACCATTTTGTAGGGATGCAGCACATAACTGCGTATCTGCGAGCCCCACTCGATCTTTTTCTTCTGGCCTTCGATCTTCGCCTGTTCTTCTTTTTTCTTCCGTAGCTCCAGCTCATACAACTGGGATTTAAGGATACGCATGGCGTTCTCCTTGTTCTTCAGTTGTGAGCGGGTCTCCTGGTTCTCCACGACAATGCCGGTGGGAATGTGGCGCAGGCGCACGGCCGTCTCCACCTTGTTGACATTCTGTCCGCCGGCACCGCTGGAGCGGTAGGTCTCCCACGTGATATCCGCCGGGTTGATCTCTATCTCTATTTTCTCGTCGATCATGGGAGAGACGAACACCGAGGCGAAGGTGGTCTGCCGCTTGCCCTGGGCATTGAACGGGGAGATACGCACCAGACGGTGCACACCGTTCTCGCTCTTCAAGTAGCCGTAGGCAAACTCCCCATCAAACTCCAGCGTGACCGACTTGACACCGGCCTCATCGCCCGGATGATACTCCACCTCTTTTACCTTGTATCCGTTTTTTTCACCCCAGCGTATGTACATGCGCATCAGCATCTCGGCCCAGTCGAGGCTCTCGGTGCCGCCGGCACCCGAGTTGATCTTCAGCAGCGCCCCCAGGCGGTCTTCCTCCCGCCGCAGCATGTTCTTCATCTCCAGGTCCTCGATCCTCGTCAGCGCCAGCCGGTATTGCTTCTCCACCTCCTCTTCCGAAGACTCGCCCTCCTTCAGAAACTCAGACAGCACCTGCAGGTCGTCCACGGCCGACTGCGCCTGGTCATAGGCTCCGGTCCATTTTTTCAGTTCGGAGATTTTTTTGAGCTGTGTCTCTGCTTTTTTGGGATCATCCCAAAACCCCGGGGCATGGGTTTCCTTTTCTTCCTCTTCGATCTGCTGACGTTTGCCGTCAATGTCAAAGATGCCTCCTCAGCGCATCCAGGCGCTTTACCAACTCATGTATTGCTTCGGGTTGAAACATATTCAGCTCTTTTTAAGATTCATGCAAAGGTAATAAAAATCCACGCTTCCCCGGCGGCACCCCCTTTTTGGGAAACGCTGTTTTTTAACATGCAATCCCAGCCGTTAACCCAAAATATTCTTTATTTTCCAGGTACTGTTGAAAGAGCCGAAATCAGCGCCCCTCCCTCTTGGGGGAGGGGTTGGGGGTGGGGGTACTAGTCATCCAGAATCTCTTGAATTGTTTTATTCACCAGATCTTTTTCGTACCCTTTGCCAACCCCGAAGCGCTGCAGGCGGGCCATCAGATCATACCGGTTCCCGGCTTTGACACTTTTGTATTTGGCCAGCAGCTCAGCTTTCAGCGTCTCCCGGTACTCCCGCTCGTCCAGATCCTCCAGCGCCCGGCCGATCAGGTCTTCCGGGATCTGCTTCTGCCGTAGCATCATGCGTATCTTGATACGGCCCCATTTCCGGAAGCGGTGCCGGTCGCGGGCATAGGCCCGGGCATACCGCCCGTCATCCACAAACTGCTGCTCCTCCAACGCCTGCAGGATCTTTTCCGCATCGTCCTCGGGCACTCCCCACGACCGCAGCTTCTGCCTCACCTCCCCGCTGCTTTTCTCCTGCCTGCTGCAGAGGCGACTCATCCGCTCCAACGCTTTTTTATACGGGTATTTTTCGTTTTTCATTTTTAACTATCCATTATTTTTTACCGGATTAAATCTATCATTGACCCATTTTGCAGGATTGTCTAATATATATCCTGAAATATTCCGTAATGATTTATTATTCAGAATAATATGATCGTAAAAACGTGCCTGCCATTTAAAATCATAACCCAAACGATGTGCATGTTTTGTAACTGCTGATTTGTATGAACCGATAATTGACGAAACGGTGTTTTTACCGATATTTTGAAATCGTTCTTGTCCGATGGTTGATTTTTGTGTTGTGGGTTTGCGGTTACGGTTACGGTAACGGTAACGTAGAGACAGGGCATGCCCTGTCTCTACCGCATGCCCTGTCTCTACATCACCATTATCACCGTCATTATTCAATATTAATATACCATGAATATGGTTCGGCATCACAATAAATTCACCCAATTCAATATTCCTTGCATGATTTGCAATTTCATATCAGATCACGTCGGCAATCACTCCAATGGGGGATAATTCCATTTTACCCTTTACAATATCACCAAAATAACATTCTCTCCTGTGGGTACAAATGGTTATATAATAGGCCCCGTTCCACCCGTAATCCCAATTTTGCAATCGTGCAGAATCAATACGATATCTGTTTTTATATTTCTTGCTCATTTCATCCGTTTAACCCTGTCCCACCCGGTAACAAAAATCAAAAATATACAAAAAACCGGTAAAATCCCCAGGTAACAAAAACCTTTGGAAGGATGATCATTGAGCATTGAACCATTAGAACAACA
>CAZYPI010000233.1:0-4797 GCA_964649335.1 uncultured Rikenellaceae bacterium | reverse complement strand
CTTCCAGGATACTGCCGGGGGTTTCGGTGCCGATGCCCACCGAGTCCATCGTGGTGACGAAATGGCCCGATTTGATAAAATCGCCGTCGGGAGGCAGTTTGACAAAGCCGCCGTTGCTGAGGAAGAGGGTGTCTCCGCTGATGCTCAGCAGTTGCAGCTCATTGGTCGTGTCGCCGTCCGTCTCGACGGTGAGATAACCCGCATCGTTGGTGAAAGCACTCACATTGACCGGCGCGTTAGAGAGGTCATTGTAATCCCCGCTGAACACGTTTCCCGCTTTTCGGGCATAAAAGGCATAGGGGACACTGACGATCTGGCTGGTGCCGGTAATGGTATAGTCCGTGCCGCCGGCGGGATCGGCCTCGGTCTTCAGAAAATAAGGCCCTGCCGACCAGTCAATGGCCGACAGATCGCCGGAGACGACGGTGCCGCTGCCGATCTCTACCGTGATCAGTCCGTTGTCGTTGGTGGCGGGCTGCTGGGTCTCCACATACACCGCCGTGCCGTCGGGAGCTCCCTGCAGGATGCTGAACCGCATGCCTACGGGACTGTCCGTGATCAGCTTGTTGTCGCTGTCACGCAGGATCGCCTGATAGTTGATTTTGACAGGCGTTTGGGCAAAGACGGAGATAAACAAAAAAAGAAATAAACCGGATGTCAGGGATTTGATAAGGAAAATTCCCGGGACTTTTTTTAAAACAAATGGTTTCATGATTTTGATTTTAAATTAATAAAGAATGGATATAATCAAAAAAAGAGGTAAGTACAAAATGGAACGGGGGAAGGCCCGGCAAAACTGTCTTTACCGGGCCCGGATCATGGTCCGTGAAAACCTATGGTAATATCTCCATGATGAGACGTCACTCCGGAAAGGTTAAACCAGATAAAAATGCAAACAACTCGTGTTCAGAACTTCCGGATGGCGCGGACGCGGGCATGATAGCTTTTATAATAATGTGCCACCTGGCCGGTGCCGAGGTCCATTTTCCAGGCCTGTTCTTTATTGTATTCGGTGGAGCTCCAGTAGTAGGTGCTTTCGCAGACCGTGCCTTTGGCTGAAGTGGCGGCGGCATTCACTTCCGCGATGTTTTTGTACAGCAGCATCAGCTCTTCTTTGGAAGGCAGGTACCAGTCGCCGTAGCTTTTGTTTTCGTCTTTTACGATCAGTTTGGAGCAGAGGTAAGCGGCATAGTCGTCGCCGTCATCACCGATGGCCACCTGTGAAGAGATGATAATGGAGGTGTTCATAAATCCGGCATAAGGGCCGTCGCCCACAGCGCGGGTTACGCCGTAGGTGCCGGCATACCATCTCATGCCGGTGCTGAGGTCTTCTTTGCTGCATACCAGTCCGTGCCGGCCGCTGCCGTCCACCCAGAAGACGATACCTCCGAAAGCGATATCGCCCACCTTATAAGAGCGAACGCTGATGGTGTTGTCCGTAATATTGATATCCTTACCGGCGGTATAGACATTCACGCTGTCGGTGAAGCTGCCGCCGCCTTTGCTGAGGGTAACGGTCAGGCCGTGACGCGAGATGGTCTGGATCTCGTTGGTGACCGAGCCGTCCACCTCGGCATCCAGCTTATGATTCCAGTAGGAGGTGTCCTGCTGGGTGATTCCTTTGGCGACAGAAGTCCCAAAGACGGGGTCGGTTTCGGTGAAACTGTCCATTTTGTGGTTCCATGCAGCGGTATCTTCCGCGGTGATCCCTTTGGCTACGGATACCGCAAACACCGGGTCGGTTTCGTTGGCCTGGACCACCAGGGGCAGGGTAGATATCTGCACATACCCTGACAGATCCTGGTCGCCGGTGTTCACACCGGATAAATTATTCAGTTTGGTGATATCCTCGTCGGTGATATTGACCGCGGCGCTGGCAGAGAATACCGGATCCATTTCTTCGGTGAGGAAACCGGAGAGGTCGGGGGTGTTGATCAGGTCGTTGTAGTCGCCGCTGAAAGCGTTGGCTGCGCTGGCCGAGAACAAGGCATAGGGTACGCTTAACAACTCCGTGATCCCTTGGATGGTATAATCCGTGCCTCCGTTGGGGTCAAACTCGGTTTTCAGGTAATAGGGGCCGTTCATCCAGTCGATGGCGCCCAGATCGCCGGAGACCACATCCCCGGTGCCTATCACCACAGACAGCAGGGCATTTTCATTGGTAAAGGAGTTGTGTGTCTCCACATACACCGGCGTGCCGTCCACCGAGCCCTGAAGAATGCTTACCTGCATGCCTATACGCGTGTCGGGAAGCAGTTGGTGGTTGGCGTCGCGGATGATGGCCTGGTAGTTGATCTTGAGAGGTACCTGGGCCATGCCTGTGGCAAAAGACAAAAGGAAAAAGACAAAAGACAAAAGGATGGAGAGCAGAGGGCTGCGTGATTTTTTTTCAGGTGGGTATATCTGTTTCATTTTTTTATGATTTTGAAGGTTTTCAGGATTTTGTTGTTGCCGTAAATTTTCAGGAAATAAACGCCGGGATCAACCTGATCCATGGGGATGGATGTTTCCTCCGCCGTAATTTTCAGGATGCGGATCCGTTTGCCGTTGATGTTGAACAAAGAGGCGGTAAAGTTTACGGGGGAGTCCTGTTCGATTTTCAGGGTCAGGTGGTCGGCCACCGGATTGGGATAGATGCGGCAGGCAAGGGTGATGCCGGGATACTCTTTTTTACCGGTGACCACATAGATCTCATAAGGGATCTGCACTCCCTGAAAAACGGTCTTGCCGTCTCCCGATAGGGTGGCCTGGGTGACCTGTCCTACGGTGTAGGTCACGACCCCGCCACTTCCTTTGGCTTTTCCTCCGGCTGCCGGCAGGGTCTGTTGTGCCAGACCGTCCGGACCGTTAACCAGAAAAAAAGAGATGATAAAAGCAAAATAAAAGTGTTTCATAGTTGAAAATTTTATTGAGAATTGATGGAAATCATAAAATAATGCCGGCATTATTTCATTCCAAAAACAATATTAAAGAAAATTTTTCTGAATATCAACCCGTATAATCCCGGATTTGATAAAAATGTTGTTATTTTACACCAAAATGGGTAAATGGGACGTAATTCTCATTTTTAAATTAAATTAATGGGTTCCTGCCCGGAAAAACGACACGTAGAAAGGGATCCGGAAAACAAAAAAATTATCTGATCAAAAATGAAAACGGTTTTATTCTTTCTGGCACTCTCTCTCCCCTGGATGACCAATCCTTGTTTCGGGGGAGGGAACCTGCATATTAAAAACAACCATTATGATGTAGTGGTTTACGGCGGCACTTCGGCAGGTATTGTGGCGGCCGTTCAGGCCTCCCGTATGGGGAAGCATGTTGTTTTGATTGTCCCCGACGGACACCTCGGAGGACTGACAACCGGTGGCCTGGGACAAACGGATATCGGAAACAAACAGGTGATCGGAGGGATTGCACGGGAGTTTTATGAAAGAATAGCTGCGAAATATGACAAACCGGAAGCCTGGGTGTGGCAGAAAAAGACAGAGTATAAATCTTACGGACAGAGTGAAACAACAAAGGGGGAGCGAACGATGTGGACTTTCGAGCCGAAGGTGGCCGCTGAAGTTTACGGGGATATGCTCAGAGAGAACAAAATACCGGTAGTCCTTAACGAAAGGCTGGATCTGAAACACCCTTGTGTAATGAAAAAGAAAACAAAGATACAAGCCGTTGTCATGGAGTCGGGACATATTTTCTATGGAAAAATGTTTATTGACGCTTCCTACGAAGGGGATTTGATGGCGAAAAGCGGCGTAAGCTACACCGTAGGCAGGGAAGCCGAATCCAAATATCATGAAACGCTCAACGGTGTGAGGACAAAACAGGCGATACATCATCAGTTTCCGGACGGCATTGACCCCTATATCACGCAGGGCGATCCTTCCGGCGGACTGCTGCCCGGGATCTTTCTTACTGCCGGAGAAGAAGGGGCGGGCGATAAAAAAGTGCAGGCATATTGTTTCCGGATGTGCCTCACGGATGTGCCTGAAAATATGATTCCCCCGGAAAAACCGGAACATTACAATGAAAAAGAGTATGAACTGCTGTTCCGCTATATTGCGCATGGCGCCAAAGGGCCCTTTTTCACCTTTTCCCCCATGCCGAACAGAAAGACCGATTCCAATAACAACGGCCCGTTCTCGACGGATTTCATCGGGCGGAATTATGATTATCCCGAAGGGGACTACCGGACGCGTGAGATAATTTTCAGAGAGCATGAAAATTATCAAAAAGGATTGTTATGGACCCTGGCCCATCACCCCCGGATCCCCGACAGCATCCGCAAGGTTTATAAAAAATGGGGATTGCCGAAAGATGAATTTCCTGAAAACGGACACTGGCCTCCCCAACTCTATATCCGCGAGTCACGCCGGATGGTCGGGGATATGGTCATGACACAACATCATTGTACCGGAGATTCCGTGGTCTCACGTCCTGTCGCTATGGCTGCCTACACCATGGATTCGCATCATGTACAGCGTTATGTAAATGCGGAGGGCTGGGTGAAAAATGAAGGGGATGTACAAGTGGGAGGTTTCCCGCCTTATCCTATCGGGTATGGGGCAATCATTCCCAAAGTGAAAGAATGTACCAATCTGCTGGTTCCGGTATGTCTTTCCGCTTCACATATTGCTTATGGATCCATACGCATGGAACCGGTTTTTATGATCCTCGGCCAGTCGGCCGCAACGGCGGCATGTATTGCTATTGATACGAAACGGCCCGTACAGAAAGTGGACTATACACTGTTAAGAAAAAAATTACTTTCGGATAAACAGATACTTAAATAACTCA
>CAZYPI010000232.1:0-4806 GCA_964649335.1 uncultured Rikenellaceae bacterium | reverse complement strand
GATTTTGTATTTATTTGATAATCTATTTTTTATTCTTTTGACTGACCCCCTCCCTCCCGGGGGAGGGGGTTGGGGGTGGGGATAAAGGACCGGATTCTCTTTTTCTCACTCACGGCTTTCTCCCTCACCTCCAGAAACTTCGGCTTCAGCTGCAGGATCAGCGCCGGCACCAGCACCATGGCCCCCGCCAGACAGGAAGCAATGGACACCACCACCAGGAACCCGAAAAACCGTATCGGCGTAAAAGAAGAGATCAGCAGGGCCGAGAACCCCACCATCACAGAGAAAGCGTTGAAGGTGATCCCTCGGCCGGTGGTCGTGATGGTATTAAAAACGGCCTCTTTGTAATCTTTCCCGGCCGTCCGTTCCAGCTTGTACCGCCACAGGAAGTGGATGGTGTAATCCACCCCCACGCCGATCATGATAGACGACAACATGGCCGTGGCCGTATCCAGGTAGATATGGGCGTATCCCATCATCCCGAAGAGGATGATCATGGCCCCCGCCAGCGGGATAGAGACAAAAATGCCGGACCGGAACGATCTGAATATCAGCATCACCAGCAGGGCCACCACGATCACGGCCAGCGCCAGCGACCGCTCCTGTCCCCGGATGATCAGTCCGGAGAGATGCGCGTTAATGTAACCGTAGCCACCGATACCGGCAAAGGCCGGATCATCTTTGGTCAGTTGTCTGATCTCCCGCACCACCTTATTGATCACCTCCGTGCTGCCGCTGTTCACCCGCACCAGCATCTGCGTATTCCGGTAGTCAAAATCCACGATCTGCTCAAAATCCTCGGGGTCGTCTCCCATATTGTACAGCTCGAAAAACTGGGCCACCGCATTGCGGGCAGCCGGGATGCGATCGTAATATTCCGCGCCGGGGGCATAGATCGCTTTGCTCATCTCTTTCACCACATCGGCCAGGGAGAGCACTTTTCCTACGCCGGGATTCTTTTTCAGACTGCCGGCATAGCGGTCGAGACGCTCCAGCAGGGCAGGGTCTTTGCAGTCGCCGCTGAACCATACCGAGATATCTTCCGACCCGCCGAAATGCTTATTCATCAGATCGGCGCTGACACGAACGGGGTTTTTCTTCGGAAAGAAATTCTCAATGTTGGCATCCACTTTCAGGAAAAGAATACCGACGCCGGCAACGATAAACAGGATCACAAAACCGGCGATCACCCTTTTGGGCCGCCGTACCACCGCTGCGGCAACACGCTCCAGCCCGTATTCGAAAAAATGTTTCCTGCCGTTTCCTTTCGCCAGTTTCGGCGGCGGCACCTTCAGCAGCAACATGATGGCCGGGAGAAAAAAGAGACTCATCATCAGGGCAAAAGCCACGCCGACGGCCGCCAGCACACCGAGCTGTTTGGCCGGCACCAGCACGTGCGACAGCAACCCCAGGATACCGGCCACGGTGGTCAGTCCCGTCAGCAACACCGGCCGGTACAGCCGGTGGAAGATCATCCCCACCAGCTCTTTGCGGCTACGGAATTTACCCGTAGCATTTAACTCCTGGTACAGAGCCACCAGATGAATGCCGTAGTTGTTGGCGATGGCGATCATCATCACCGGCAGCAACACCGTGATGACGGTCATCTTCCACGACAATACGGGGATCAGCCCCATGGTGACCACAATGGTCATGGCCACCACCATCAGAGGCAGCAGCACTCCCCGGAACTGCCGGAACGAACCGTACAACATCAGGATCATCAGAATCATCGCCACCGGCAGCAGGATGCTGATGTCGCGGTTGATATACATGGATATTCTCTCCATCAACACCGGCATGCCGCCGAAATAAACCTTTGCCCTGCCGGGATATTTCTTTACGATCGCTTCCATCTGATGCACCACCTCATTCGTCTCCACATCCTCGTTCACCGTGGCATATACCGCCGTCATGGAACAATCCGGTGTCAGCACCACTCCCTTTACCATATCATTCGATAAAAGGGACTTCCTGAGCGTCTCTCTTTCTTCAGGGTTTTCCGGTAGGTACGGAACCGCCGGATCAACCACCATAGCTCCTCCTTCGCCGCGGATGTTTTTTGCGTCGAACAATGACATCGTACGGGTCACCCCTTTTATCTGTTTTATCTTGTTCGTGATGGTTTGTACGCGTTTCAGCGTGGCAGGGTCCAGCACATCCTTGTCTTTGAAAAGGATGATCACCATCCCCGTGCCCCCGAACATCTTGTTGATGGTGTCGGTATGGATGCGTGCTTCCATATCCGGCGGAATCATCGTGGCAATGTCCGGGTCAATCTTCAGTTTGGGCAGCCAGGCAGCAAAAAAGAGCGTGACGGCCGCCGACAAGCCGATAATCCACCATTTATACCTGTTTAAAAACTCACCGTCGTGCATATCTTTCCTTATTAAAAAGTTAATCTGCATTCCACAAACACCCCATTCATCAGGGGCCTGACCATATCGTACAGGCTGTTCTTATCGCCATGAAAAATATTTCCCCCAAGCGTCAGTTGCAGCATATCGGAAGCTTTCCACTGAATTTTCGGATAAAGGAAATATTCCTTCGTAGTGAAATTATATTCTCCGTACACCTCCGCCTGCAGTTCATCATGCAGCAGAGAGAGGGAAGGTGTCAGAGAGACCATATGGCTGACCCTGTCCAGTTGCCTGAACATCATCCGGTTGAAATACTGAATAAGCAGAACCGGGGAGCCTGTGGGATCGTCGGGATCGGCAGGCGCAGTGTAATCAAGCACATAATGCCCCACATACTGCAGGACAAGGGTAAAGGAGCCGAAAGTGCGGTCCACGCCGAAGACATACCGCAGGTCGGGCCAGGCCATATTGTAATGCTCTTCATGATTGACCGTATTGCGCCAGGCAACCTCGCCGCGCAGGCCGAAAGAGCCCACGGCCGTCTCGAAGCCCAGGCCGGCTACCTGCTCCCGGAACGGGGTCTGGGCCACCTCCACCCGGAAATTACCTTCCTGGTCCTGCGAAATGCCGCCGAACTGCAGTCCCGGATAAGGCTCATAGCCATCAAACCACGAGAGGGAACCCCCGCCGGCAGGCCTGTCCAGATTGAGCTTAAAAGCATAACCACTGTGCTTCAGGTCAAAAGAAGGTTGCTGCACCGGCAAAAAGCTCACCCTCGGATCCAGATCCTGATTGATGGGCAGAACCGAAGGTTTATACATTGGAATCCATACCCCTTCCAGGGAGAGCGACTGCGTAAACTGCATATTGCCCCTGAAAAGGAAGTTGCCCAGACGTATGTCATCAGGGTTGGGTGAGTGAAACAAAGGGTTCACCGGCGTGATGTTATCGACGGGGCTGTAACTGTCCACACGGCCCCACACATCGATCTGTTGACCGACACGGAAACTCAATTTGCCGAAATACATATTCACATAAGCTTCCCGCAGGTCGGGGCCGTTGCCCTCAAAAGAGCCGGGCAGGCCCCCACGCAGACGAAGATCCATAAAAGCACCGGCCCGCCTGCCAAAGCCCGCTTTCAGCTGTAGTGACCCCTCGGCATAGAGGCTTTTCTGTTCCCACGCCGGGGCGCCGGCTCTCTCACCGACCCACTCCAGCCCGCGTATATAGCCGTTCAGCTCGTAGCTTTTGTTATTCCCCTCTCCTGCCGCCTGCTCAAACAATCCCTGGGCAAACAGCGGCACAACACCGGCCGGCAGGATCATCATTATGATGATAAGCCAGGCCGTTTTCCCCGGTCCTCTGTTTTTTCTTTTCATCTTTTTTCTGTTTTGCTTTTTTATTTATGGTTGATTGACCTCCTCCCTCTTAAAAAATCATTCCGCCCCTAAAATACCCCGCCGGCACCTCCCCGTCGTTTACACCACGCGGCTTGTACGGTTTACAGGTACAAACCGCTCTGTCAGGACTTGCCATTCAGGTTCTGATCAGTGGAAAATCAATAACTTATATTCTTTCTAAATTTTCCTTTGCCATTGGCCAATTGTTATTTTTTTCCTAATTTTAGGCGCAACCGGATAGATATATTTTAATTTTGGTTTATTTGCCGGCTTCAAAAATTTATTCAAATGACAAACCATAAAACACAATACCCATGAAAACGAAAAATCAGGTCAACCGCCGGGGATTTCTGCGCACCACCCTCCTGGGAGCGGCGGGATCCGTAGCAGCTGCCGGGATGGCACGCGGCAATCCGGTGATTATGGAGGAGAATAGGAAAGAGAAAAAACAGGAGTTCATCACCCGCAAACTGGGAAACACGGATATTGTGGTGCCCGTTGTCAGCATGGGGGTGATGCGTGCCGACAACCCGGGGCTGGTAAAGGCTGCACTCGACAAAGGCATGAAACTGCTGGATACGGCTCACACATACCAGGGCGGCCGCAATGAAGAAATGCTGGGTAAACTGCTGAAAGATTATTCACGGGATTCTTATTACATCGCCACCAAGATCAAACCCGACGGTTATGACAAAAAGAAAGGAGCTTTCACGGATCCCTCCAAAGTGGAATCCTCCTTTATGGACAAGTTCAACACCAGCATGAAACGGTTGCAGCTGGAGTATGTGGATATCCTCTATCTCCATGCCATCAACACGCGGGCCGCCACGCTTGACAAGACGGTGCTGAAGGTGATGAAGAAACTGAAAGAGGAAGGCCGCACGCGCTATCTGGGGGTCTCCACCCACAGCCACGAGCCGGAGGTGATCCGGGCTGCCATCGACAGCGGGGTGTATGACGTGGTGCTGGTGGCCTATAACTTCCAGCAGTCACACCGTGAGGAAATGGACAAAGCCATAGAGGAAGCCGCCAAAGCCGGCCTGGGG
>CAZYPI010000231.1:0-4838 GCA_964649335.1 uncultured Rikenellaceae bacterium | reverse complement strand
GGTTGATGGCAACAAACACACCGCCGGCCAGGGATACCGCATAGATAGCCCGGGCTTCCGTCCAGGAATCCTCCAGATAAATGGCAACACGGTCTCCTTTGTTGAGGCCACGGGATACCAGGGCATACGCCATCGCCATGGCTTCCTCCAGAAATTGCCGGTAAGTATATTCTTTATCTCCTGATATTACGGCCGTTTTACCGGGATATTTTTCAGCCGATGCAATCAACCCTTCCCCCAGTAACCGTTGTGGTTTGATGATCATATAACGAAAATGTTTCAGTAAAGAAGAACTGAAATTTTTGTACGTAAAATAAAAGGAAAAGATACAATTTCTTCCTGTTTAACCACTAATGACACGAATGGGCACCAAACCATTCGTGAAAATTCGTGTCATCCGTGGCTAAACATTTCCGCAGCACAAAGTCTTTTATCTTCTTTCTCTTGTTTTTTTGAGCAATTATCAATAAATTAGTCATTATTTTTAGTATGCCTGCAGGCATACCGACCTAAAACAGAACCTATGATCCTGAAAAAGGGCGTAATACTCTTTCCGTTGCTGATGCTGGCGACTTTGTTGTCCGCGCAAGAGGTCCCCTTCTATCCTATCTCTTACCGTCTTTTTAGCCCCGCAATTTTCAATCCGGCCATCACAGGCAGTCATGACTTTTCTCAAATTTCATTTATTACCAACCTCACACGTTCCCATCCGGGACAAACCTTGAACGGAGATGTCAGATTACCTGTAAGTAATAAACAAAAACGTCCGGAACCTGATGCTCTTGTTTTTAGTAATTTTGGCGTTGGAGGATACTTTTTTCATGAGGCGATCAATTCCTATAACTATTCTGGACTGGCTGTCTCCGGATCATATCACATTCCCATTACCAGAGATCATCTATCATTCTTTTCCGTCGGAATAACCGGGAAAGGAATATACAGTGTCGGGAGGCCCGGCACAGACCAGGGGGATACCACAAAGAACAATGTTTTTAAACCTGATATGGACTTGGGAGTCTATTTCTACAGTGCTCACTTTTTTGCAGGGGTTTCCGCCACCAGCCTGTTTTCCAATCCCAATAGCTCCAGTTTCCCTTCACAACTTACAGGTATTTTATCCCGCCAGTTTTTTCTGAATACCGGTTATAAGATCGTGCTGAGCAATAGAAGATCTCTTGTTCTTGAACCCTCCCTGATGATGGATTTCGGCAACTCTTTTTCTGATACTGCTTCCCTGCATTACCACCCGGCCCTGACACTGTATTATAAGCATTCATCTATCGGATTTTACCTCAACGATCCGGATGATTTATCTTTCTTCCTGCACGTTCAAACACCCTGGTTCTACGTAGGTTCCTACGTAGAATATCCATGGAATATGGATATACCCTGGAAAAATAGCAAACTGACTATTGAGTTATTGGTAGGCATTACCATCGGGAAAAAAACCACTGCTTCTCATTATTTTAAGTATTGGGAATAAAAAGAAATGGAACGAAAATGAAAGTAAAATTATTATATATATTTCTAATTTTTATCTCATTTGTTTTTCAACAAAAAATATTCGCATTTGCTTCAAAGGATTCAATAAAATATTTGTTACAGATCACACCCATTACGGATTCTTTAAATAAATTCGGAAGTATAGACGCTTTTTACGGAGTACAATTTTATAAACATGGAATTCTTTATATGACAGATACGAAAAGGGATTTTAATACTTTATCTGATTATATCTCCTTTGGGAAATTTGACACATATTTTGTCCCCTTGAAAAAGTTCCAACTGGGAATTCCGAAATATTTTACAAAAAGAGTCCCTTTCGCTTATCCACCCGGAGCTACCTGTTTTTCAAAGGATTATAAAACATTGTATTTTACCAAACCCTACTCGGACAACTCAAATACTTTAAAATATACTATTTGTAAAATAGATTTTGATCCTTTAAATGAGGATTGGGATGCTACTTATGCCAAACCTCTTTCTTTCTGTAAGGATGAGTATTCGTACATGCATCCGGCTATTTCTGCTGACGGCAAGATATTGATTTTTTCGTCAGACATGCCTGCCGGGCAAGGAGGAACAAATCTATTCAAATCAACCAAAAGTAAATTGGGATGGTCCGAACCACAATGTCTGGGACCGGGTATCAACTCCAATAAAAATGAATTTTTCCCTTATCTGGATAACAACAATAATTTGTTCTTTTCCTCAAACAGAAAAAACGGTTCAGGATATGATATTTTTATAGCACGGTTTACCGGAAAAGGATGGGAGACTCCTGTTGCGCTGGGAAAAGAGATCAATTCCGATCTGGATGATATGATATTTAAAATTGATCATGATAACTCCCTGGCTGTCCTGGTATCTTTTACGGATTCCGCAAAACCATCGTTACAATTTTTCGTTGTTAATCTGTCAGGCAATCTCATATCACAAACACAAACTATAAAAACCATACCGGCGCCCCCTAATCCGGAACCCAAAAAGGGTATTCAAAAAAAGGTTAAGCCTGCTGCCAGAACAAAAAAAGTAATGCCTTCCGCCAAAAAAGTTAAAGAGAAAGAGATAGCTGCCCCGGCACCAAAACAACCCGTTCAGCCAAAAACAAAAGCAACCACTACTGAAGTGATTTTCCGAGTGCAGATATTATCTTTAACAAAACCCAGAGAAAACTTTATGGTTACGATAAATAATAAGAAGTACAAAACCTGGCATTATTATTACAAAGGAGCTTACCGATATACTGTTGGGGCATTTGAAGAAGTACAGGATGCAGTAAGACTTAAATCCGTCTGTACAAAGCATGGCTATCCCCAGGCTTTCGTGGCGGCGTTTCGGAACAACAAACGGGTGCTGGATCCGGCGGTGTTTAAACATTGATATAATTGCGATATATCAAAAACATGTAGCGGCGCATGATGATGCGCCGCTACATTATAAGCGAAATATTTTAAAAATGTTTAACCGGTTTACTCGCTCCGCACCCCCTTGAAGAAAATGTAATACCATATCCTGAAGAAATAATAGAGGTCCGTCAGGAACGGCTTCCGGGTTTTCTGATCCAGGTACCGGTTGAAGAATTTGATATGTTCGTTAAAGTCCTCCTCGCGCAAGGTACCATACTGTACACCCATGAGGCCGGGTTTGAACTTCAAAGCTTTTTCTTTCAGTTCAGGAGGGTAGCGGTCCCAGTCACAATCCCGCATGGGACGTATCCCCACCAGTTTGATATCTCCTTTGAGGAGGCTGTATAACTGCGGCAGTTCATCGATCCACACCTTTCGCATAAAACGCCCCAGCGGAGTAACACGAGGATCCTTTACCGGATTACCATAGCTGTCATATTGCTCAATAATGTTATCCATTTTGTCGGCATTCTTCACCATGGTTCGGAACTTATAAATCCTGATAAGTTTTCCGTTTTTGCCCAAACTGTTCTTAATATAAAAGATGTCTTCCGGTTCAATCCGCGGAAACCTGGTGATCTTACGTACGGTTTCTATCAGGGTTCTGACACCCTCTCCCACCTGATGAACATACCCAAGAATCTGATAACGCAAATCCCCGTACAGGACACGCCCTATGGTATTGTACCGGAAATCCCGGGCCACCCTGCCGTTTTTTATAGAACCATTCAAATTTAAAACATGATCCTGGAGATATTCCGAGTAGGCATGATGAATACGGATACCGATCCGGTTACGAGCTGTACCCTCTTTTCTCCTCCGTCCCTGCATCACAAGAAAACCTAGGTTAGGCCCCTGCCTGGGATTGGGCTCTCCGGTTTTCATGACCACAAAATAGGTAAGATTCCGGATGGTTTTATACTCGATCACGGAAAAACCGTTATAGACCAGTCGCCCAAGCGTCTCAGCCAGAGAGATAACAGGGGTTCCCTTTCTGTTCAGTAATAACGAAATATTTCTTAAAAAAGCGATCTTCGGAAAAACCCGGTATAAAACAAACTCAAAAAAAATCAAGAAAGTCGCTACCAGCTTTTTCTTTTCTTTTCGTATTCTCCGGTTCCTCTGGCGGTGGGTTTCTACACATCCAAAGTATATTCCGGCACCAGGCAATATCTCATTTATGCCCGAAAAATAGTCATTAAGATCCCGGTTCTCATTCACCTTTTTCAAATCCACCACCGCATGTACATTGTTGGCACGTGTGATGTATTTCACATTGCTAACCAAGTTCTTGGAAGCAAGATCATGGGAATAAGTCAATAGGATTTTATTGATTTTTCGTAAATCAAGATGACTTAGAATATATCTCAGAACAGGAAAGTTGGCCTCTTTAACGATCGTATCCTCAAAACGGGTACGTGTGGTTTTCTTGGAGATATATTTTTTAATGATCTCCTCGGAAGGCATGACCGCAAACTTTCCGTTTTCTGAAAGAATTTCTTCCTGCCTCAACATGGGATCATCAAAATTCCGCACCTTTTCATGAATTTTCACGCTCATCACTCTCCGTCATTTAAATTATTTTATATAAAAACTCAATAAAAATGCTACATAGGCATACCCCCTTTATAGTCTGAAATTTATGATAAGTTACGTCATTTAACCTGAAATTTTCATTTTCAGGCCTTCATTTTGATGAATGTAAGAAAAGGGGGGACGAACGTATCGTTTTTTTATTTGAAGTCAAGACATCTTTCTATCCTGTTGTAATTGAGATTATTACAACACATTTAGATAAGTGCAATCCGGATACAAAACACAGGGTTTAAGGACTTTCCGGAGGGGTGCTGTTACGCTGAGTTTCGCAAAGAAAGCGTAAAGGCCCGCAGAGGCGGGTTAGGGTTTTTCGTTGGTTTGTTCGATAAAAAA
>CAZYPI010000230.1:0-4851 GCA_964649335.1 uncultured Rikenellaceae bacterium | reverse complement strand
CGTGATACGCCAGTCGTCTTCGGCAAAAATCGAGAGCTCACCGGCATACAGGATTTTCTGGCCGATGACCGTATCCACCCGGGTCTCCTTCTCCCCTTCCAGGTAGCTGAAGTCAAAAACTCCCGGGTTGAAACGGTGATAGATCCCCTGAAAGCCAAAACGGATATAATGGGCCGGGGCGGGGATATAGTCAAAATCAATATGCATGGCCAGATCGTCGATTCCCGAGGTATATTGTAACCGGGCATCCTCCCGGCTGGTATCCTGCATCGTTTCGATGTATTTATATGCCATGAAAGTGCCCATATTGTACCGGCTGTAAGTAAAAGTGGTATTGGAAAACAGTTTGCCCGACCAGATATGGTTCCAGCGGCCTGCCGCAATGGTATTGCCCCAGTTGAGTTTGTTCTGCATATTTTCCTCATAATCCGGCACCCGGTAGTGGCTTTTAAAATAAAAACGGTCGTTGCCGTTGTACACGCTCAGAAAGACACGGTCTTTGCTGCTGAAGGTATGAGTAACTTTGGCATTGATATCATAGAAATAATACCCCGCCTCCCCTTCTTCGCCCGATTCTTTAAATCCTTTTTTGATAAAAGGCCGGGCAATAAAATCGGCATAGGTGCGGCGTCCCGACACGATAAACGAGGTTTTATCTTTAACGACGGGCCCCTCAAAAGTTCCTTTGGCCGAGATCAGCCCCAGGGTAACATCTCCGTGATATTCATGCAGGTTGCCGTCTTTCATGCGAATGTCCAGCACCGAGGAAAGCCGGCCCCCGTAACGTGCCGGGAAGCCTCCCTTGATCAGTTTCACATCGCTGATGGCATCGGTATTGAAGATAGAGAAAAAACCGAAGAGGTGGGATGCATTGTACACAGGCACGCCGTCAAGCAGGATCAGGTTCTGGTCGGGGCTGCCTCCCCGCACATAAAAACCGCTCTGCCCCTCATTTCCCGATTGCACCCCCGGCAACAACTGCACGGTCTTCAGCAGATCCGTTTCACCCAGCAACGAAGGCAATGCCTGAATCTGCCGGATGGGGATATCCGTCATGCTCATCTGTGTTTCATGCTCTATGCGTTGCGATTCTTTCGCCGTAACGACCACCTCATCAATCTCTGTGGACTGTTCCAATCCAACGTTCAATACGGTATCTTTTTGCAGGAGAAAGCGGTGGATCTGCTTTCCGTACCCGACATAGGAAAAGATCAGTTCCGTTTCTCCCGCCAGCAGAGTGATGCTGTAAAAACCATACACATTGGAAACCGCTCCCGAAGCAGTAGGCGGGTTATATACATTGGCTCCGATGAGTTTCTCCCCCGAAGAAGCATCGCTGACATACCCGCTGACCGTGAATTTCTTTTGGCCTGAAACACCCGGTAAAAAACAGAAGAATAACACGATAACTGTCAAATACCTGGTCTTCATAATGACAGAGATCATCAGATCAATGGAAAGTACGTATATCTGTTTCTTCATCACATCTGCAAAATCCTCAAATTTAAAAGGAAAAGACAGGAAACAAAAAAGTTCTGACATTTATTGCCTGATTTTTTTCAATGGCTCAACTCTCCGGGAGATTTTCTAACTTTATACGGCTTTTCTTTTAACAACAAATTAAACTGAAAAAATGAAAAAAGCGATTTCTCTTATCATCCTGTTCGTTTTTATTTCTCCATATATCATTTGTTACGGGATCTCACATCAGGTTGCAAGTCCTGATCAAAAGTTTCTGGTAATTGCCGGCACGGATGATCATGGACTGTTCCGGTATCAGGTGTTTTATGACGGAAAAAACATCATCACGCCTTCCACCCTGGGGCTGCTGTTGCAGGATGGTACGGTCGTGGGGCGGCATGCCACCATCCTGGCCCGTCAGGATACACTGGCCGACACCACCTGGATCCCTGTTTACGGAACATACAGCCGATACCGCGATCACTACCGGCAAATGACCCTGACCCTGCAGGACCGCACCGGTTTTATGCTGGAGGTCATTTTCAGGGCTTACAATGAGGGGGTGGCTTTCAGATATCATATTACGGGCAATCCTTTCGGCAAGACTCTTGTCATCAGGAAAGAGCTCACCTCTTTTTCCATCCCGGGGAAGGCCACGGCCTGGGTCACCGGATCGGCGCAAGGGGTGTACCGTGAAGTTCCTGTCGGCAGGATAAAAAAACCGGCAGAACGTCCGCTGCTGATCCATGAGGATAACGGCCTGTATGTCGCCATCGGCGAAGCCGCCCTGGTGGATTATGCCCGGATGCGGCTGTTATCCGACACAACCCGTGAGAACACGCTGATCTCTTCGCTCGCCGGCAATGTCACTCTGCCCGTACCGGGGGGAATCCCCTGGCGCTTTATCATGGCAGGATATCATGCCGGCGGGCTAGTGGAAAACAATTATCTCCTGCTCAACCTGAACGAGCCCTGTGCCCTGAAGGATGTCTCCTGGATCAAACCGGGCAAGGTGATCCGGGAAGTGACCCTCACCACCCGGGGAGGGAAGGCCTGCATTGACTTTGCCGCAAAACACAACCTGCAGTTTGTGGAGTATGATGCCGGATGGTACGGCCCCGAATACAGCGACACCTCCGACGCCACCACGGTTACCCCCGACCCCAAACGCTCTAAAGGACCGCTGGACCTGCAGGAGGTCATCCGCTACGGAAAAGAAAAAGGAATAGGGATCATCCTGTATGTCAACCGCCGGGCTCTGGAAAGGCAACTGGACACGATCCTGCCCCTTTATGAGTCGTGGGGCGTCAAAGGAGTAAAATACGGCTTCGTACGTGTCGGCCCTCAATACTGGACCTCCTGGCTGCACGAGGCCATTCGCAAAGCCGCCGGACATCATCTGATGGTGGATGTGCACGATGAATACCGGCCTACGGGCTACTCACGCACTTATCCCAATTTCATGACCTGCGAAGGCATCCGCGGTGACGAGGAGAGCCCTTCCAACACACACACGCTCATCACCCTGTTCACCCGCACCATCGCCGGGCCTGCCGACAATACCAATTGCTACTTTTCAAAAAGAGTGGATGAGAAGATGGGATCCCATGCCTCCCAGCTGGCCAAAACGGTATGTATTTACAGCCCCTGGCAATTCCTCTACTGGTACGACCGGCCCGAAGGGTCCCCCGCAACGGACACCGCCCGAAGCTATGGCGACCGTGTCATCGGCGATGAGCCCGAACTCTCTTTTTTCGACCGGGTACCCACCGTTTGGGATGATACCCGTTTCCTCGAAGGAGAACCGGGCAAATATGCTACGGTGGCCCGACGCCACGGAGACACCTGGTTCATCGGATCTGTCAACGGCGAAAAAACACATACCGTAACCATCCCCATGACTTTTCTGGAGAAAAACAAAAAATATACGGCAACGATCTACAGTGATGATCCGTCGGTTCCCACACGCACCCATGTCAAAACAGAAACCAGGTCGTTTATCCGTCACGATACATTCACTGCTACTCTGAAACCCAACAACGGTCTGGCCATGATCATCAAACCGGTTCCCCCCCTACCAAAAAAAGAAAGACTTTTCAGGAAGTAATTTCAGAACTCCTGACCGGTTTGCTGGCAATAAGTTAGTTAAAGTAAAAGTATCTCAATAACAATTGTCGTGAGATATGTTTTTTTTTGTATGGAAATTTAGCCACCGAGACTCCAAGTAACACCAAGCAATATTAAACACAGGCATTGTAATCCTAGGTGTATCTTGGCACCTTTGTACCTTGGTGGCCCAATAGCAGTATTTATGAGCCCAAGGCCAATAGCATAAAATTTTTACAAAAAATAAAAGTTGCGACAAATTGTTTACGCTGGGTCATGAGTTCTATTTATCACCAGTTATCACCAGGGTCTCTTCCTACCGGAAATCTTCCGGATTGATCTCCATGATCTCCTCTCTCACGCCGTTTTTCATGCCGATCACCTTATTGCCTTCCAGCAACAGATTGTCATATTCCAGTGGGATGAGGATATTCCCTTCCGTGGTGATCACCCCTTTCTTTCCGTCATAGGTAACCAGACAATATTTTTTATAACACCGGATATCATCGTATTGGGGATATATGAGAACCTCCCCGGTGAGAGCGGCGATGCCGGAAAGCCCGCCGGAGGTTATCCTGTAATGATCTATTCCCCTGACGATCCGGTCATATTCTGCCGGGATGATGATATTTCCCCTTCCGTCGATCACTCCTTCCATATCATTCTGCCATACCATATAAACCTCTCCCGCCCTCCGGATCCTGTCATAATCCACCGGGATAATAACCTCCCCGTTCCGGCTGATCACCCCCCAATATCCGTTTTCACTCACAAAATACACCTCTCCCTGCCTTTGTATCCGGGAATAGGACAACGGAACGAGGAGATCTCCCCGATCATTGAAAACGCCCCACACTCCGTCTCTGGCAACCAGGAAACTTTTTCCCGAGATCACAACGGAATCATACTCCGCCGGGAGAATGACCTCTCCCTGCGGGCCGGCGACCCCCTGTTTTCCTTTTTCTTTAAGTATGGTATATCCCTGAGGAAGCAGTACCGGTGCTGCCGTATTGTCCCGGGCCGGCAAAACGCCTCCGGAAAGGATCATCAAACTGCATAACAGGACACCAGCCGTTTTTTTCCTACAGGGACAGATCTTCATGGGACTCTTTTTTGACAAGATATATATTTCCCGGAATATAAATAAATATCAGACGGATGTTTATCAGACAAACGATTCGATACTCTTTTTAGCAGCCTCCCTGCCCGCTTCTATCAGTTCCCGCACCTTGTAAAACTCAAAGTTTCCGGCCGCATCGTGTGAAACACTGACCAACAGATCCG
>CAZYPI010000229.1:0-4922 GCA_964649335.1 uncultured Rikenellaceae bacterium | reverse complement strand
TTTAGATTTACATCCTTAGTTTTTTTAAAATTAAATGAGTGCCATTTCGCCTAACTTGGTTATAAGTATCAAAAATACACAAAATAACGGAAAATGGTTCCGGATAAGCGCGAAAATTATTTATCATTAACGGATGTGATTGACAAAAAGTGTGCCGTTCCCGCAACACTGCGCGGGGGAACATTTCCCGGGAAACCCTGCCCGGGAAAATGACGGCAAGATGCTGTAATCTTGCATGATACAAAGTATCTACGTAGGAGGCTACGTAGGTGCGGAATAAAAAATCCGTGAAGCGTATTTGGTGATACCGGGGACTGTCACAGGTACGGCAGGGCCTCCTCGGGTGATGAGTCTCTGCTGAAAGAAAATTAACCGTAGTATAATACAAAAGATTTCCACATTATTCGTAATTTGTACCCGAAAAGGAGGGTTCCGGAGCAGTACCCTCCTGCATTTTATTGATATGAACGGATTTTATAAATAAAAAAAGAATTGAAACAACTTTGATCGATGTAAAACACACAGGAGAATGATTATTGAAATATAATAAAATTTTTTATGTAATGACCCCCACCCTATGTTATTCATGAGATAATAAAATGCAGGAAGAACATCCCTCCCCCTCGGCGAGGGGAGGGATAAAGGGAGGGGGTTAATCAAAAGGATAAGAAACAGATTATCAAAGCAATTTTAAGATTAAAAACAAATGAAAAAGCTTTTTCTACTCCTAATGCTGTTGATCTCCGGCTCTGTGGCCGTGATGGCGCAGCAGCGGCCCAACATCCTGTGGCTCACCTGTGAAGATATCAGTCCTTACCTCTCCATGTATGGTGACTCTACGGCACATACGCCCAACCTCGACCGGCTGGCGGCCGAAGGGCTGGTCTTCGACAATGTTTTTACGGTGGTGGCGGTCTGTGCTCCCAGCCGCTCGTCGCTGATCACGGGCATGTACCCGACCTCCATCGGTACGATGCACATGCGTACGGCCCACGATGTGATGGGCTGGGGCAAAAGGGACTACTCGGGGCCCAGCATGGCCGTCGACATCAACGGCGAGACGGTGCCCCTCTATGCGGCGGTGATCCCGCCCTATGTGAAGTGCTTTTCCGAGTATATGCGTGAAGCAGGGTATTACTGTACCAACAATTTCAAGACCGACTACCAGTTTGCCGCCCCGGTGACCGCCTGGGATGAGAACAATAAAAATGCCGAATGGAGACATGCCCCGAAAGACAAACCTTTTTTTGCGGTGTACAATCACAATGTAACCCATGAGTCGCAGATATGGCGGCGGCGGGACAAGCCGCAGACCGTCGCGCCGCAGCAGGTGCCCCTGCCTTCTTATTTTCCCGACGACACCATCGTGCGTACCGACGTGGCGCGCAACTATTCCAATATCGAGGTGCTCGACCACCAGATCGGCGAAAAGATCGCCGCCCTCAAACAGGCAGGCCTTTACGACAACACTATTATCTTCTTCTTCAGCGACCACGGCGGGCCTCTGCCCCGCGGCAAACGGCTCAACTACGACTCGGGCCTGCGGGTGCCTTTTATCGTACGCATTCCGGAGAAATACCGCAAAAAATACGGCGTGGACCCCTCCTTGGTGAAAAACGGACGCGTGGAGGCCCTGATCTCCTTTGTGGATATGGCTCCCACCATGCTCTCCATCGCCGGCATGAAGATTCCTGACTATATGCAGGGACAGGCCTTCATGGGCCCCCAGCGTGTGGCTCAACCGCGGAAGTATATCTTCGGCTCCGGCGACCGTTTCGACGAACATACCGACCGCAGCCGTGTGGTACGCGACCACCGTTACCTGTATGTGCGCAACTACCATCCCGAACTGCCGGGGTATAAGGATATCGCTTACCGTAAGAACATACCCATGATGAACGATATGCTCTACCTACATAAGATGGGACGTCTCAACGCGGCGCAGAACTACTGGTTCCGGCTCTATAAGATGCCGGAAGAGCTGTATGACTGTGTGAAGGATCCCGAAAATATCCATAATATCATCGACGATCCGGCTTATGCAGACCGGGTTAAAGAGATGCGTTCGGCCATGGATGCCTGGCTGGCACAGACGGGCGATATGGCGGAAGTGCCTGAGAAGGAGATGTATCTGAAGATGTGGCCCGGAGGAAAACAACCGGTGACGGCCACGCCGGAGATCACCGTGCAGGGCCGTATGATTACCCTCACCTGCCGGACGGAAGGCGCCTCCATAGCCTATCTCGTCTCGCCGCAGGACTTTATCCCCGGACTGGACGCCGGCTGGCAGGTGTATTACCAACCTGTGAAAGTGCCCAAAGGAAAATATCTGTATATCATGGCACAGCGCATCGGCTACAAGGAGAGCGGGATCGTGAAAAAGAAATTCTGAATTATGCCCGGGAGGATTACATTTATAAGACCTGCATGATGCTACCGCATGAGGCAGGGGTATACAATACGGGTAACCGTCAAAACACCCCGAACAATGCCTGTTCGGAAGTGTTGCAGTAAAGACTGGAGAAAAAACTGAACCCCACGCGGTTGGTATCTATTTTGCGTTCCAGGTGCAACACCGGCTCCCCCGGCTGCATCTGCAGAAAACCGGCAAGGCGGTCGTCCGCCCGGATGGCCCACAGACGCTGCTCACCGCCGGTGACCTCTATCTGATAATTGCGGCGCAGGGTGTCAAACAACGACCGGTTCTCAAAAGAACGGGAGGTGAAACGGGGCAGATTGATGTTGGGCAAATAGGTGATGTCATAAAAAAGGGGTTTGCCCTCGATCAGACGGAGACGCTCCATATAAATACATCCCGATTCACGGATATGTTCCGGCAACGGGAAGAAAAATGACGGTTCCCACGGACGGATCTCCGGACCCGCAAGAATGCGCGTTTCCAGATTCCTGTTGCCCAAAGCCGTGGTCGTCCCCGCCACCGATAAGATACCGATCCCTTTCGGCAGGGGATGAACGATACTGCCTTTTCCTTTCTGCTTTTTGATAAAACCGTCTTTTACCAGTTCGTCCAAAGCATGACGAACCGTCGGCCGCGTCAACCCGTAAGTGGCACACAACTCGTTCTCCGAAGGCAACAGATCCCCCTCCCGGTAAATTCCCTCCATGATGTGTTTGCGCAAGACCTCATACAGGCGCCGGTATTGGGGTATGGAACTGCTTTCCTTCATTAGCTTCTGTTCTGACATTGTATCCGGAGAATTTCGGTGACAACGTACCAAAGGTAATTTATTTTTATGTAAAATAAAAATCCTGTAAGAATATATCGAGATACCTGTAAATATATATCTTTATATATATCTCTCATAATATATTATATATCAATTATATATAATTTTATGGATTTTTTTCATTTTATAACTTGTATTTACAAGTAAAATGTCATACATTTGTCTCGTTCTTAAAAAAACAAAAAATGGCTGAACCTGTTATCATGCCCCGTCAGGGGCAAAGCGTAGAAACCTGTGTGATCACAAAATGGTTTAAAGAAAAAGGAGAGAAGGTGGATGAAGGCGATCTGCTTTTTTCCTATGAAACCGATAAAGCGGCTTTTGACGAAGAAGCAAAAGTTTCAGGAATCCTGCTGGATATTTTTTATCAGGAGGGGGATGAAGTACCCGTGCTGGAAACCGTTGCCGTGATAGGAGAGGAGGGTGAATCCACCGAACCATTCCGGAAAAAACAACCCTCCGCTACCCCTGAAACACCCGATACCCCCGTGACTATTGAAACAACAGAAATAACAGGAACAATAGAAACCACAGGAACAATAGAAACCACAGAAACAATAGAAACCACAGGAACCACAGGAACCACAGGAACCACAGAAACCCCCAAAATCTCCCCCCGTGCCAGGAAGCTGGCTGAAAAGAAAGGAATAGATTACCGGTCGTTGCGGGGTACCGGCCCGGGAGGCAGAATTATCGAAAGGGACATATTAAAAGTATTGGAAAGTCAGCCGCTGGTCACGCCGCTGGCCCGTCAGAAGATGGAAAAAGACCGGCTGGCCGTACCACCGGAAAAAGCGGTGCCCGGCGAACGGGTGACCAGCCGTGATCTGGTGGAGGCAGGGTCTGTTCCCTCTGCTGCAGGTGATTTCCGTGACGAACCCCTTTCCCGCATGCGCCGCCTGATTGCCGACGGCATGTACCGGTCGTTGCAGAACTCAGCCCAGCTCACCCACCACACCAGCGCCGACGCCCGGAAGCTCCTGGCGCTGCGCAAAAAGGTCAAACCCCTCGCCGAAGCCGGCACCCTGCCCAATATCACTCTCAATGATATGGTCAGCTACGCCCTGATACGTGCCCTGCTGAAACATCCCGGCATCAACGGACATTTCCTGGGGGATGCAGTACGCATCTTCAGCCATGTGCACCTGGGCTTTGCCGTGGATACCCAACGGGGACTGATGGTCCCGGTGGTGCGGGATGCCGATCTGCTCACCCTCAACGGACTGAGCATACGTATGAAAGAACTCGCCGGTGATTGCCAGGCCGGAAGCATCAACCCCGACCTGCTGCTCCCCGAACATGCTTCCTTTACCCTGAGCAACCTCGGTGCTTTCGGAATAGAATATTTCACCCCTGTACTGAATATACCCCAAATGGGGATCCTCGGGGTCAACACGATCCGTTATCAGCCCGGACAGCTGGAAGACGGTTCCTTCGGCTTCATCCCGCGTATAGGCCTCTCCCTGACCTACGACCACCGCGCCATAGACGGAGCCCCCGCCTCCCGGTTCCTGCAAACGGTAGTGAAAGAGATAGAAGAGTTTAATCCGGTAATTGAGGGGATGGAGGGAGAGAGATGATTGAATGATTGAAACACACCCCCTGACTCCCTCTCAAGACGGGGAATTGGCGCGGCGAACTACGAAATAAGAAATACGAACCAAACTAAACAGA
>CAZYPI010000228.1:0-4942 GCA_964649335.1 uncultured Rikenellaceae bacterium | reverse complement strand
ACTGCCAGCATATCATCGTAGTAAGCCGGGTAAAAATAGGTAACGGAGAGATCTCTCAACGGAAGGATGATCCCGCTGTCCTCGAGATCTTTATATGACATTCCCGATTTGCGCAACAGGTCGGTACGGGCTTCCTCAAAATAGAGGGGATAGACGCTGTGGTGCAGCACGCCCATCCGGTCGGTTTCGCCGTATCTGACACGGATATGGGAAACATGAACAGGTTTGTGGTTCGTTGTATCAGGGGAATTCATGGGTTGTAATTGTAGGATGAGATCAACAAAGATAATAATATCAGGAGAGATTTCTTTTTCTGATAAGGAAAAGTCCGAAGAAGGTGAGCAGGCCGTTGATGATGAGCATCTCGAACCCGAAATGGTATCCGTCGAACCAGGCAGCCGATTTGACATTCAACAGGTAGCACAGCACGGGTGACAGCACGGCGATCACGGGCACCCATTTGTCTTTTACCTGCCAGCGTGTGAACAGGCCGAAAGCATACAGTCCGAGCAGGGGGCCGTAGGTATATCCGGCGGCCGTAAAGAGGGAGCTGATGACGCTCTCGTTGTTGATGGCACGGAACAGCAGGATGAGCATCACCATGACGACCGAAATGATGATATGGACACGCATGCGGCTGTGTTTTATCTGTTCTTCGGTTTTGCCTTTGATGCCCAGGATATCCACGGTGAAAGAGGTCGTCAGTGCTGTCAGGGCCGAGTCGGCACTGGAGTAAGCCGCGGCGATCAGTCCCAGCATAAAGAAGACGGCCACCACGGAGGGGAGGTAGCCTCCGGTGGCGATGACCGTAAAGAGATCGTCGGCACGTGCCGGCAGGGGGATGCCCTGGCGGTGTGCGAAGATGTAAAGCAGAGCCCCCAGCGAAAGAAAGAGCAGGTTGACCGGTACCAGTACGATGCTGAACCACATCATGTTCTTTTTGGCTTCGCCGATATTTTTGCAGCTTAGGTTTTTCTGCATCATGTCCTGGTCGAGTCCCGTCATGACAATGGTGATAAAGGCCCCGCTGAGGAACTGCTTCAGGAAAAAACGTTTGTCGTGCCAATCGTCGAAAAAGAAGATCTTTGAATATTCGCTGTCGCGGATGGTATGTACCATCTCGGTAAAATCCAGTCCCATTTGCCGGGAGACAAACACCACGGTCAGGATCATGGAAAGCAGCATAAAAAGGGTCTGGAGGGTGTCGGTCCAGATGATGGTTTTTATCCCGCCGCGGAAGGTATAGAGCCAGATCAGCAGGATGGTCAGTACCACGGTGATCCAGAAAGGCACATGCCAGACATTGAAAATGGCTATCTGCAGGACCGACGCCATCAGGAACAGGCGGAACGAGGCGCCGATGATCCGGGAGAGGAGGAAAAAGGAGGCGCCGGTTTTGTAGGAACGAATGCCGAAGCGGGTATCCAGGTAAGTGTAGATGGAGGTGAGGTTCAGCCGGTAGTAGAGGGGCATCAGCACATGGGCGATGAAGAGGTATCCCAAAAGGTATCCCATGACCATCTGCATATAGGCAAAGCGGCTTTCCGCCACCCATCCCGGTACACTGATGAACGTAACCCCGGATAGGGAGGCACCGATCATGCCGAAAGCCACGATGTACCACGGGGATTTCCGGTTGCCCAGGAAAAAGCCTTTGTTGCCGGCATTGCGTCCGGTAATGATGGAAATTACCAGTAACAAAGCAAAGTAGGAGATAATGATCAGAATCAGAAAGAGTGGGTTCATACCGGTTATTTTTCGGGGGCAAGATAATAATTTTGAATTATCCGGAGTGAATAATTGCAAAAACGCGCTTACGGCTGTAACTTTACCCGGAGTTTATTAAGGGTCTTATCAGGAGGATAAAAAATGGAAGTATCCCGTTTTCCGTCGAAGCTGCTGGAGGAGGCGGTAGAGTCATTTGCCGGATTACCCGGTATCGGGAGAAAGACGGCATTGCGTCTGGTGCTGTTTCTGCTGCGTCAGGACCGGGAGGTGGTAGAGCATTTCGGTGAGACAATCCTCCGGCTGAAGAAAGAGATACGTTACTGCAAGAGCTGCAATAATATCTCCGACAAGGAGGTATGTGATATCTGTGCCAACAGTATGAGGGATCATACTACGGTATGTGTGGTGGAGAATCCCCAGGATGTGATGGCGGTGGAGAATACGGGCCAGTATCACGGGATTTATCATGTGCTGGGCGGGCTGATCTCTCCGGTGGACGGGATCGGCCCGGACGATCTGACCCTGGAGCCCCTGGAACGAAGGATACGCGAGGGGGAGGTGAAAGAGATCATTCTGGCGCTGAGTACCACCATGGAAGGGGATACCACCAATTTTTATCTCTATAAGAAGTTCAAAGAGTACCCCGTGAAGATCACCACCCTGGCACGGGGGGTAGCCATCGGAGGCGAGCTGGAATATGCCGATGAGGTGACCCTCGGCCGGTCATTAACCAACCGCACACTGTTTCAGGATGTGTTTAAGTTGTAGTAATATGGGTTTGAAACCTGACTTTTTTATTTTTCAGGCGTTTGTATATTTGTAGGAAACTAATCCCCGTATTCTGTGGAATTATCTATCGTAATTGTCAGTTTCAATGTCCGGTACTTTCTGGAGTCCTGTCTCTATTCGGTATTCAAGGCCCTGGAGGGAGTGGAAGGGGAGGTGATCGTGGTGGATAACAATTCGGTGGACGGGACTCTCCGGATGCTGGGGGAAAAGTTCAGTCAGGTAAAACTGATCTCCAACCGGGAGAACACCGGTTTTGCGAAGGCTTGCAATCAGGGGATCGCAGTAGCCCGCGGCCGGTATGTTTTGTTGCTGAATCCGGATACGCTCATTGAAGAGACCACGCTGGTCAAGTCCATCCGTTTTATGGATGAACATCCCGATGCGGGGGCTCTGGGGGTGAAGATGATCGACGGCAAAGGGAAATTCCTGCCCGAGTCCAAAAGAGCATTGCCCACGCCGGCGGTGGCTTTTTACAAGATTTTCGGCCTGGGCAGTCTGTTTCCCCGTTCCAAAACATTCAACCGGTATTATCTGGGGCACCTGGATGAAAACAAGACCCACGCGGTGGAGGTGCTTACCGGGGCTTTCATGCTGCTGCGGAAAGAAGTGCTGGATAAGGTCGGCGGACTGGATGAGGATTACTTCATGTACGGCGAAGACATCGACCTCTCCTACAGGATCACACAGGCGGGGTATAAAAACTATTATTTTCCGGAGACGACGATCGTGCATTACAAAGGGGAGAGCACCAAAAAGGGTTCTTTGAATTATGTGGTACTGTTCTATAAGGCGATGCTTATTTTTGCTGATAAGCATTTTTCGCGTCAGCGTGCCGGGTTTACCGGGCTGCTCATCCGGCCGGCCATCTACATCCGTGCTTTTCTCTCGGCGGTACGGCGTCTGCTGTCGGCGGTGGCGTGGCCCCTGGCCGATGCGGTGATCCTGTATGCCGGCTATTTGTTCCTGGTCCCTTTCTGGGAACAGTTCAAGTTCCGGACGCCATCTTATTATCCTCCCGAGTTCCGGTATTATATTGTGCCTGCCTATGTGGGGGTATGGATCTTTTCGGTATGGATCGCCGGGGGATACAGGAAGCCGGTGCGGCTGTGGCGTTTTATCAGGGGGTTGTTGCTGGGCATGGTGGTGATCCTGGTGATCTATGCTTTGTTGCCGGTGCAACTGCGGTTTTCGCGGGCACTCATCCTGCTGGGCACGGCCTGGGGCATCCTGGCCGGAGTGACTGTGCGTTTGCTGGCCGGCCTGCTGCCCGGCAACCTGTTCACCCCGGCAGGAAAACAGCAGAAAAAAATCCTGGTCATTTCGTATGAAAAGGAGTTCAACAGGATCTCCCGGTTTCTGAAACAGTTGGATATTCATGCCGATATCGCCGGCTATGTTCCTCCGGACAACCGGGAAGGGAAAGGATCCGTGCTGGGCCATCCGGAACAACTTCCCGAGGTAGTCAGGATCCATGGTATTCAGGAGATCATCTTCTCTGCCCAGGATACCCGGTCCCACCATATTATACGTACCATGAACCGGCTGGCCGGTGTTCCTGTCGAATTTAAGGTGGCTCTGCCCGAAGGAAGCCCCATCGTGGGCAGCAGTTCGGTGGATCATCCGGGGGAGTTGTATCTGGTGGAACTGAATGCCGTCTCACAACTGCACAACCGGCTGAAAAAAAGAGCACTGGATATATCCCTGGCCTCTTTGTTCATCGTGTTGTTGCCCGTTATGCTGATCATCACCCCGAACCGGAAAAATTTTATCCGGAACTGTTTCTGGGTGTTATCCGGTAAAAAGACATGGGTCGGTTATTGCCGGGCGGAAACCCGCCCGGCCGGCGACCTGCCGGAGCTTCCGGAAAGTGTCCTGTGCCCGGTAACCCTTTCGGAAGGAGCAGACCCCGATCCGGAGGTGCTGCAAAATATCAACCAATCCTATGCCAGGAATTACCACCTGACCTTTGATCTGAAAATTATTTTCAGGGGGATCAGGAGACTGGGGAACTAAAGAATTCAGAAACAAAACAGTCCGGGGGGACAGAAAAATATTGTTTGTACCGACAGGTGTATTTATGATTGATATTTACATTCATTTGTTTGAAAATTTTGTAGTTGGTGTAATTATCATTAAATTTGCAATAATTAAGACTAAATAAAAATAGAATAATGGCTAAGATAGAGATTACTCTCCCTGCAATGGGGGAAGGGGTTGTCGAGGCGACGATCACGAAATGGCTGGTAAAGGAGGGGGATCGTGTGGAGGAGGATCAGTCGGTGGTGGAAGTGGCTACGGACAAAGTGGACTCAGAGATACCGAGTCCTGAAAGCGGTGTGATCACCAAAATATTTTTCAGTGAAGGAGATGTTCCCCAGGTAGGGGATGTGCTGGCCTGGCTGGAAAATGACAAACCGGAAGAGGA
>CAZYPI010000227.1:0-4943 GCA_964649335.1 uncultured Rikenellaceae bacterium | reverse complement strand
AAGATGGTTTGTAGTTTGTGGTTTGTGGTTTGTGGTCCGGAACCTTCGATATCGGTTTTAGAATTTTAAGTTTTTGTAGGGAACGGTTAAAAGAGAATAACGGTTTTTATTATGGCGGAATATGAAATAAGTGGTGTAATCCGGGCGGTGGATGGCAAACCGGTGGGCCCGGCACAGGGGACGGTGCGGGAGATACTTACCGACAGCCGCCGGATCGTTTATCCTGAGGGGGCGCTCTTTGTGGCCCTCAAAGGTCCCCGCCACGACGGCCACCGTTTTATCCCCGATCTCTACCGCCGGCAGGTGCGCTTTTTTCTCGTGGACCGTCTGCCGCCACGGCCGGAAGAATATCCGGAGGCCTGTTTTATCATGGTGGAGGACACCCTGGCAGCCTTGCAGCAACTGGCCGCCATGCACCGGCGCTCTTTCCGCAAACTTTTGATTGCCATCACCGGCAGCAACGGCAAGACCATCGTCAAAGAGTGGCTGGTGCAGGCGTTGTCTGGTAAGAGATATGTGGTGCGCAGTCCCAAAAGCTACAACTCGCAGGTGGGCGTGCCCCTGTCACTGTGGCTGCTGGATAACAGCTACGACTACGGCATCATCGAAGCAGGCATTTCCCGTCCCGGCGAAATGGAACGCCTCGAGCGGATGATCCGGCCCGGCATCGGTATCCTCACCAATATCGGCGAAGCCCACCAGGAACATTTCGGAAGCATCGAAGAGAAACTGGAGGAAAAACTGACGCTGTTCGACCGTGCAAAGGTGCTGATTTACCGCAGGACTCCCCTGACAGACCGGACGGTGCGGCAACGGTTTGCCGGGAAAAAGATCCGGTTGTTCACCTGGTCGGAGGATCCCGGCGCCGATCTGCAGATAACATCTGTAGAAAAAAAGAGAGACCATACGGTCATCCGGGCAAGGTACGGAAAAGAGGAGTTGCAGGTAATCATCCCTTTTACGGATGACGCATCCGTGGAGAATGCCGTACATGTGTGGTCCCTGCTGCTGTACCTGGAATGTGAAACGGAATATATTGCTCAGGCATTGAGACATCTGCAGCCCGTAGCCATGCGCATGGAGCTGCGCAAAGGGTTGCGGGGGTGCCTGCTCATCAACGACTATTACAACTCCGACCTGCAGTCTCTGAAAATAGCACTTGATTTTCTGAAACAGCAGAACAGCAAGCTGAAGAAAACCGTGATTCTCTCCGATATACTGCAGAGCGGTAAGCCCAAAGCCGATCTGTACCGCGAGGTGGCCGCTCTGGTGAGTGAGGGAGGGGTAACCCGTTTTTTCGGTGTGGGGCCGGATATCTCCGGCTTTGCCCGGCTGTTTCCGGAGGGATCGGCTTTCTTTCCCGGAACGGAAGCCTTACTGGAAAACTTGCAGTCGCTGGACTTCCATGATGAGGTGATCCTCCTGAAAGGAGCGCGTGACTTTGCTTTTGAGCGCATCTCCGCCCGGATGGAGGAACAGGTGCACCAAACGGTGCTGGAGGTCAACCTGGACGCCCTGGAGCATAACCTCAATGTATATCGTTCGCTGCTGCATCCTGAGACACGTCTGATGGTGATGGTCAAGGCCTTTGCCTATGGCAGCGGTGCCTACGAGATCGCCCGCACCCTGGAATACCAGCAGGTGGATTATCTGGCGGTGGCCTATGCCGACGAAGGGGTCGTGCTCCGGCAATCGGGGATCCGGCTGCCCGTCATGGTGATGAACCCCGAGATATCGGCCTTCGACACGCTGATTCGTTATTCACTTGAGCCGGAGCTGTACAGTATGGAGATCATGGAGGCTTTCATCCGTAAGCTGGAGACCGCCGGGCTGCAGGATTATCCGGTGCATCTGAAGATAGACACCGGCATGCACCGGCTGGGGTTCCTGCCGGAAGAAACGGGAGCGCTTATCCGCAGGATCAGCGGCACGGAAACACTCTATGTCCGTTCGGTTTTTTCACACCTGGCGGCCGCCGAAGTGCCGGATGAGGACGGCTTTACACGCAGCCAGATCGCCCTGTTCCGTGAGGTGGCCGGAGAGATACAGAAGGCATTGGGTTACCAGGTGCTGTGGCATGTCCTGAATACGGCCGGCATAGAACGTTTTCCGGAGGCACAGTTCGATATGGTGCGGCCGGGGCTGGGTATCTACGGCGTGAGCGAAATGCTGAAAGAACGCCTGCGGCCGGTGAGCCGTTTCAGAAGTGTGGTGACACAGGTCAAAAGCGTGAGAGCCGGCGAGACCGTCGGCTACGGCCGCTCGGAAAAAGCGCCTCACGACATGACCGTGGCGGTGATTCCCGTAGGGTATGCCGACGGACTGATGCGCAGCCTCAGCGACCGGAAAGGCGTCCTGGTGGTGAAAGGCTCCCGGGCCCCCATAGTGGGGAAGGTATGTATGGATATGTGCATGACAGATGTGACGGGACTCGGGGTTAAACCCGGTGACCCGGTGGAGATCTTCGGCGAAAAGGCCCCCATAGAAGAGCTGGCCCGCCGCGCCGGCACCATCCCCTACGAGATACTGGCCGGCATTTCGGCACGGGTGAAAAGAATATACATAAGAGAAGGATGAATGTTGAAGGGGGCACGATGAACGAGGAACATTCCTCAACCCCTCAACCTTTCAATTCTTCAACTCTTCAACTCTTCAACTCTTCAACTTCCCATAATAGAACACAGATGCTATGGATCTGCACTGATATTATTCTTGATTTTCATTATTTGGCAAATCTTTCGTCATCTCTTGTATTATCCAGTTTATATACATTGTTTTCGAGCCATCCTGTTTTCGTCCCTTTTCTGATATCAAATTCCGGAACGTAAGGTTTGATGTCCAGCAGAGGCGTTCCCTCTATGATATCAATATCTTTAACATATAGTATATTTTTTTTAATTTTTATCAGACGAACGACAGAAATCCCGATAGGATTTGGTCTGCCGGGTGCCCGTACGGCAAAAATTCCATGTTCCTGTTCATCCATATAAGGTCTGACGTGTAAGGGTGTTTTCTTTGATAAATGAAAATGATAGATCAGGAAAATATGGGAAAATTTTTCCAGGTCCTTTAATCCGTCACTGTATTCGGGAAATATTTCCACGGTTCCTTCATTATTCAAAGAGGCAGTGGGTTGGATGGGAGTGCCTTTTGGTTCTTTGAATTTGGAATGTATGATGCCGATTGGTTTGTACCGTATATCTTCCATAATCGTTTGATTTTCTACCTCGTGGTTACATCCTTCAAATTTACATATTAATACTCAACTTCTCAACCTTTCAACTCTTCAACTCTTCAACTTCCCATAATAGAACACCGATAACACGGATGCTACGGATCTGCACAGATATGATTTTGTGATTTGGATGTTTAAAAGTCTCGTAGAGACTTATTGACAGTAGGCAGCCACTTTAGTGGCTGTTTCATGCGGTGTAAACAGATTGCAGCCCGTAGGGCTAGAATGAATCTGAATAGAACTGAATTTTCATTTCCTAAACCCTTCAACCTTTCAACACCCATACTGGAACACAGATGACACGGATGCTACGGATCTGCACAGATTTGTTTTTTTTATTCGCCGGGCGTAGCCTGTTAAAAAGCCCTGATTGCCCGAACTCTATACGAATAGCTCTTATCGCCATGGGAAAAGCTGCCGTCGCTGAAATGACAAATCTCTGCAGCGCCACTCCAGGATTCGGTAGAAGACCAATAAGCAAATGTACCGAAAGCAGATCCTCCGTGTGCAGTTGCAGTTGCATTAATAATGGCCCTGTTTTTATACATAAGGAATAGTTCTGCCTTTGAGGGTAAATACCAATCGCCATAAGTTTTTCCGCCCTCGGTTATTTGCAATTCGTTGCAACCTCGTGCTGCATAAATAATACCATTGCCTTCTCCTTGACCTGCAATGATTATTGCTGTATTTAGCTCACCTGCATAAGGACCGTCTCCTGTTGCCATCGTATATATATAAGATCCGGCCCACCATCTTAATAAACTGGTAAAGTTAGATTTTGCACATACCAATCCGTGTTCGCCGGTTTCGTCAACCCAGAATACAATTCCGCCCTGGGCAAAATCACCTACATGGTATTTGTGTTTGCTTACTACATTATTGGTAATATCTATCCCATCTCCTGCGGTATAAACATTTACGCTATCCTGATAACTTCCACCATGGGTAAGCGTTACGGTCAGGCCGGTTCGGCTAATAGTTTGGTCGCCTGTGTTTGTGCCACTTAAATTACTTAATTTGGTAATGTCAGCAGCGGTTATGTTTGCGGCCTGGCTGCTACTGTATACAGGGTCGGTTTCCGTTACCCCTCCTGAAATACTGTCGGCAGTTTTTGCGTGCAAAGCATAAGGCACACTTAATACCTGGCTTGTCCCTGTAATGGTATAATTTGTTCCGCCTGCCGGGTCTGTTTCCGTTTTAATGAAATAGATATCGTTTGCCCAGTCTATTGTGCTAAAATTTCCACTTACTACATTTCCTGTACCAATCTCTATGGTAACTAAACCATTTGCATTGGTCATGGGTGTGTGTGTTTCAATATAAACTGCTGTGCCTGTGGCACTGCCTCGCAGTATGCTTATTCGCATTCCAACATTTGTATCCCTTACCAACTGGTTATTCTCATCCCGTATCACGGCCTGGTAACTGAGCTTTTCAGGGACATGTGCTTTTACTGTTGAAAAATAAACCGTTAAGGTGATGAGCACCATCAATGTTTTAATAACTACTCGTTTCATGATATTCTCTTTCGGCTCCCGTTTGATTTATGCAGTCCAACGGGCATTAATCCACGGTTAAATTTTTAATTTTTTTTTAGAAATACCCTACGTAAGATGGGGAAAAATGTTTCTTTATTATCAGAAAAATTGATAACATACTTATCAACAACAAGGCAAACAGGTGTTATGGTGAAATCTCGTACCTACGT
>CAZYPI010000226.1:0-4951 GCA_964649335.1 uncultured Rikenellaceae bacterium | reverse complement strand
GGGGCCGTTGCCGTTGTTTTATCAGCGCACCCATGCCGGGGTGATGACCACCCGGCAATATATGGATCATTATTACCGTGACGAGTATCTTTACGGGCTGACACAGAATCCTGAATTTATCACCCTGTCCAGGGCCATGGACCGCAACTATCACCCCGAGGGGTTCGCCCCCATTGATGCTTCGCCCGTAAATTGGGTAGGCGATCAGGAACATTACTGGAAATCCCGGGAACAGATCGATAAAAAATACCGCGATAAAATGGACATCGCCCTGAAAGGGATCCAGGGATTCAGGTCGGCCATAAAAAATATTCTGAGAAGTGCCCGGAAAGGTTATAATATCGTCGGCTCGGACGTGGCCGGTTTTTCAGGCAGCACCATCCCGCCGCGTCTCTATATCCGCTGGGCCCAGTTTTCCACTTTCTGCGGACTGTTCCTCAACGGCGGCCATGGCGAACGGGCTTTGTGGAAAAGAAGTGAGCAGGAGCTGCAGATCATCCGGCAGTACTCATGGCTGCACACCGAGCTGGTGCCTTACATGTATCACTACGTGGTGGAGGCATCCCGCGGCGGCAGGGTGCTGATGAAACCCCTGAGAGGAAAATACAGGTATCTCTTCGGCGATTATCTGCTGATAGCTCCCATATACGAAGACACCCTTTCCAGAGAAGTAAAACTGCCCAAAGGAAAGTGGAGATACTGGTTTAACGACAGGGAGCTGCTGAGGGGGCCCGTCACCCTCACACGGAATTATCCGCTGGAGGAATATCCCGTTTTCATCAAAGAAGGAGCGATCATCCCCATGAATATCCGGAGGGCCTGGACCGGCATCGGCGATACGGCTTCTGCCGGATACCTTACCCTGCTCATATATCCGGACAGGAAAAACCGGTTCACGGTGTACCACCCCGGCAGCGGTAGAAGCACCACGGTTATGGTCATAAACAATGAGCACGAGATAAATATCACTCTGGAAGGAGAACATATACCCCACATTCTGACCGTTCATCTGGCGGCAGAACCGTCCGGAGTCACGCTGGACGGCCAAGAGGTGCAACGGAAATACGACCGGCAACGGCAGAAACTGGTTATCAGAACGAAAACTTATCAGAAAGGAACATACACCATACAAAAACAACCTGCTAAAACCCCAAAATTATGAAAACACCAGGCGTATTTATCATTTTTATGGCGGCAGCACTTTTTTTCACTGCCTGTCATACGGCCACGAAAAAAGAAACAACTCCCGGCATTACTGCCCGCACGCAGGCAGAACGGCTGGGTTTCCCTGCGGGGAAAAAAGTGATCATCCTCCATGCCGACGATGCGGGCATGTGCCGGGAAGCTAACGAGGCAGTGCAATATTTGCTGGAAAACAATTTTATCCAGTCCACCTCCGTTATGGCTCCCTGTGCCTATGCGGATGAAATGATCCGGTGGGCAATCGCTCATCCCGGCAAGGATGTAGGGATGCATCTCACCCTCACCAGCGAGTGGAAGACCTGGCGCTGGGGGCCGGTATCCGACCCTGCCACGGTGCCGGGGCTGATCGACAAAGAGGGGAAACTGTGGCACGAGGTCCCCGGCGTGCTGCTGCATGCTTCGGCTGACGAAGTGGAAAAAGAGATCAGGGCCCAGATAGAGAAATCCATCCGCCTGGGCCACCGCCCCACACACATAGACACCCACATGCACACCCTGTACGCCCGGCCCGAGTTTGCCAAAAGATTCCTCAAAGTGGCCGTGGACTATAATATACCGGCCAACGCCATCGACCTGTCCGACCCGGAGATCGTCAAACACTTCAGAAAAGCAGGATATCCCATCACCAAAAAAGTGGTGCGCTATATGAATGAATATCCTCTGCCCAAACTCGATTTTTTCACCTCCGCACCCAAAGGAAATACTTATGAAGAAAAAATAGAGAACTTCAAACAACTGGTCCGTTCACTGAAACCGGGCCTTACGGAGATCATTTTCCATCCGTCGGTGGAAAGCGATACACTGAAAAGCATCACAGGCTCCTGGCAGCAGCGCGTATGGGAATATAAAATGTTTTCCGACACCGGTCTGATCCGCTTTTTCAAAGACGAAGGAATCATCTTTACCAACTGGATCGAAGTTATGGAGAGGTTTAACAAAACACACAGGCAGGATAAAGTTCTATCCACGGAAAATACGGACAAGAATAGATGATTTTTATAAAATGAAAATAAAACTTCTGCTTTCCGCACTTATTTTTCTCCGGATCTGCGCGGGTTTCTCTCAGGATCAGGCAGCGGGACAAAGTCCTCCGAAAGCACCGCGGGGATACCCCAATGAGGCCCTGCTAAAAGCCGCCTATGCCCTGGGGATGCTGAAGCTCATCGATAAGGATCCTCCGGTACCCGGCAATCTGTCCGTTTTTAAAAACATTGTTTACAAGCGTGCCGACACCCTCTCACTCATGATGGACATCTATGAGCGGCAGGATCTCAAAAAGGCGGTGCCTGTCCTTATCTTCATCCATGGGGGCGGATGGTCTAAAGGCAAACGTTCCGACTATCTTCCTTATCTGATTGATTACGCTGAAAAAGGGTATGTCACGGTGACGGTTTCCTACCGTTTGTCGAAAGTGGCTCATTTCCCGGCAGCGGTGGAGGACGTAAAATGTGCGGTACGGTGGATACGGACACATGCCTCCCGCTATCATATCGACCCGGAACATATTGCCCTTATCGGAGGGTCTGCCGGCGGCCATCTGGCGCTGATGGTCGGTTATACGGATGATTCCCTGTTCACTGCCGGATGCGGGGATACGGTTTCCGCCAGTGTACAGGCCGTTGTGGATTTTTACGGTCCGGTAGACCTTACCACCGAATATGCGCGCCACCGCCATGAGTGCACAAGCTTTATCGGGCAGACATACGATGAAGCCCCGGCATTGTACAAAGCGGCCTCACCCCGTTTTTACATCTCCGGGGATGATCCTCCAACTCTGATCTTTCAGGGAACAATTGATAATCTTGTCCCGGTCAGCCAGTCCGATTCACTGCAGGTGTGGCTCGACCTCGCCGGGGTACCCAATGAATACCACCGTCTTAAAGGCTGGCCGCATACCATGGATATCGCAAAAAAAGTCAATGCTTATTGCCGGTACTATATGGACCGTTTCTTTGAAAAATATTTATGACCTGTTATATTATGACATTTTTATCCCGGCCAGATCGGTTTACTTCCATATTCTATTGATTTACTGAATATTGCAATATCCCTAAAAAAATATACAGTCCCTATCTGTTAAAATATTTGAAAATAAAATTAAATTTACACAACCGTTCTCAAAAAAAAGTTTGTATTTTTACACAGATAATATTGTATAGCAATGTTTTTAACCTAAAACTATTAATTATGAAAAGAAAAGGATTACTCTTAAGCTTCGCGGTCATTGGGATTTTCTCTCTTGTGATTTTTTCGTGTAAGAAAGAAGAGACACCGGCTCCCACGGTTGATTTCTCATTCAGCGTGGATGGCTATCAGGTAGCTTTTACACTCCTGGCCACAAATGCAGACACGTATCTCTGGGATTTTGGCGACGGCGGAACCAGCTCTGATGAGAACCCGGTTCATGTTTATGAACAATCCGGAACATATACGGTCAAAGTAACGGTTACTGGTGCGGGAGGAACTGCCGATGCAACCAAGGATGTTGAAATCGCCGCCTCAAAACTGGAAATGTTGACCGGAGGTCCGGCGGCCAAAAACGGTAAATCCTGGCAGTTTAGCTCCACTGCCAGCGAAGGGGATGCCGTATTGCATGCCGATGCCGATTTTACGGTTGACCAACCCATTCCCAGCGGGATGCTCGGGCTCATCGGTCTTCCCGCCAGTGAGTATGAAGATGAATTCATCTTCAAGAATGACGGAAGTTACTCTCATAAAGTGGTCAATGATAGCGTAATCACCGATGCCGTATATGCAATCCTCAACCAGATTCCTTTCAACGCTTCCCCCGGAGAAGACGGTATCGGCCTTTCCCCCTGGGATCCCGTTGCCAATGCCACCTTCGAATTCACCGAAGGCGCTGATTTCACGCTCGAGGTGACCAGCGACGATTCTCCCGACAGCACCTGGACCGTCACCTGGAGCGATATGGATCAGTTTGAGATCAAGGGAGGTGAATGTTTCGGTATCCTGGACTTCACGAGAAAATACATGGTGTTTAACATCGCTGCAGATAAGATGGTCGTAGGAATGCCGATATCCGCCACCGACGGATCGAAAGCAAATTATCCGTCTCACATTGTCCGGATGACCTTTGTTCCCAAACAGTAAAACAAACGACCGTTACATATCATGTAGGGACACAATTTTGTGTCCCTGCATCATTTTTAAACGCCACCATCCCGTATCCAGTCCTTAAACCGTTTTTCTCATGAACAGATTCATTCTTCCTCTAACCCTCCTTTTTTTATTCCCGGCCTGTACTCAAAAGCAGGTTTCCTCCCCTGTTCTCCGGGAGCCGATATTTCCATACTCGGCTGATCACACCCATGGTTCCACCGTTGTGGAGCTGCCCGGCGGCGATCTGCTGGCAGCCTGGTTTCAGGGCTCCGGCGAGCGGTGGGCCGATGATGTACGGATCATGGGTGCCCGTTTGCACAAAGGGGATACGATCTGGAGCACACCTTTCCTGATGGCCGATGTGCCCGGCTTTCCGGATATTAACCCCGCCTTGTTTCTCGACCGCGAACAACGGCTCTGGCTGGTGTGGTACACAGTCATCGCCAACCAGTGGTCCACCTCTCTGCCCATGATACGTACCAGCACGGACTACATGCAGCCGTCCGGTGCCCCGCACTGGGACTGGCAACAACCCCTGTTCGTCAAACCGGGCGACAAAGCGGAAAGAGGCATACAACCCGGCGACAGGTTCGTCCGGTCGGTAGTAGAACAGGTGGACCGCTACGGC
>CAZYPI010000225.1:0-4983 GCA_964649335.1 uncultured Rikenellaceae bacterium | reverse complement strand
TTGCTTTTCCGTGATGTATCCAAACGGAACCATGTCCTCCTCACGGGCCTCCATGGGCGTATGTACTGCGTTGAAAGCCAGGTAAAGAAAAAAGGGCTTCTCCCGGTTCTTCGTGATGAAACGGCAGGCCTCATCCCCGAAAGCATCCGTCAGATAATTGACGGGTACTTTAACCGTATCCATCTGGCGCTCTATGTTAAAGTATTTCTTCCCCTGACCGAAATAATGGGCTCCGCCACCCCTGAACCCGAAGAATTCATCAAACCCCCGGTGCAGCGGGTGATACTTGTCCAGCGATCCCAGATGCCATTTGCCGATGGCACCCGTATGATAACCCATCTCATGCAGTACATCGGCCAGGGTGATCTGGTCGGTACGCATGCCGATATAATCCGGACAGTCGCTGGGCTGATGGGATCCGATGTTGTATTCATGCCCGAAACGCTGCTGGTAACGGCCTGTCAGCAGGCCGGCACGCGAAGGACTGCACACCGAAGCGGTAACATAGCCCTGCGTAAAACGCACTCCGTTTTGGGCAATATGGTCAATGTTGGGTGTCTGAAACTGCCTGGAGCCCTGGATGGAAAAATCCCCGTAGCCCGCATCGTCCGACACGATCACAATGATGTTGGGCCTCCTGCTTTGGGCCGGCAGACTGAAACCGGATATAAGAGAGAAAATACAAAGAACAGATCCGATTAAAATATGATTATGTCTCATCTCATTCTGTTTTTATAACTCAACTTTTAATACTCCGGCATCTTTGGTTTTGGAAGCTTTTAGGCCTTCATATTTTTTAAAGCGTCCTTCGTCACCGATGAGAAGGCTGTATATCCCTTCTTTATAAACTTTCGGGGTGAAGGTGTTTCCCCGGATGCGCAAAGCATACACCAGTTCATTGTCTTCCCCGAACACTTTGATAACAGGATTTTCCATACCGCTCACTTCTATCTTCGGTAACCAGGCACGGGCGGGCGGATTGTAGTTATCCTGTTGGTTGATGACGACGGGCCATCCGGGATACTGGCCTTCGTCGCCGGCTGTCGGGTCTATGCCCCGCGGCCAGCAGTCTATCTTGATCTGCCGGCTGTTCCGGTCGAAAGTGACGATGCCGTATCCCGAAGAACGGTCGTATATTTTGGAAGGTTTACGGCCGGTGTACGTGGGATTGGCCACCGCCCATACCGTCATCCTGTTGCCAAAGCCGTCAAAGAAATCGCCGGTGTATTTCGGGGCTCCCGGAGCCCTGTGTAAACCGCCTTTGACCGGAAACCAACGGCGGGGCCAGAAATTGGATATCGAAGGGACACAAAAAGCGTAAGAGGCATCCCGCCAGTCATCCAGCCCATACTGGGTGGTGCTGCCCAGGTGCTGGTCGCCCGCAATGTGCATGGCAAAAGCCTTCCGGATGGCATCAACGGCCTTGCGTCGTCCCGTCTGGGGCCACCCGTCCGAGTCAAAGTCCGAAACAGGAACATCATCCGGCGGATATTCTCCTTTTTTCATGATACGTAAACGGGGTACCGTTGCATCACTGTTATCTTCCTTTGGCAAGGTCGCCAGGTTTTCAAAAATAGTCTGGGATAACAACACCTTCATCCAGGTGCCGTCACTCCAGTCGCGGTTCCACTCGTTCAGAAACTTAAGCTGGCGGCTGCCCAGCAGGACAGCTCCCGGGATATCCGCTTCTTTGGCAGCGTTAAAATCCGGGTTCTGGGGCCAGCCGTTCCGTATCTTTGCTTTGGGCAACAAAGGTTTGGGCGCCGACTTGAACTTGCGGTCCTCCACGATGGCAAAACTGACACCTCCCACATTCAGCGCTGTATAATACACGGTGATCCCCTGATCGACAGGCGTGGGATCATACGGGTCGGGCAAATGGCTGGTCTGGGTGCGCTGTACCATGTTGACCCACCGCGGCGGCATTTTGTACCCGCCGGCATCCTGGGCATCCATGCCGGTCAGCCCCGGAGGAGTGGCTTTGCCGCCGGCCCCCCACAGGTTGCCGTGAAAAACATCATGATCATCCGGAATGGCCACCGTCGGTATGTTGCGTAACAACTCCCCGTACTCCCATCCGTACAGGTACCATTTCCGCAGATAATCCAGGATGGCTTTGTCCACCGGTGAGCGCTGTACTCCGTAGCCGCCTACCACTTCATAGATCTGATCGCCGGAGAAAAACAACAGGTCGGGGTTTATCTTTTTTACGGCTTCGGTAACTTCCGTATTGGGAAAACCCACGTCGCTGTTGCCGGTAAAAGCGGCCACTACGATTTTCTCCTTATTGCGCGGATCTTTGCGTATTGTTCCGGTATAATAATATTCTTTGCTTTTGCTTTTATCCACTGCCAGGGAATACGTCAGCCGGTAGGGTATGTCACGGCTGTCGTCCCAGTTTTCAATGCGGAAAGTAGCCGTGCGGGCATCCGGGTCGATCTCTTCCGTGGCCAGGTTTTTCCACTTGCCCTCTTCCTGTATCTGCAGGGTGACGTTGTGGCCGTCCTGTTCGCCGAGGGGCGGCATCTGCGCCGCCAGCTTAAGGATTTTTTTGTTGAGGGTGTATTGTGCAAACAGAATGGGACCGAAAGCCCGCTCCGGATAAGCCGATACACCGGTTCCCGATAAACGGAGATCATCAAACCAGCAGGCGGGTACGGCTTTCTTCCTTTTGTAATCTCCGAAATGGCTTACCAGGGCCAGACTGCCCGTTACATTTTGTGCCGGGACATCTTCCTGTTCTACGGTGGCCAGCTCCTTGCCGGTAGTGGGATCTTTGGCCGTCACCGTCATATAATATTTTCCGTCGGGTTTGGTAAGGTCTATTTCGAGCAATATTCCTTTTTTGAGATAAGGTACCAGCAGGACGGCATTCTTATCCACTTTCACCGGCGGCTCACCGGTGAACAGTTCCCCTTTGGTGGTGATGCCTATGTTCAATCCCTTGCCGTAGATGGCATCATCCCGGTAATCGTGAAACTGCCCTTTTGCACCGACCCGGATGCCGATCCAGTTGTTTTTGCTGGCGGGCAATGTGTCGGTGAGCAGACCCGTCTTTACCGAAATATGAAATCCATCTTTGACATCATCCACCCTGTGTGTCAGAATGTTCACATTGCGGTTGCGGGCTGCCGCCACACACTCGATACGTCCGTGGTTCAGTCGCCAGTCCTGCAAAGGATTGGCCCAGTAGTCCGGCCCCAGCCAGACCCGTTGTACCCCGTCGGGAAGATGATCGGTAAAAGTTCCCTTATTGTTTTTCCCGGTGGAGCAGGAAAACATCATGATTCCCAGAATGGCAATGAGAATTGCCGGATAAACAGAAAAACTAATTCTTTTCATGGGTTTGTGATTTTATTTGTTTTAGTTTTTGTTGATAATGTTTTTCTTTTTTTATGCTCAGGGGTTTAAAGTTTTTTTCAGTTTCTTTTCCCACCACGACAGAATATCTTCGTACGTGGGGTTTTCTCCCAGGCCCCGTTGTTTCATGACCTGTTTATACCGTCTGGCTGCCAGTTTGTCCAGATTGGGGGTGGTTACCACCGTATTGCCGTAACATCCCAGGTCGGTGCCCAGGTCGTCGGCTACAATCCATAAAATATTGGGTCTCAGTTTTTCTTTGGATCCTGTTGTATGACAGGAAAATAGAAATAGCAGTGGCAGGACGCCGAATAATAAAACTCCGGCTGATCTTAATAAACTTTTGGTAAAATTAATTATAACCATTTTCTTAAAGTGTATTATATCAGTTTCTTATCTATTTATACCTACGTAGCTCCCTACGTAGATGATCTTTTTTCTGTGATCTTTGTGCCTTTTTTACCCGCCGTAGTCCAGGCCGGGACGAAGGTGGGCTTTGTGTCCTCTGTGGTTAAGGGATTTTAACCGCAGAGGGCACGGAGGAATGTGTGGTGAATTTTTGTTGCGAAGTCATTTTAGAAGATTGATTTTAGTGAAACAGGAGACTGGCCGGTACCGGTTGTTTGGGCATGCCGGGGCCGCTCCAGGAAAGTTGCAGAACGGGTTTCTCCCGGCCGGGCTGGAGCAAATAAAGACGGAAAGGATGAAGACCCTGTTGCAGATGCACTGTTGTGCTGCATTCGGTGCCCGGTTGATAACCATAACCTGCATCTATGACGGCAATATCATGAATGCGCAGTAAAGCGTTGGTGCTGGTATTCAGGTAAAAGGTATAAGACCCTCCGGCAGGAACCTTCAGGTACCCGTGGTAAAGGATCATTCCTTTTTTGATTTTTTTGGGCATGTCGGCCCGGGAGGTATTCCCGGTACCTGTTTTGTCCGGGATCAGACCCTTCTCGTCCGGTATCCACGGAAAAATTCCGTTATATATATCCCAGGAGATACCTTCGGATAAGCTGTCCGGATGCACTGCGGGGACCAGGCAGGTATCATAAGGGCGCGGTGCCGAAGGGTTGGGGATACGCACCTGCAGCACGCGGGCTTTCATCTTTTTTTGCATAGCCGTAAAATCAGGATGACCGGCCAGGTTATTCAACTCCTGAGGATCTTTGGTCACATCGTAGATCTCGAAGTCATCCTGCGGAGAGAGGATATTGTATCGCACGCCCAGATAATCTCCCATACGTATCACCTGCATCTGTCCGCGTTTGCGGTTACGGTGTTGCGGGGCGAAATCCGGATAGTCAGGTGTTTTGCCGTAAACAGTGTATTCGATATATACCAGGGGGGTGCTCTGGGTGCCTTTTCCTGTTAGTGCCGGAAGCAAAGACACGCCGTCACTGAGGGCAGGAGGGGGGAGTCCGGCCATTTCGGCGAAGGTGGGCAGCCAGTCGTACAGCGACGAGGGCAGGGAGATCTGCTTACCGGCGGCGATATGCCCCGGCCAGCGGGCCAGCACCGGCATGCGAACGCCTCCTTCCCAGCAGTCCCTCTTGATACCGTCGAAAGGACCGAAACTGCGGAAAAAAGAGGGATTGTTGGGCCGGTATTCTTTGGGCAGGT
>CAZYPI010000224.1:951-4987 GCA_964649335.1 uncultured Rikenellaceae bacterium | reverse complement strand
TATTTAGTTGTACGGAATGCCGGAGACACTTTCCCCGTTATTCGCTTCACCACCTACGAATAAATATCTTCCTCATTTAGTTTCCAACAAACTCTGCCAGTTCGAACTATAATAAGCCTTTTTCACCTTAAAAGAAAGATCTTTATTTCCTTGCCTTTCAAACATCTCCACCAAATCTTTCTGAATATAAAAAGAGATCCAGAAACCAAAATTATATTTCTCGCGCAGGGATTTGGGCTCTTTCATATAGTTATACCAGCCGGTATTCAGATGGTATTTCTGTGCTACCAGAAGAGCTCTTGTTGCGTTTTCCCAAAGATCATGTGCCATCCGGTTGTAAATACGCTGATAATCCCCATAGGATAATGTAGCAGTCTTATAAAGTATAACATCAGTATCATCAATACCGAGCTCTTTCAAGCTGACCGTTTCTTCATACAGGGTATCCCCATCCAGGTCATACTGGATTTTATCTATGAAACCGTTATTGTCAGTATCGGTATATTTTACGGTGGCGAAGTGTTTTGGTTCTTTGTAAACCAGATCTTCCGGAGCGATGCTGGGGCCTCTCCATCCCTGCCATCCCTGGTAATAATAAGCAAATTGATCTATGCGCCAATAACCCAACTCGGCTCCAACCAAATGCAAACGGCCATCAAAAGGAGCAATATATAGATTTCCTTTCCCGGAAAAATCCAGGTCCCACTCCCCCCGGTCGCCGGAGACATCTGCCTGGGGATTATTGTCAAGCCCGCCAGCATGTACCCCGACTTTAAAAGGATCTTTCGGGTCATAAAATTCAACCCGCTCCCAGCGGTGACAATCATCGTCCTCATCAAAAACGAACCAACATTGGTTCCACGCACCCCGGTCGAATATCACATCATAAGCCGAATCATGGGGTACATAAATCAGCTCGGTGATCTGACGCCAGCGAGGATCCTCAAAATATTTATCCGCAGCCGGAAGGCCGCGCAAAGCAGGATGCCTGTTTACAAAACCGCTGTAATCAAATCCTTTGCCGGTAAACTTCAGACTCATATCAAAGTCCAACTCATTGGAGGGACGTGAATCATTATCCATATCAATACTCACATAAGCCCCAGTAATATAATGACTGAATACATACCGGTAGGGTTTACCGTTCTTATTTAACGGACCATTCTCCTTTTTGGCGGCCGGCAACCCGTCGTCACAGAAACGGATGGTCATCTCCGTAAGTCCGTCGCCATCTTCATCATAAAAAAGAAACGGATTTTCCCAATTATAACGCATATCCGAGATATCCGACACTTTGCTATGGGTTTTTAGAAAAAGACTCTGACCATTATAATCGGGTAAAAAGTTGCAGCGTCCCATATGGTCCCAGGCCTCAATAGCATATTTGTTCCAGTCCACATAATTAAACACACCGTCATGATCGGTATCTAGAAAGATCATATAATGTGACATATATTCCTCACACCGGGCGTTCCAGGTAGCATTGTCGGCAATGACCTGCACATCCGCCACATTATTGCCATTATCATCGTCCCAGTCGATCATCAGATCATATTCCCCGCCATAGTTTCCATCTCCGTCACGGTCGATCATCAAACAATCACTATCGGTATCACCTTCAAGGTCCCCTTTCTTCATATCATCATCATCATCAATCCACTGGATATTCAGATTCCCGTTGATAGTTGCCCGAAGTACATCCGGGTCGCCATCGTTGTCCAGATCAATGTATTTTACACTTTTGGGATCCGGTAATGGCAAGCGAAAAGGAGTAAGCTGAATATGATTTTGCCAAAATGATCCCCGCTCATAAACTATTTGTTTTTGTTTCTCCTGAGCAGATAAATAAAGTGTAGCTGTAAAAAATATCACAAAAAAGAATAACTTTTTCATGTAAATGGATTTTGGTTTAGTTAATATATTTATCAATGATACGAGAATCTCAATATTGACCATCACATAACTCCGGCATGGCTTCGTGAAAAATCTCTGCTATTTGGTATCCATGCCGATCTTCTCAACGATCTTTTCAGCCGTCTCCCGGACATAGAAATCACAGGTAAGGGGGCATGTGGAAGCTGTAGGGCAAAGATAAAATTGAAGAAACAAACATTACCTACCAGTTCACAAAAATATACCGTATATGTGCTTGGGTTCCCAGGCTTTTTTCGTTTTTCTCTCCGGTGAGTCGGATCTCCAGAGTATGTTTGCCCGGTGCCATGCCTGCCCCCAGGGTGTAATAGACCGGCAGCCAGAGATGGGAGCTGTAAGGAGTAAAGAGATCCTTCTTCTGCCATTTCACTTTGTCAATGCGGTATTCGATGATCCCCTCGTTGGGGCCGGCTACATCAACAATCCCCACCGCATTTCCCGTAAATTTATATTTAAAGATTTTCCCTGGTACCTCACCGATAAGCATGGGCACATGATAATAGTTGGACCTCGTGCCTGCCTTGATTTCCGGATCCCAGGTCTCCACATATTTCCATCCTTCCGGTGCCGGGAGCTGCCAGGCAGGATAGAGACAGCCGCGATCGTAACAGCCGCTGTTCATTTTTTCCGGCAGGGTATATGCAGTGATTTCCGGCTTTTCTTTGGCAGACCTGAGCCATTCGTCTTCCAGAAAATCGATCATCGAACGAACATAGACATGTTGCCCGAACGGGGAAGGATGCAGGTTGCGGAAATCATGCTCCCAGTCGAACTCGCCGGCATCCATCCGCTCGGTGACCTCCCGGGCCAGATTGATGGCGGAGATATTATAATATTTCGCCACACTGTCATGATTAACGATCACATCAGGCACCACCCCTTGGCGGTAGTCTTCCGTTTTCCAGGGGTCGGCAAAATACATGAACACAATATCGGTTTCCGGTCCCGCATAACGGGCATGACGGACGATGCCCTCCATACCGCGTATCTGCTCAAGAGATGTTCGGCTATTAACACCATCGTTGACCGCTGCCTCGACAAACAGCAAATCTACCGGGCCGAAACGCACAACATCCCGGTCCATGCGAAAAGCATCGGAGGTAGAGCCCATCGAAGGAACCCCTGCCTGAATAAATTCAAACTCGGTCTGCGGAAAACGCCATCTGAAATAGTTCTGCAACATCTCCCGCCATCCCCGCATATTGGTGATCGACCCCCCTAAAAAAGCAACCTTTACCCGCTGATGACCCTTTTCCATCTTCAGCCAGACATTCTTCAGACTGCTGCGATGAATATGATAATCCAGCGACGAAATGGGATTGGCCTGCGAAAAAAGCGGACCAGCCAATACTATTCCCAATAAGAATGAAATAAAACGTGTTCTCATACTCTTAACCTTTCAGTTTATACTTCCTTCATCCTTCGCGCTTCAAGCATCATCCTTCCCTGGGTTCCCATCCGGGTTCGTAAGTTCTGCCCCAGTATTTCCTCATCACCTCTTCCTCTTTGATATGACCGTTGGCGGTATTTATTTCCAGTTTCTTCCCGGCCCGGTAGGCAATGTTGGCCAGGTGGCAGAGGAAGGTGCTTTTGCCTCCTTCATCTATGGGAGAATCGAGGTGTGCTTTTCCGCGGATGGCATCGAAGAAATTTTCTATATGCAGGGTGGTCATACCACCGCCGCCGCCCAGGGCGGTACCGGCTTCGCCGAGATTAGACTTACTGTCTTTAAGCAGTTTTCCCTTTCTGTCATACAGGCGGTATCCTCCCCGGTCTATATAAAACGTACCTTCGGTACCATAGATGATGGTTCCGCGGCCGCCGCCATAGGTATTGTACCCGTTTCGGCTTTCCCCGTCCCACATGATGGTGGTTCCGTTATCAAATTTAAAGGTGGCGTTCATGGTGTCATACATGGTCCAGCCGTCATCCGTAAAGTGGTATTTGCCGGCATCCACCCATGCTTCGGCGGGATAATCCACCTGCAGAGCCCACCGTGCGATATCCAGCTCATGGGTGGCGTTGTTGCCGGTTTCGGCAGTACCGAAACGCCAGCCGTACCAGTGCCAGTTATAGTCGAAGACATTGTCCACATAGGGTTTCC
>CAZYPI010000224.1:0-941 GCA_964649335.1 uncultured Rikenellaceae bacterium | reverse complement strand
CGGCGCCGGGCCCTGGAACAGATCCCAGTCGAGGCCGGCCGGCGGGGCTGCCGGCACGGGGTTCTTCACCCGGCCCCGGGCATTGGTATAAAAAGCTTTGGCCAGATACGGCTTCCCGATCACCCCCTCATGAATTTGTTGTATGGCCTCAATGGATTCGGGGGCCGACCGTTGCTGGTTACCCATCTGCACCACTTTTTTGTATTTCTTCAGATAAGCCCACAGCACCTCGGTCTCGCGGGGATTATGGGTAAGGGGTTTCTCCACATACACATGTTTCCCGGCTTCCAGAGCCATCCAGGTCGCCGGGGCATGCCAGTGATCCGGGATGGCAAAAAACAGTGCATCCACTTTTTTATCATCCAGCGCCTTGCGGAAGTCGTTCAGCAATCCGGGAGTATAGCCCACAGCTTGTGAAAACTTCCGGGCTCCTCCTTCCAGTCTCGACTTCATCACATCGGCAAGATAAGCCACATGCACATTGTCTTTGTTTTTGGCCATGGCATCAAGATATCCCGGAAACCGCCGGCCGGCACCCACCAGGACAACGGTCAGACGATCATTGGCTCCCTTGATACGCCGGTAGCTGGCTGCCGGAAATCCCACCCCCCCGATGCTGAGGGCGGCAGCACCCAGGGCTGATTTCTTCACAAAATCTCTTCTCGAAGTATTAATTTTCATAGTATATAAAGTTATAACTCCCCACAATTATTCAATTCCAGAATTTTGATGTTTTTGAATGAGACCTCATCGCCGTGGTCCTGCAGGAGAATATGACCTTGCTTTGTCTCCCCGAATCCGGGCCATACATGGTATTTGCTGTTAGCCACCAGGGCCCGCCACATCTGTCCGCAGCGGTCATATTCAACCACCTTGATATTGTTGATCCAGTGTTCCACATGGCATCCTCTCACCACAATGCGGGCCCGGTACCATCCTCC
>CAZYPI010000223.1:2551-5036 GCA_964649335.1 uncultured Rikenellaceae bacterium | reverse complement strand
CTCGTCGCTGAGGCTGTCCAGTCCTTCAAATCCTTTTTTGGCCACCAGAGAGGCATACCGTCTGGGGATATTGTCGGCCACGAACACCAGCCCGCTGTCGTGGGCAAATTCCACCAGCGGCTTGTAGTCGGTCTTGTAGTTTTTCCATAGGCGGGCTTCTCCTTCGAATTTCTTTTCGGGAATAATATCCTGTAAATATTCATTCAGGATGAGCTGGTTATCCCGCTCAAACATTTCGGCCCCCAGCACCAGATCTTTCCCGCGGGCTGCATAGAGGCTGCGTGTCACCTCCAGCTCCATCCAGTGGGCGATGGGGTTGTTGTGCTCCTCTCCGAAAAACACCATATCCGCCGTGCGGAGACCTTCGATCATCTTCTCATATTTAACGGGTTTTCCATTCGAATCATACAAACGGTAAGCCGGTTTGTCGGTTTTATAGGAAGAGAAAAGAACGACAGAGGCCACGGTCCAGATCAAAAGATTTATTTTCATGATACACAAAATTATAAAACATTATTATCTGCAAAGTTAGGTTTTTCCTCCGGGTACCCAAACTTTTATTTTGTGAACAACCCTTTTTGGATGATACGAAATAATTCCATATGTTTGTCTTACAAACCTGATATTCAACCATTGAAAACCTGACAAACCAGACCACTGTCATGATGAACATTACACGCACCTTCGACATTCTCGACATACAGGCCCGGAAGTTCAAAAAAGATGATGCGTTGGCAGCCAAAGTGGGCGGAAAGTGGATAAAAATCTCCTCTGAAGAATACCGGAGGAAGGCCACGCTGGTCAGTTATGCTTTTTTGCATTACGGGCTAAAAAAAGGGGACCGCGTTGCGGTAGTTACCAACAACCGGCCCGAGTGGAATTTCATAGACATGGGGGCCAGCCAGGCCGGCATCGTGACGGTGCCCATTTATCCCACCATCGGTGCGGATGAATACGAATACATCCTGAAAGATGCCGGGCCGCGCATGATCTTTCTGGCCGACAGGGGACTGGTTAAAAAAATCAAACCCATTGCGGAAAAAGTCGGCAGCATAGAACGGGTGTACACCTTCAATGAAATCGAAGGGGAGAAAAACTGGAAAGAACTGCTGGAAACAGGACAAGCACATGCAGATGAATTCAAAGATGAGCTGGTAATGATCATGAAAGGGATCACGCCGGAAGACTGGTTGACGATGATCTATACTTCGGGGACGACCGGTTTCCCAAAAGGAGTGATGCTCAGTCACAGAAACCTCATCTCCAATGTCAAAGGCACGATCACGGTCCATCCATACGGCTTAGAGGCCAGAGCTCTTAGCTTTCTGCCCATCAGCCATATCTACGAAAGGATGCTTAATTATCATTACCAGTACAAGGGCATCTCCATTTTCTATGCCCAGAGCATGGGTACCATTATCAATGATATCAAAGAGGTGAAACCCGACCTTTTCACGACCGTGCCGCGGTTGCTGGAAAGGGTTTATGATGGTATTCTGGCCAAAGGGAAAGACCTGAAAGGCATGAAAAAACAGATCTTCTTCTGGGCGGTCAACCTGGGATTGAGATACAAGCTGCACAGCCAGAACTCATGGTTTTACAACCTGCAGCACCGTATTGCCGACAAGCTGGTCTTTTCCAAGTGGCGAGAGGCCTTAGGCGGCAACACCAAGGTGATCGTCTCGGGAGGAGCCGCCCTGCAACCCCGTATTGCCACCGTTTTCTGGGCTGCCGGCATCCGGGTGCTCGAAGGATACGGCCTCACGGAGACCTCCCCCGTCATCGCCGTGAACAATATGATTACAGACCAGGTAATGATCGGTACCGTGGGGCCCGTGATCGACGGGGTAGAGGTAAAAATTGCCGAGGATGGAGAAATTCTGGTCAGAGGGCCGAATGTCATGATGGGATATTATAAAAAACCCGAACTGACCAGAGAGGTCATCGACGAAGAGGGATGGTTTGCCACAGGAGACATCGGCGTGATGGTGGATAAGATCTACCTAAAGATCACCGACCGCAAGAAAGAGATCTTCAAGCTCTCCAGCGGGAAATACGTGGCGCCCCAGGTCATCGAAAACAAATTCAAGGAATCCCTGTTCATCGAGCAGATCATGGTCGTCGGTGAGAATGAGAAGTTCGCCAGTGCCCTGATCTCGCCGAACTTCGAATTCCTCCACAGCTGGTGTCATCTGCATGGCATCAAGTTCCACGATAATAAAGAGCTGATAAGAATCCCCGAGGTGGTGGCCCGTTACCAGAAAGAGGTCAACCGGATCAACAAAGACCTGGCCTTCCATGAACAGATCAAGCGCTTCCGCCTGGTGTGCGACGAGTGGAGCCCCGACACCGGCGAGCTCTCCCCCACCCTCAAGCTCAAACGCCGCAACTTGTACAAAAAATATGACCACCTCATCAGGGAGATTTACCAGTACGGCAAAGACGAAGAAATAAAAGGGTTTGAAAGCGCTTAGGAAGGTTGAAG
>CAZYPI010000223.1:0-2451 GCA_964649335.1 uncultured Rikenellaceae bacterium | reverse complement strand
CTCGATGCTCGAAGGATGAACGTTGAAGGTTGATGGGCGAACAAAAGATACTAGAGTCAAGAAACAAGATCCAACTGATGAGAGATGAGCACCCAGCACCCAGCACCCAGCACCCTTATAACTTTTCCCTGATCAGTTCGACGGCTTTCCGCACGACTTGTTCCAGTCCGTCCGGATTTTTCCCGCCGGCGGTGGCATAAAAAGGCTGTCCTCCGCCGCCGCCCTGTATTTCCGGTGCAACGGCCCGTATGATTTCACGGGCATCAAGGTCTTTTTCTTTCATCACAGCTTCGGCTATCATCACCGCCACCAGGGGTTTGCCTCCCGTTCCCGTTCCGGCCACCAGCACCAGACCGGGCACTTCGTTCTTCATCCGGAAAGCCAGGTCTCTCATCATTTTCGGATCGGGGAGATCTATCACGCCGTGTACCAGCAGGGCTTGTCCTCTTTTCTCGGCGCCGGCCAGCAGTTGCTCCTTTATCTGTCCCAGCCGCTCCCGCCGGCACTCTTCCAGGCCGGCTGCGGCCCGTTTGTTCTCTTCGAGCAGCTCCTTCACCCGGGTTGTTATCTTTTTGTTTACCTTCAGGATTTCTTTCAGTTCGTCGAGTGTACGGCTTCTTTCGTACACCAGTTGTTCGGCCCTGCGGCCGGTCACCGCCTCGATCCTTCGTACCCCTGCAGCCACGGCCGTTTCGGTAGTGATCAGGAACAGCCCGATGCTGCCGGTGGCCTCCACATGGGTGCCTCCGCACAGCTCTGCAGACTCCCCGAAACGGATCACCCGCACCCTCTCCCCGTACTTCTCGCCGAACAAGGAGATAGCGCCCATGCGGCGGGCTTCCTCCAGAGGCACCTCACGCAACTCGTCGCGGGGGATATTTTCCCGTATCATCGCATTCACCAGCATAGAGATCTTTTCCAGTTCCTTTTCCGTCACTTTCCGGAAATGGGAAAAGTCAAACCGCAGATAATCGGGATGCACCAATGAGCCTTTCTGTTCGACATGTATCCCCAGCACCTTACGCAAGGCCCGGTGCAGCAGGTGTGTAGCCGTATGATTGCGGGCCGTATCACGGCGTCTCTCCGCGTCCACTACTGCCCGGAAGGTCTCCTGCGGATTGGCGGGAAGCCGGTCGGCAATGTGGATGATCAGTTCATTTTCACGGATGGTGTTGAGGATCCTGATCTTTTCACCGTCTCCTTCCAGCAATCCCGTATCTCCCACCTGTCCTCCCGCCTCACCGTAAAAGGGGGTTTTGTCAAAGACCAGATGGTAATATTCCCTGCCTTTTTGAGTAACCTTGCGGTATTTTATGATTTTCACCCCCGTTTCGAGGTGGTCATAGCCCACAAATTCTTCCTCGTCATCGTGGTGCACCTCCACCCAGTCGGAGGCCTCCTGCGCCGCCGCCTTCCGGGAGCGGTCTTTTTGTTTCTTCATCTCCTTGTCGAAACCCGCCGTATCCACCTCCATGCCGTTCTCCCGGGCGATCAGGGCTGTCAGGTCGAGAGGAAAGCCGAAGGTGTCGTACAGCTCAAAGGCCGTTTTCCCGTCCACCTGTTTCTTTTCTTCTTTCCGGTTGGCAGCCATCACGGTTTCCAGCCGGTTGATGCCGGTCTCGAGAGTGCGCAGGAACGAGCGTTCTTCCTCCCGTATCACCCGTGTGATCAGTTCTTCCTGCGTCAGTATTTCCGGATATGCCTTTCCCATCACCTGTCCCAGCACAGGCACCAGACGGTAGATGAACGGTTCGTTTTGTTTCAGATAGTGTAGCCGTACCGCACCGCCCGCCGCAGGATCCTGCGTATCACGTACCCGGCTTTGTTGTTGGAAGGCAACTGGCCGTCGGCCACAGAGAAAGCCACCGCCCGCAGATGATCGGCCACCACACGCATGGCCACATCGGCATTTTGGTCCTCACCGTATGCCAGTCCCGAGATCGCACTGATCTCACGAATCAGGGGCATGAAAATATCGGTATCGTAATTGGATTTTTTTCTCTGCATGATCATGCAGAGCCGTTCAAAGCCCATCCCGGTGTCCACATGGCTGGCTGGCAGTGGTGTCAGGGTACCGTCCTCTTTGCGGTTATACTGGATGAACACCAGGTTCCATATCTCGATCACCTCGCTATGATCCTTATTGACCAGGTCCTGTCCGGGCACTTTTTTTCTCTCTTCGTCATCCCGTATGTCGATATGTATTTCCGAACAGGGACCGCAGGGGCCGGTATCCCCCATCTCCCAGAAATTATCTTTTTTTGTCCCGTCGAGGATATGGGTAGCAGGCAATTTTTCTGCCCAGAAAGCAGCCGATTCATCGTCGCGTGGCAGCGCCTCAGAAGGATCTCCACCGAAGACCGTGGCATACAACCGCTCGGGGGCGATACCCATTTTCCCGGTCAGGAACTCCCAGGCCATCCGGATGGCCTCTTTCTTGAAGTAGTCGCC
>CAZYPI010000222.1:0-5041 GCA_964649335.1 uncultured Rikenellaceae bacterium | reverse complement strand
TACAATGGACATCAAAGGGATCGACCGTTTGGGCCTCGGACTGGGATTGCGGGCCGGGCCTTTGCAGTTTTATGTTGCCATGGATTATCTGCCTTATCACTTTTACAAGAAGGTTTCTATCCGGGATCCTGAAGACCCCGGCAATCCGGTCGAGATACCCATGATGCCTACCAGTCTTAACAATCTGAACGTAATGTTCGGGCTGAACCTGGTGTTCGGGGCCAACGGCTTCCGCGACAAACCGATGATAGATGCTTATTCGGAGTTTTAGCCCCGCCTTCCGGGGACTTTTTTTACTGAAAAGATATTTTCCTCCGGCCCGGTAACCTCCGGTTTTCCTGCTGCTTTTGTCCATCCGGAAAGAGTTCCGTGTTTTGCCCCACAATCCACCGTATTGATAATTTAATTATATTTGAAAACGGATTCCGTTTATTTTTTTCTCAAGTTGATATTGTAAACGACCATAATTAATAACACAGAATTAAAAACATGAAAAAAACCTCTGTATTTACCCTGGCGATGCTTGTTACGCTTGTTTTTTCACCATGCCGGATCTTTTCCCAGCAACTGAAAGATTTCAAACCCCGGGAAAAAACATTTCAGATTGATATACACCTCATAGACAACCCTTTTCAGTTTAACGGATACACCAATCACTGGCAGGATCAATACAGGCACTGGTACCGTTACGGGGGAGTATTCAAAATGGCCGTTGACGATGTGCAAAAAAACATTCTCCAGAACAAAGTGGATCTGGCCGAAGACATGGGTATCCCCGGATTCGTCATGGAAGAGGGATTTCTGAATCTCCTGTTTCAGAGCACCCCGGATGTTCTGGAAAACCCTTCTGCCGGGGAGTTGGAGTCAGCCCTGAAAAAAGGCGATGTGCTGGTATATGCGGACTCCCGGCATGAAACAGGGAAGACACTGGCTTCCCTGTTGCCCGACATAGGTGCCTTTGTCAAAAAATTAAAAAGTCACCAGTACGGCATGGAAGGACTTAAAAAAGCAAAGGCCTGTATCCTGGAAAACGGCAACAGGAAACTTTTTGTCATTCTGGCGGAGGATCCTCCTGCATTATCAAAAATCAAAGACCTGATTGCCGTCACGCGGCAGACGGTACAAAAATATGACATGCACAAAGGATGGTTCGGGGCGTACACCCTGGTCAACAGTGTCACCTGTACTCCCGGACATCCGCTGGACGTAATAGGTTACGGGATGAATGAAGGCAACGACTGGTTTGTTTTTGCCGGATACATGGACTTTTTATTAAAAAACCAACTGGAAAGCTGGATGAAAAGCGTCCACCTGCCCGTGGTTACGGATGTGGGGACTCCGCCCATTTACGGATGCCGCGATTATGACGGACTGCAGGTGCAGGATATGACACGGGAGACATGGATCAAATATGCCCATGACAAAGGAGGGTATGTCTTTCGCAACGTTTGGGATACGGCCGCCGATCCTTATCATTACGACGGCTACTTCGCCCAGGAAGGCAATAAAGAACAAACCGATAACGAGAAAGTGCCTTTTGTACTGAACACGGGACGCCTGCTGGAACAAAATGCCCTTTCTTCCATGGTTCTTTTTGTACCGAAAGGCTCTAAATTCGACCGGAAGGCCCTGTGGCAGGCCATTCTGTCACGGCACGAAGCCGGCATCTTCGGCAAAGGCAAAATGACCGGGCCGGCCTCTTTCAGATATCCCCTGGAGATGTTGTTGCTCGATCGCGAGTATCTCGAAAATTACTTCAACGACGCTGTGAGCATACATTCCGGCTTTTCGGGGTATACCCTTAACATCCTCCTCACCAACCACAGCGATAAAATAATCAAGGGCAGGTTGCAGGTTGTTGCACCGCAGGGAATCGGTGTCGGCAATCTCCCGCAGGCGGCTGTCTCCCTGCCCCCACACACCCAAAAAACGGTGCATGTCCAACTGCAACCGACCAAAGAGGTGATGGGCCGTGCACAGGCCGTTGCCATCCGTTTTTCCGGTGAAAAGGTTATGAAAAGTACGGTCTCGCTGATGGATCTGCCTCCCGCCATTTCGCAGCATCAACTGCTCTACGGACATGCTCCCCGGGTGGATTTTCCCGTAACCGTGCATAATTTCACCCGGGAAACAAACTTTCCGGTCACGGTAAAAGTGATTGACAACCATACCCGCAAAGAAGTGTTCCGCAAAAAGGAAACCTTCACGGCCCCCATGGCAGGTTTTGTGACGCATGTCTTTCAACTAAACCTGAAACCCGGTGAATACACCGTAACCACTACCGCTCTCGGCACCCGGGCCTCCGGTCAACTGGGGGTCGGCGCAGCAAAAGGCCATCCTTATTTATACCCTGTCGATCTGAACAGCGACGGGATTCCGGAGTACCGGATGGAAAACGACAGTGTGCGCATTACGTTGCTGGCTACCGGCGCCAGGGTGATTGAATACATCGTAAAAAGCCGCGGAGATAATGTCCTCTTTAAGCTGTGGCCCAGGAAGCCCGTAGATGATAAACGGCCCGACAGAAAATGGTACTATTATCCTTACGGAGGTTTTGAAGATTTCCTGGGACAGGCCAGCATGGAGACTCACAAAATCTATCAGGTCAAGGTAATCCGCGAGAAAGGAGATTTTGTACGGGTGACCATGACGGCCGATTTTTACGGTAATAAAATGGTAAAGACCTTTACCCTGTACGGCAACTCGCCCCTGCTGGAGATACGTTATTCCATGACCTTTAAAAATCCGGAAGCCAATGTGCTGGGGCCCCAGCCGATGTTGCATCTGGGGAAAAAGCACGGGACGGAAGATGTATTCATCATCCCGGGTAAAAACGGACTGGAGAAATGGCACATGGACCCCGACCGGTATTATGGTCATTTATTCTTTACCAAAGAGGGATGGAATGCCGGTTATGACACCCGTGAAGATATCTCTTTCGTAGGAGCTTTCCCGGTGAACCGTCCGCTGTTCCTGCACATGTGGATGAATCACCCCCGCAACGGAGATTCTCATTATTACTATGCCGAATTCCAACCGTGGGTACCCATCTACAGGCATACCACCACCTATTTTTCCTACTACCTGTGGGGCACCGGCGGACCGTGGGAAAACGGGGTAAAAACACTCCGGCAGATGAATCTTATATCCGTCAGAAAAGAACAAAACAACCAATAGCTAACGATTAACAACCCGACAATATACCTGAAACAAAACCCGCTGTCATGAAAAAAGTTTTTGTTTTTATTTTGTTTTCCGGGGTTCTCGCAGGGATATCCCAAAACGGTATAGGTGCCCAAAAGCAAAAACCCGGCAAGCTCACGGTTACGAAAATCGAACTGGGGTATCCCTGCCCCGCCATTCCTTTCTATCATTTTCTTGCTGAGGTGGATCTGCCGCAACCTTCTATCATCGAGGTGGAGGCTGCTGTTGACGGCAAGGTGCTGCGATTTACCGATCTGCACCGTGCGGATGACATCCTTCAACGGGATAAGCCCGTCATCAGCCATCGTCCTCCTTCGGGTTACGGTCTCTCCGAAGACGGCACCCTTTATTCCCATCCACACATTACAGGATGGGTACGCTGGGAACCCGGCAAAACATACAAAATACGACTGACCGTTCGTTTGAAGAAGCATATTCAAAATTCTGAAGAAGATATTTTTCTCACGGCCACACGCGAGGTAAAAGCTCCGGAAGGCGTAAAACCTTTCGACCGGGCATGGAAAGGATACAAAGCCGTGGTGCTGAGCGAAACAGCCGGCATAGACCGAAAAGAAGAGCCGGTGGAAGTGTTGCTGCCTTTTTACCCCGATGAAGCACAACATCTCGTACGTGATATCCGGGTGGTGGAGATCAACCCCAAAACATACGCATGGAAAGAAGTGCCCAGCCAGGTGTGGGATGTGAAAAAATTCCTGAAGAAAGACGATCTGTCGCCGGATGCCAGCGGCAAGCCCACCCGTAAAATCCCCCTGTGGATGCCGACAGTCACCGCCCGCGTGGCTTTCCTGGCAGACGTGCCGGCCCGCAGCAGCAAGGTGTTTCTCATCTATTACAACAACGACAAGGCCATGGCCAAAATATATAATACAGATCTGCAGGTGCAGGGAGAAGCTCCCGGCCTGCGGATAGAAAACAACAAAATCTCCGTGGTACTCCATCCCCAGTCGGGACACCTTGACCAGATTGCCCTGAAGAAAAGAGAAGACTTCCCGTTGTATCACCGGATGGAAACAAACGGAGCCATCCACTGGAACCCCGGCATCTATGTCCCACCGCGGCCATGGACACATACGGCCGACTGGAAACCGCCGGATCATGTAAGTTTTGTGGCAGGACCCGTTATCGCCACCGCTGAGATGTGGGGTCCACTGCGCGGGGTACCCGAAGTGGATGCTTCCGTAAGATACCGTTTTTTCCCCAACGTGCCCTACTTTATCAGCAACACCACCATGCGCATCAACAAACGGGTGGATTGTATTGCTCTGCGCAACGGGGAAATCGTTTTCAAACGGGAACTTATGACCCATGCCGCCTGGTACGACCCCATCAGAGATACCGTAATCGTTTATAACGTAAGTAACATGCCCGATCTGACGGATCTGCTTATGGAAGACGATGTGCCGTGGATCACCTTCTACAATGAAGAGACAGGTGTCGGATTCGCCGGCATACAGCTAAAATATAGCAATGCCGGTCTGGAAAACGCTCCCCGCCTGCTCAATCCTTACATGTACATCACGGCAGGACCGTGGATTTACTGGGCCAGAGCCTTGTCATTAAGTTTTCTTTCTTCGAATATGCAACAGATGATCCCGGCACTGAAAGGAAATTTCTTTGCAGAAAAATGGGCTTATCTTATTTATGAAACGGATAAATCAAAAACCCCCTGGGCTCCCTTATATCACTGGGAGAAGATCCTGAAAAACCCGCTGCGCGTACGACTGGTCGAAGAAGTGGATGACCGCGTATCCCGTACCGTCCACGAGATATTTATCGATGAAGGAAAAAGCGGCTGGGAAGGAAGAGCCACGGGAAA
>CAZYPI010000221.1:1517-5045 GCA_964649335.1 uncultured Rikenellaceae bacterium | reverse complement strand
AAGTGGACGGGATTACCCACGAATGGGAAGAGACAAAAATAAAAGACAACATTAAGGAAAGCATCCTGAATGATCTGGGCATTACCATCCTCAGGTTTGAAGATGATGCGGTTATGAATGAGCCTGATGAGGTGATGGGAAAGATTGAGGAGTATGTAAGGAAATTTGAGGCGGGGGAGATAAAGAAGTCACGGGAACACACCCCCTGACCCCCTCTCAAGAGGGGGAAAGGGGCGTTAGAACCCGAAATTCACGCCCACCGAGAAGGTGTCGGTGGAGCCCTGCCAGTAAGGGGGGGTGTAGGCGGGGTCGCCTGTGACGCGGCGGTGGCTGTAGGAGGCAGTGACATAGCCGTCGTTGATGACCTGGTAGCGGGCATACAGCCGCAGTGTCCTGCTGCTCCACTCCACCGTCTCCATGAAAGGCAGTCCCAGGCGGCCTCTGTTGCCCCGGTCCGTGTAGTCGGGGCCTTTCTGCGCCGCGTTCCACGAGACCTCGGCAAACAACCCCCGCAGGGGCCGCACGTTGACGGCCACATACACCTCCTGTGCGTTGTCCTGCAGGTAACTCCCCAGGTTGTACCGGTTGGAGGCGAAGGTGAGCGTGGGGATATAATGCCGGAAGGCAAGGGGGTTGGTGCGGGTATATTCCAGTTTGAGGCCGGTATTCTTCAGGGGCCAGTTGGTCAGCGCCCCGCCCGCTTTCAGACTGTAGAAGTTGCTGTGCCGGTCCGGATCGAACATGCGCGAGATGGCTATCTCGTCCAGAAAAAGGGTGGCAAAGAGATGCAGGTGTCTGATCTGGCGCGAGCTCACCCCGAAGAACATCTGCGAGTTCATATTGTCGATACCGGCATTGGCGGTGTGGTCGATAGACTTGAAAAAAACAAAGGGGATCAGGTAGGCCGGGTAGGGTTTCATATAGTCATAGACGATAGAGTTGCCCACGGTGAGGGACAGGCGCTTCCAGGGTTTGAAGATATAGAGGTTGGCTGACAGGTACTTGGGATGATACACCTCGCGGTAAGCCATCTCATCGCCGTCCTGGTACCAGTAGCTGAGGGTGCTGTCCACGACCATGGAGACGAGCCGGCCGGCGACATATCTGAACTCGATCCATTTAGCGGGGGTGAGGTGCAGGTTGAGATAAGCGTAAGAGGGGGTCCTGCCGGAGAAGATATTGGAGCCGTGATAGTTATCGCCCCAGACAAAATGATCTTTGAGCAGCCCCAGCGATCCCCATTTCCAGCTATAGGTCACGCCGCCGCGCATCTCGCTGAAGTCGTTGCCGCTTTTGTAGTTAGCGCCCATAAACCGGTTCAGGTACTGCGGAGAGCGTATGACACGCGAGTCGTGATTATCGCGCAGCGAGGCATAGAACCCCCAGTGTTTGCCTACGTAGGCAAATGCCTCCGCGCCATTCCAGCGGTGATACAGGCCGCCGTTGACGTTGTGCCAGTACTGTATGCCCAGGATCAGGTTGGCGGAGAAGGTGAAGAGGCTGTCTTTGTAATAAAAGATATCGAAGCGTTTTTTAAAATGTTTGCCGGGTTTCAGCTCTTTGTTGTAGTCTTTCAGATAGAAGTCCGTCTCTTGCTGCTGCACCGGCGTAAGCTCATCCCAGTGTTCCTGTTTCAGCGTGGAGAGCCGTTCTGCGATATATTTGCGCGACCAGGGTTTGGCAACGCCGGTCACCACGATGAAATGCTCCGCTGCCATCTCCTCCAGAAAAGCATAGATATCCTTGTTGGAGATATGCTGATACACTTCCTGGGGGTATGCGGCCCAGGGGAGGATAAACAGAAAAATGATGAAAAGGTTTTTCACTTTTGTTATCTTATATTCATTTTCGTTTTCTCTCTCTTTTCAACTAACCCCCTCCCTTTATCCCTCCCCCTCGCCGAGGGGGAGGGAATGGGTGGGGTTCTTTTACTTACTCCGGGCCTTTTTGAACACGATGTTATACATGGCTTTCCAGAAGTAGCGCCAGTCGGTGAGGAAAGGTTTCTGTTCGTAGGCCAGCAGGTATCTGTGTTCGGAAGCTTCTATCTCCTGCAGGGTCGTGGGCATGTCGGCGTAGTAGGGCGGCACGAGTCCGGGTTTGTGTTTCATCCGCAAGCGGCGGTGGTCAACGGAGTAGAGGTCGAAGTACTGGCGGCTGATAGGCCGTACGCCGACAAACTTCATCTCTCCCTTGAGCCAGTTAATCAGCATGGGCAGCTCGTCGATCCACAGCTTGCGCATCATCTTCCCCTGGGTGGTGACCCGGAAATCGTCATTGAACTTACCCCCCTCATCCAGGTCGTAATGTTCGTAGATATAGTCCTGGAGATATTCGGCATAGGGATGCATGGTACGCATTTTATACACCCGGATGACCTCACCGTCCTGACCCACGCGTTTGAGGCGTATCAGCGGCCCGTAGGAGGGGTCGGGGTCATAGGCGGGCATTTTGATCTTCTCGGCGGTGATATAGCACAGGCTGCCGATGTATTCTTCATCCACGATGCGGAAGCCGCAGGAGATCAGGCGGCCGAGGGTCTCGGCGCGGGTGATCACGCGGTTCTGACCGCGGGTGAGCAGAAAATAGAGTCCCCGTGTGACGCGCAGCTTGGGCATGACCCGTTTTACGGGGAAGTCGATAAGGTAGTAATAGAGATAATTGAACGGCACGCCATACTTCCGGAAGATGCGTTGTTTGCGCATGTCTTTGGTCTCCACGCAGCAGGTGTAACAGCCGTGGTCGGGGAGCGTCTCGTTGACCGTTTCGAAGAACTTGTTGATATAGCGGATATCGTTGATGCGCCGCAGGTTGACGATATACTTGTGGTCGCCGTTCGACTGGGCCAGCACGTTGAAAGGATTGGAGGTTACCAGCACGAGTATCTCCTTTTGGCCGAAGTGGTTGTTTCGCTCTACAAAGGCAGCGACTTTGCTGCCGGCCTCCCGTGTGATCAGCCCGGCCACAGCCGAGGAGAGAGGGCGTGAGGGCGTCTCCGTTACGGTTGTCGCATGTGCCCCGTTGCCGTTCTGCTTGTGTTTTTTCAGCGCCACAAACTCATGATCCACCGGGCTGCCGTGCACCCGGGCCACCCGCACAAAATGATAGGTAGCCCCAATGCCCAGTTCCATCACGGTGGCCAGCGTCACCGTCCCGAGCACCAGCAGGCGGGAGGGATAGAAAGCGTTGGAGAAATAGACCAGGATGCTCACCGTCCCCAGGATGATGAAGTTGCTGACCAGCACGGGGAAGACCACTCGTTGCAGACGGTTGTAATCGCGGAAAGCATACTTCCTGAAGAGCCAGGAGAACACCAGCCAGAGACCCAGAAAAATCAGCAGGGGGTTGGTATATTTCGGCGAGAAATAGCCGGAGAAATCGCCCCCTTTGATCAGCACCGCCAGCACATAAGAGAGAAGCACCAGCAGCAGATCAATGACTATATAGACAAAACGCCTGCGAATGAACTGCACCATGATTCAGGGGGTAAAGATACAATAAAGAGATGAAGCGATAAAGAGATGAAGC
>CAZYPI010000221.1:0-1417 GCA_964649335.1 uncultured Rikenellaceae bacterium | reverse complement strand
CTGGGTGCTGGATGCTGGGTACTGGGTACTGGGTGCCCGGACGAACGTTCGTTCGGACGGGGGTGCTGGGATTAGTTTCTCCATTTTTCTTCGACATATTGGATATAATTATTTATTTTCTTTCCCAATAAAATATAAGAATCACGTAAGTCCGGGAATTCCTTTATTTCCGGATATAATAATATCATCATATCCAATTGACTGTGTGTTTCATCACAGGATGCCTGGGCATAAGTTAAATAGCGGATATATTCCTGTTTGTATCTTCGTCGCCCGTATCCTTCCGCTATGGTATCTTTTATCCCTTTGGATGATCTCCTGGCCTGTCCTCCCTGCTCAAAAAGTTCAAACTTTGGCAATAATAAAGTCGCTTTATGAAGTTTTAATGCAAGATCAAAAGCCATCTGATAAATTTCCAATTCCTTAAATCCACTCATATTCATTAAATAAAAATAATACTAATTCTTCCATCCCCAGCAACCAGCAACCAGCACCAAGCACCGGAAAAAAGCCCCCTTCCGGGGGCTTTTTCTCTAGTGGAGCAGTGTAATATCGCCTGCTTTGCGGTAGGGGCGGCCGTTGGCATACTTGCCTTCGACGCGCCAGACGTAAACGCCCTGCTGGCACAGTTTACCTTTGTAGTAGCCGTCCCAGCCGATATTGATATCGCGGCTTTCGAAGATCAGCTCGCCCCAGCGGTCAAAGATCTGCAGGTGATAGTCGTCTATCTGCTGGTGCACCGGCGGGAAGAAGACCGTATTGATCTGGCTTGGCGGCGGTTTATGTCCTCCTGTCGGGCCGTTTTTGTTGGGCCGGAAGGCGGTGGCGAACTTTATCTCGCCTGCCGGCAGCACCGTCACGGCGGGGGACAGGGTATAGACAGCCGAGCAGCCCTGGTAGGTATATACATGGAGGGTGATGTCGTAGATGCCCGGCTCCGCATACTGGTGAAACGGCTCGTACATCACCGACGTGTCGCCGTCACCGAACTCCCACAGGTAATAATCGCCGTAGGTGGAGAGGTTGAAGCACTTCACCTTGTCCACGCCGGCATACACCGTGTCGGGCGTCACTCCCAGGAAGGAGGTGGGCGACTGATACACCGAGACCATCTGCATATACTGGTCGCTGCCGCCGGGGCCGGTGGCTGTCAGCCGCACGTCGTAGGTACCCGCATCATAGAAGATATGCTGTGGGTTTTCCTCGGTGGAGGTAGTGCCGTCGCCGAAGTCCCACAGATAGGTAGTGGCGTCCTTCGAGGTGTTGACGAAGTCCACCGTATAAGGATTACATGCGGGAGGCACCTGCTCAAAACCGGCCACGGGCGGGATGGGTCTGATCTCGACGGTCTGTGAGATGCTGTCGGTACAGCGGTCGTTGCGTATCTTCAGCCATACGGTATAGACACCCGGCGCAT
>CAZYPI010000220.1:0-5058 GCA_964649335.1 uncultured Rikenellaceae bacterium | reverse complement strand
TTCGAAATCGATCTTGAAATCAAGGTCGGTGCTCACCAGCGGTTTTATCTGCAGGACATAAAAAGAGGCTTTTCCTTCTTCGTCTTTCTCCAGGTCAACGGCATATTCTATTTCTACCAGCGATCCGAGGGCTTCCTTAAACAGGTCGAGGGTGAAGTCTATGGTTCTGGCCAGGGGGATATAATCGTATTTCAGGATATTGGCGAAGTTCACCACCCGGGGGCCGGGGACATCCAGCCCGGGCTCCAGCCGGTCGTTATCGGCATCATACACCGACACACAATGTTTCAGGGTGCCGTGTTTTTCCGCATCATACAGGGTCAGGCGGGCCAGGCCGGCCTCCTCTCCTTCCAGCAGGTTCAGGTCATTTTTTTTCATGTCCACGGCAAAAAATTCGGTCTGGGAGTTTTTGATCAGGTATTTCGGTGTATAGATCTCGTTCCTGGGATACCGTGGCGAAAAACGGTAGGTTTTCTCGCCGGTCATGACGTATTGTCCCAGTCCGATGGCTGCCAGGGCAAAACCTTCTTCCGGTTTCATGTGGGCCACCGGATAATAATTGTAAGATTGGGCGGTACCGCTGATATGGGGATAGTAATATTCCCCGTGCCGGGATCCTACCACCTCCTGTATGACCACGGCCATTTTCTCTTCGTCGATTTTATAGTCTATCGCCTCAAAGTATCTTCTGGCCTGTGGCGAATAAATGGAGGCGAAGACCAGCTTTATGGCATCTTCCGTTTGCCGGAGCCGCACCTCCAGGTCCTGGTGTGTGTTGGGCAGTATATAGGTACCGAAAATTCCGGAAAAAGGTTGTGTCAGCGAGTCTTCGAGCAGACTGGAAGAGCGGATGGCCAGAGGATTTTTGATTTTCTGAAGCAGGATACGCAGTTTGTTTTCCAGTTCATCCGTCAGGGTGCCCTCAAGGAAACGCTTTTGTATCTCAAGATAGTTTATGCCCGAAAAGACAAGTTCTCTCAGCTGGTTGCGGTCCATGAACAGGTCAAACTCATCGGTACCGATGATGGAGGTACGGGGTACACGCATATTGATCCCGGAAACCAGTTCGGAGAGACCGAATTTATAGATGAGCGTATTGGTAAAGGTCAGGCCGCGGCCTTTTCCTCCCAGCGAGCCGGAGGCCAGACTGACAATATTGGATTCATCCAGGATGGCCTGCTCCGAGAAGGGAACGATTTTTCCCTTGTCCTGCTCTCTCCGGCGCTGTCGTACCGTGTTGATCAGGAACTCGCGCAGTTCGTTGATGCTGTTGAAATCGGATACTTTCAGGGGGTTTATCATTTTGGCGATCATGGTTTCGCCACGGGCCATCAGCCATAACGAGAAATGGTTCTTCATGGCGTGATATGCCAGCGAATCTTCGGGTATCGTTTTCAGATAGTCTTCAAACTCGGCCATGGAACGGGCCACGGCGATCTCTTTTCCGTTTTTATCACGATAGACGAAATGACCGAACCCCAGATAGTAATTGATAAAATGACGAAGGTCCTGAAAGAGGGTGTCGGAATTTTTATCAATAAAATTGGCATTCAGTTCGGTGGCCAGTTTTTCATTGATCGTTTCGTACGATTGCAGGATCAGGGGCAGGTTCGGCATCTCCTTCCTCACGTTTTTCAGCAGTTCGTAACCGGCGCGGCTGAACATCCTCCCCTCTTTCGGAAACCGGGCATCCGAGATGATGCCCAAGAGGTAATCCTTGTATTTCCCAATCACCCCGACGGCTTCTTCGTAATTGGTAGCCAGCATAACCTTTGGCCGGGCACGTAGTTTCAACACTTTGTAGCGGTCGTCAATGCCGACATCCTCGATAAGGTTGCGGGTCTGTTCAAGGATGGTCGTGTACAATACCGGCAGGTAACGTGAGAAATATTTGGTATTGTCTTCCACCAGCAGGATGATCTTTGTATAGGCAATACGCGTGTCGTTATCGGCATTTACACGGTCTTCGAGGAGTTTGACCATGGCAAAAAACACTTTCGAATCGCCGTTCCAGACAAAGAAGTGGTCGTAAGGTTCCAGCTTACGCAGCTCGTGGCGAATCAGGGGGATGTCGTTGTTATTGTTCAGCAGCAGGTAAACCGGCAGATAGGCATAAGCTTTTTTAATCTTCCGGTACAGCCGGATGGGGGATTTTTTGTCGGCGCCGATCATGATGATAACCTGGTCGTAATGTTTGAACTTCAGTCGGTTCATTGCTTCTTCGCCTGAGGATACTGCCGTGATCCGGGGTATGGAGGTAAGGTTCAACTGGTGGTATTCCCCCAGAATATGGTCTGTGAACTGCCCTTCCCCTTCGATACTGTAGGCATCGTACAGACTGGCTATCAAGAGGATCTCCCTGACTTTGAAAGGCATAAGATCATGGAAGATATCCCTGTCGGCATTATGTTTGTCCAGAAACAACTGCAACAGTTTGCGGCTGGTAAGGCGGGTTACGCCGGCCTCCAAAATGCCGGTACCGTTTTTATCAGGTTCGAAAACCGCCTTGCTTTTGATACGGTTGATATGATCTGTCAGGATACGTGCCATATCCCGTACCAGGATCTCATCTTCCCTGAGCATTTGCGCAGGATCCAGGTCTTCCGGTAGATATTCGTCAGAGTAATAAATGGTTATGTTTCCCTTTTCTCCGTCGATCGTTTTAAATTCCTCATTGATAAACAGGGAGGAGACTCGAAAATCCGGAGAGAGAAATTTTTTGTTCTGATAGGTAATACGAACACTGATCCCGTCAGGGATTGCCGTATATTTTTTTATCAGAAAAACAATCTGGTCGATAACCTCATCCAGCGGTTTATTCTGTCTGATGATTTCGGAAGCCTCATTAACATATGCCAGTTCCTTCAGTCTTTTGTTTTTCTCATCAGAAGCTTGTCCGTATTGGTTTTCATGGCCCTCTTCCTTCATAATTCCCGTTTTTTTCATTCATAAAGATAAAGCATTCCTGCCAAAAAAGAGCGAACGGGAGGATAAAAAAAATCCCGGTGTATGCCGGGATTTTTTATGATTATCTTATCCGTTAGGTTACTTCACTTCCCAGGTGTTTCCGCTCAGCAGAAGGTCATCCACACACTTGATCGGGGATGATTGTTTGACTTTTCCGATCTGTGCATGCACGGCCATGTCGTAAGAAGGAGCCGCCACATTCCGGATGACCCCGAGGGCCACAGGATAATTCGGCCAGCGCATGTTCACCAGCATCATATGCAGTCCGGGGTTGTTCTCGGTGCTGTTATGCACCAGGATATCTTTTTCCGTGATACCGTTTTCCCCGATTTTCACCACTTTCAGTTTCATATGATCGCGGTCGAGGATCAAACCCTTGTCGCGTTCTTTACCGAAGATCATCGGTTCGCCGTCGCGCAGGATAATCTGCCGGTCTTCTTTATGCTCACGGTCGGTGATATCGGCATAAGCGCCATTGTTATAGATCACACAGTTTTGGAATATTTCCACGACAGATGTACCTTCGTAACGAGCCGCTTCCATAAAAACCTCGGTAGAAAGTTTTATATTGGAGTCTATGGTACGGGCAAAGAATTTTCCTTTGGCCCCGATGATCAGTTCACCGGGGTTGAAAGGCGGTTCCACCGTTCCGTACGGGGAAGTTTTGGTCACCTGCCCTTTTACCGAGGTGGGGGAATATTGTCCTTTGGTCAGTCCATATATCCGGTTATTGAATAACAGGATATTAATATCTATATTTCTTCTGACGGCATGGATCAAATGGTTTCCTCCGATAGCGAGTGAATCTCCGTCGCCGGTGATGGTCCAGACCGAGAGCTCCGGATTGGCGGTCTTAACACCTGTGGAGATAGCTACAGCACGGCCATGGATACCATGAAAACCATAGGTAGCCATGTAATAAGGAAATCTGGACGAACATCCGATTCCCGATATGACGGCGTATTTTTCTTTATTAATACCAAGTTGGGCCATGGCCCGCTGGACGCTGTTCAGAATGGCATGGTCGCCACAACCGGGGCACCATCTGACTTCCTGGTCGCTCTTAAAATCTTTGGGGGTATAAACCACCTGCTGTGTTGTTTCTTTAGACATAATCTTAACCCTCCAGTAATTTATTGGCAGCATCTTTGATCTCTGCCACGGTGAACGGTAAACCCTGTACCTTGTTTAACTGATGGTATTCATATTTCGGGAAGTTCGTTCTGAGATAATCGGCAAACTGTCCCATATTCATTTCACACACCAGTATTTTTTCATACTTTCCCAGTACCTCTGCCGTATTTCCCGGCAGGGGGTTGATATAATGGAAATGGGCCAGGGCAATTTTCTTCCCTTCGCGGGACATTTCTTCCTGTGCCGATTTCAGGTGTCCGTACGTACTACCCCAACCTACCAGCAACAGAGGGGCATCCTGATCTCCTTCCACTTCCAGATCGGGGATATTATTAGCGATGCGTTTTACTTTCTCTGCTCTGATCTTGGTCATCACCTGGTGGTTCACCGGGTCATAAGAGACGTTGCCGGTGATCTCGTCTTTTTCGAGTCCTCCGATCCGGTGTTCCAGTCCGGGAGTACCGGGGATGGCCCAGTAGCGGGCCAGTGTTTCCGGGTCTCTTTTGTAAGGCTGGTAGTCTTTGGTGCCTTCGGGGACGATCCTTGTTTTTATTTTAGGCAGCTCGCTTGTTTTAGGCAGTTTCCACGGTTCCGAACCATTGGCCAGGAAACCGTCTGTCATCAACACGACCGGTATCATGTGTTCGAGGGCGATGCGTGCGGCCTCAAAAGCATAGTGAAAGCAGTTGGCCGGGGTGCTGGCAGCTACCACAGCCACGGGGCTTTCGCCGTTACGGCCGTAAAGCACCTGCATCAGGTCCGACTGTTCCGTTTTGGTGGGCAGGCCGGTGGAAGGGCCTCCCCGCTGTACATCCACAACCACCAGGGGCAGCTCGGTGATCACCGCCAGGCCCAACGCTTCGGATTTGAGGGCCAGACCGGGGCCGGAGGTGGTAGTAGCTGCCAGCAGCCCGGCAAAACTGGCACCGATGGAAGTGGTGATGCCGGCGATCTCAT
>CAZYPI010000219.1:0-5145 GCA_964649335.1 uncultured Rikenellaceae bacterium | reverse complement strand
ACATATTCCTTTTCCTCTCGGACAACAATGAGGAGCTGGGAAAGGAAGGGTATGTTCTGAGGATCACCCCCACAATGGTCTCGGTCACGGCCTCTCATCCGGCAGGGTTGTTCTACGGTGTACAGACATTGCGGCAGCTCTTTCCGGATGCCATCGAAAAAGATACGGTGCAGCCGGGGCCCTGGCTGGTACCGGCCGGCACGATCACCGACAAGCCTGAATATTCGTACCGGGGAGCCATGCTGGATGTGGCACGTCATTTTTTCCCCCCGGAGGATGTGAAGGCGTACATCGATATGCTGGCTTTTTTCAAGCTGAATGTACTGCATCTGCATCTGTCCGACGACCAGGGATGGCGCATCGAGATCAAATCCTGGCCCAGACTGACGGAGATCGGCGGCAGCACTGAGGTGGGCGGCGGCAAAGGCGGTTTTTATACGCAGGAAGAATACAAAGACCTGGTGAAGTATGCCGCGGAACGGTTTATCACCATTGTTCCGGAGATCGACATGCCCGGCCACACCAATGCGGCACTGGCCTCCTACGGCGTGCTGAACTGCGACGGGAAACCGCGGAAACTCTATACAGGCACCGAGGTGGGATTCAGTACCCTCTGTACCTCAAAAGACACCGTCTATAAATTCATTGACGATGTGGTCCGCGAGCTGGCAGCTCTGACCCCCGGCCCCTGGATACATATCGGCGGCGATGAGTCGCACGTCACCCCGATGAAAGATTATATTCCTTTTGTGGAAAAAGTCCAGGAGATTGTATGGAAGTATAAAAAGAAGGTGATCGGCTGGGACGAGATCGCCAATGCCACGCTGGACAAAAGCACAACCGTACAGTTCTGGGCACGTGTGGACAATACCGAAAAAGGAATACGGCAGGGCTCCAAAGTGATCATGTCGCCGGCCAACAAAACCTATCTGGACATGCAGTATGATTCTACCACCACCCTGGGCCTTCACTGGGCCGGAACTGTGGAGGTGGACAGCGCTTACATCTGGGATCCGGCCACCCTGGTGCCCGGCATCACACGGCAAAATATCCTGGGGATAGAGTCCCCGTTATGGACCGAGACCATCACCAACATGAAAGACCTTGAGTACATGGTCTTCCCCCGGCTGGCCGGCCACGCCGAGATAGGATGGACCCCGGCCTCCGAAAGAAGCTGGGAAAACTACAAAAAACGACTGGGTAATTTTGCTCCCCGTTTCGATGCCATGGACATTAATTTTTACCACTCGCCGCTGATACCCTGGAAGAATACTGAACGTTGAAGGTTGAAGGTTGAACAATAAGAGGAAAGGATGCACACGCGTGTGTCCTTTTCCGTTTTTGTGTATTCCGGACTCCTAAGGTTTACCCTGTGTATCTATATACAAAATTTGTATCTTTACGGCAAAACAGACAATTATGGGCATGACCATCATTGAGAAGATCCTGGCATCGCATGCCGGAAAGGAACAGGTACAACCGGGCGACATTGTGGATGTCTTCATCGACGTGCGTGTCGCGCGTGATTTCGGCGGTGCCAATGTGGTGAAGAACATGGAGGAGCACGGGCTGGTGCCGGAGGATCCTTCCCGCACCTTTTTCACTTTCGACACCAATCCTACGGGCTCGGACCAGAAATATGCCGCCAACCAGCAGATATGCCGTATCTATGCCCGCAAACACGGCATCAAAGTGTATGATATCAATGCGGGCATCGGCACGCACCTGCTCATCGAGGAGGGTCTGGTTTATCCGGGTGTGACGGCCATCTCCACCGACTCACATGCCAACATCCTGGGGGCTGTGGGGGCTTTCGGCCAGGGCATGGGCGACAAGGACATCGCCGCTGCCTGGGCCAAAGGAAAGGTATGGTTCAAAGTGCCGCCGTCGGTGCGCCTCAACCTGAAGGGGAGAGTGCCGGCGGGACTTACCGCCAAAGAGGTGGTACTGAACCTGCTGGCCCGCTTCGGCGCCAATGAGCTGCTGGGTTATGCCATAGAGATGTACGGGGGCGTAACGGAGCACCTGCACCTGAGTGACCGCATCACCATCGCCTCGATGGCCACCGAAATGGGAGCCATAGCCATCCTCTTCCCGCCTAACGATGAGATCATCCGTTACTGCGAACAACGCACGGGAAAAAGGATCGTGCCGGTGTATGCCGATGCGGATGCCCGCTATGAGAAGGTCATTGACCTGGATGCGGGCCGCTTTATCACCCGTGTGTCACGCCCCGGCAAACCGCACGATTCGGTGCCGCTGGAGGAGGTGAAGAAAACGAAGATCGATTCGGCCTTTGTGGGCAGTTGTACCAACGGGCGCATTGAAGATATGCGCATCGTGGCGGAGATCCTGCGGGGCCGCCGCGTGGCGCCGGGGGTGGTGCTGAAGATCGTCCCGGCCACCGACAGGGTGTGGATGCAATGCCTCGAAGAAGGACTGCTGAAAATATTCAAAGAGGCCGGCGCGCTGGTCTCCAACGCCGGCTGTGCCGGCTGTGCCGCCGGCCAGGTGGGGCAGAACGGCCCCGGCGAGATCACCGTCAGCACCGGCAACCGCAACTTCCCAGGCAAACAGGGCAAGGGCGAGGTGTACCTCGCCTCACCCGCGGTGGTGGCCGCCTCGGCCGTGGCGGGATACATCACCACCCCGGACGATATCCCCGACCAACCCGCCGTTTTCGATATCCGCGAAAAGGAAGAACGTACCCGCCGGGCTGCAGGAAAAGAGAAAAGCCACGACCTGCCCGTGGTCCTCGAAGGAAGGGTGTGGATCATCGAGCGTGACAACATAGACACCGACATGATCTTCCACAACCGCTACCTTACCGTCACCGATATCCGGGAGATGGGACAATACACCTTCGACAACCTGGAAGGATTCGAACACTTTGCCCGCGAGGCAAAAGCCGGCGATATCATCATCACCGGCAAAAACTTCGGCGCCGGCAGCTCACGGCAGCAGGCCGTGGACTGTTTTAAGTCGCTGGGCATACAGGCCATCCTGGCCCGCTCGTTCGGTGCCATCTACGAACGCAACGCCATCAATGCCGCCTTTCCGGTACTTACCTATGACAGTCTGGAAGAACCGGAGATCAGGCAGGGAGACATCATCCGTCTGAACCTCCAAACCGGAGAGATAGAAAACCTCAGAAACGGAAAAAAAGGAAAGATACACCCCTTTTCGGAGGTGCAGATGGAGATCTATCAAAACGGAGGACTGTTTTGAAGGATGAAGGTTGAAGGATGAAGGATGAACATGGAAGAGACAAGATACAAGCACCTAGCACCCAGTAACCAGCACCCACTATGAAACCACAGACCTTTGCAGAAAAGATCCTCGGAGCTCCGGCAGGCAGCATCGTCTTTCGCGAGCCCGACATCGTGCTGTCGCATGACAACACGGCCAGTATCTACAAGACCTTTCAGAAGATGAACGGGAAGCGGATCGCTCATCCTGAGCGATTGCTGGTGGTGCTCGACCACAACGCACCGCCCACCAGCGCCGCGCTGGCCACACAGTACCAGTTTATCCGCGATATGGTGAAAGAACAGGGCATCGGCATGTTCTATGATGCAGGCCGCGGCATCTGTCACCAGATCATGTCGTATCATGCCCGTCCCGGCATGGTTATCGTCGGCAGCGACAGCCACACCTGCACGGCCGGGGCCTTCAACGCGCTGGCCGCCGGCATCGACCGCACCGAAACGGCCGGCATCTGGCGCCGGGGAGAGACCTGGTTCCGCGTGCCGCAGACGCTGAAGATCACCCTCACCGGCCGCCTGCCGGAGGGGGTCTTCGCCAAAGACCTCTCCCTCTGGATCATCGGCATGACCGGCAGCGCCGGCGCCAACTACCTCTCCATAGAATACCACGGGCCGGGGGTCAAGACCCTCAGCATCTCCGAACGCATGACGCTGGCCAACCTGGCCTCGGAGATGGGAGCCAAGAACGCCGTCTTCCCGCCCGATGAGGTGCTGGCCGCTTTCTATGGAGAAAAAGAGGTGCAGGGCGTATGGGCCGACGAAGGGGCCCGTTATGTGCGGGAGATAGAAATCGATCTCTCGGCCCTTTATCCCCTGGTAGTCGCCCCCCACCAGGTGGACAACGTGCGGGCGCTGGCCGAGGTGGCGGGGACACCCCTCCATGAAGGTCTTATCGGCACCTGTACCAACGGCCGGCTCGACGACCTGCAGCTGGCAGCCCGTTATCTGCGGGGCAAAAAGATCAAAGAAGGTTTTCAGCTGCTGGTGGCACCTGCCTCGCAGAAAATCTACCTGGAGGCCGTGAAAGACGGTACGATAGAGACGCTGGTGGAGGCCGGCGCCAACATCCTTTCGCCCTCGTGCGGACCCTGCCTGGGCACGGGCCAGGGCATCCCCGCCGACGGCTACAACGTACTCTCGACGGCCAACCGCAACTTCCTGGGCCGCATGGGCAACAAAAACGCTTCCATCTACCTCGCCTCACCCGCCACGGTGGCCGTGTCGGCCGTCAGCGGCGTTATCACCGACCCGCGGCCGGAGCCCGGCGACGAGGTGTTTCCCTACCGGCGCGAGGCCCCTCACACCCTCACCGTCGCCGAAGGCGAAAACCGCCGCATCAACGGTGTGTGGAACTACAAGGAGGTCAACGACCTCAACACCGACCAGATGTTTGCCGGCAACCTTACCTACAAGATCCTCAGCTCCGACGCTGACGCCATCCTGCCCCACCTGTTCGCCGGCTTCGATCCCGGCTTTGCCGGCAACGTGCAGCCGGGAGACGTGATCCTCGCCGGCGAGAACTTCGGCTGCGGCAGCTCACGCGAACATCCGGCCGTGGGACTGGCACGGGCAGGCGTCCGGGCCATTATCGTCAAATCGGTCAACCGCATCTTCTTCCGCTCGTCGGTTAACCAGGGACTGCCGCTGATCGTCCTGCCGGAGGCCGTGGAGGCCTATCGGCCGGGCGACAGGGTCGAAGTATTCCCGGAAGCAGGAAAAGTGACCGTCGGAAACAGGACTTTCTCTTTTGCCCCCCTGCCGGAAAAACTGATGGAGATCATCCGGAAAAAAGGCCTGGTGGAGTGGATGAGGGGACGATAAAGCGATGAGCGATGGGAAAACCTGTCAGCGTGCCGGCGAAGCCGGTTCCTGACAGCGT
>CAZYPI010000218.1:0-5146 GCA_964649335.1 uncultured Rikenellaceae bacterium | reverse complement strand
TCTAATCGGAACCTATTTCCTATCTTTGTTTTGTAAAAATACTGATAATATGAAACGTCCATGATTGATTCAGACACACAGGAGAATAATTATTGAAATAAAATAATATTTATGGTATGACCCCCACCCTACGTTATTCATGAGATAATAAGATGCAGGAAGAACATCCCTCCCCCTCGCCGGGGGGGAGGGATAGGGAGGGGGTTAATGAAAAGAGTAATAAATTGATTGTCAGGTAAATAAAAAATTATAAATACATGAAAATAGCAATACAATCCATGGACCGGGAACATGTCGGGGAGAATTTCGGCAGGACCCGTTTTTTTGCGGTATATGATACCGAAACGGAAGAAACCGTTTTTCTGTCCAATGAAGAAAATCGGCAAGCGGCCCACGGCGTGGGTATCCAGTCGGCGGCTTTGATGGCCCGCGAAAAAGTCAGTTGGGTCATCAGCTATCATGTGGGACCCAAAGCTAAGGAGATACTGGAACAGTCCGGCGTGCGTATATACACTCTTTCACAGGATGATGTGCCTCTTAAAATAGAGGAAGCCGTCCGGATGTTTCTGGAACAAGAGCATTAGCCCTTCGCTATCGCTCAGGGCGAAATTAAGTAGGAATTTCGCGCGGCGCAGCCGCTAATAACGCAGCCGCAGGCTGCAAATGACGGGCCCGCAGGGCCCAAATTTATTATTATCTTTGTGCTGAAAATGTATCTGGAAACCGGAGGTTTTTATGAAAGTGTTATTGATTTACATGACCGAATTTGGCTGGAGTCCCCGGAGTAAAACCCTGGAAGATTTCCCGGAGGTGGAGGAGTCTGGGCTATTGAAGGATGTACAGACCGCTTTTATCCATGTAGAGGCGGAAGATGCGGACAATGCCTCTGCCGTGGAAAAGAAACTGTTGAAAAACATCAAATGGGCGGCCGGAAAAAACCATACCCGCCGGGTGGAGCTGCATTCTTTTGCCCACCTGTCGGTCAGCAAGGCCGACCCCCATTTTACCAAAGAGCTTTTCGACCGTGTGGAGGAGCGGTTGAAGAATTCGGAGTATGAAGTTTTCCAGACGCCGTTCGGGTATTTCCTCGACCTGGAGGTCAAAGCTCCCGGCTATTCCATGGCCCGCGTATTTAAAGATATATCCTAAGGCAAAACGAATGTGCCTTCTTTCCTGATCACTATGGACTGTCTGCAGTCTGGCCTTCGACAGGCTCGGACTGACAGCCAAAGTTTGTTAAATTTGATTTGAACCGGACACTAAAGATTAATTATAAAGAACTTTATGGAAAAAATTTATCCTGATTCCGAGGTTGAACTGACCCCTTTTCTGGCGAAACATTACGACGCCCTGCTGAATACCGTCACATTCGGTTTTTACCGGAAGTTTATCCGCAAGGCAATCGCTTTTATGAAGATCGGCAAAGACGATGAAATTCTGGATCTCGGTTGCGGTACCGGCCGGAATGCCTGCCTGATGTACCGGTATCTTGACGGTGGCAGTGTGACCGGCCTGGATATTTCCGATATCATGGAAAGGAAATTCCGTGAGAAATGTAAAGATGCCCCCGGGGCAGATTTTCTGAAACAACGGATAGATATTCCGTTCGACCTGGGAAAAAAATTCGACAAGGTCTTTATCAGTTTCGTGTTGCATGGTTTTCCCCATGAAGTGAGAAAGATTGTGATCCGGAATGCTTACGATCACCTGAAGGAAGGCGGATCGTTCCACATCCTCGATTATGGTGAGTTCGACCTGGAGAAAGCCCCGGCTCATGTGCGTATTGTCTTTAAAAAAGTGGAATGTGTATATGCTTTCGATTATATTGAAAGAGACTGGAAAGCCATCCTGCAGGAAGCCGGTTTCAGCCGTGTGGAAGAACATAAAATGGCCAAAAAATATGCCCGTCTGCTCACCGCGTACAAATAAACATCAATCTTTCTGCTTTTTGTCTTTCTACTTCTGTCTTTTTACTTTAATCTTTATATTTTATCCTTTATCCTTTGAACTTTATCCTTTGAACTTTAGCCTTTAAACTTTAGCCTTTAATCGAATACCATGCCCAAAACAGAACCTTTTGATAAGCATCTTGATCTTTATGAAGAGTGGTTTGTTGCCAACCGTTACGTGTATGAATCGGAACTGAAGGCGATCCGTCATCTGCTGCCGGCGGAGGGGGAGGGCCTGGAGATCGGTGTGGGCAGCGGCCTGTTTGCTGCTCCGTTGGGGATAAAAACAGGGATTGACCCATGTCCGCGCATGCTGGATAAAGCAGCTGAAAGAGGTATCCGGGTAAGGCAGGGAACGGCTGAAAGTCTGCCCTATCCCGACGGATCCTTCGATTATGCCCTGATGGTTACCACCATCTGCTTTGTGGATGATGTGGCCCGGTCGCTGAGAGAAGCCCGGAGGGTGCTGAAAGACCATGGTGCTTTTGTGCTGGCTTTTGTGGATAAGAACAGCCCGGTGGGGCAGGAATATCTGAGGATGAAAGATGAAAGCCTTTTTTACCGGCAGGCCACTTTCTTTTCGACGAAAGAGCTGACAGAAGCCCTGGAAAAAGCCGGGCTGCAACCGGAAGATATTGTGCAGACCGTCTTTGGAAGACTGGATCAGATAAAAACGGTACAGGATTGCAAGCCCGGATATGGCGAGGGAAGTTTCGTGGTGATACGGAGTAAAAAATAAAAATGTGACCTCCATGGCTGCCCTGACCCCACAAAAATCCAGGATAAACTTCAGGTCCTACCTGTGGCATGCCGGTTTTTTTGCGCTGGCAGCCAACTTCATGGACACCGATACGGTCATCCCGGCAGTACTGATCAAATCGGGCGGAGGGCCGCTGGCCGTGGGGATACTCACCGCCATCATGCTGGGCGGATCACGATTGTTTCAGTTGCTCTTTGCCGGACTCTTCGAGTCGTTGCCTTACAAGAAAAAATACCTGGTACTGGGCATCCTGCTTCGTGTTTTTTCCCTTTTCCTGACGGCGGCGACGCTCTGGTTCTCGGCCCGTATGACCCCGGCAGTACTTATCGGCATGATCTTTTTTGCCATGACCCTCTTTTCCGTCAGCGGCTCTCTGGCGAACGTTCCCTATATTGATATTCTCGGAAAATCCATTCTGGCAGACGACCGGAAAAGGTTCTTTTCCGTAAAACAAGTTGTCAACAGTATCGGCATCCTGCTCTCGGCCTTTGCTGTTCGCTATGTGCTCAAAGGCCATGCTTTTCCGGTGAACTATTCGATCAGCTTTGTGCTGGCTGCCGGTCTCCTGCTGGTGGCCTCTTTCGGTTTCATGAATATACGGGAGGTCGAATCCCCTCCCAAAAACAGGGATGCCTTATTTTCTTTCCTGCGGCGCATCGGGCCGGAGCTGAAAAAATATCCCAATCTGGTGAATTATCTGTTTATCCTGAACACCACCGGACTGGCGATCACCTTCACCCCGTTTATGGTGATGATGGCCAGGGATCATTTCGGTATTTCGGCCGGACTGGTAGGAAATATATTGATCCTGAAGGTGTTGGGGATGCTGGTGCCCGGCACCCTGCTTTACTTTATTCACCGGAAATATTCTTTCAAACGGGTGTTGGTCGTTAGTGTTATCGTTGGCGCCAGCCTGCCGGTGCTCTCGCTGGTGCTGGTCGGGAACCCGGCCCTGTATCAGTTGCTCTTTATCCTCTCCGGCGTGTTTCTCGGTTTGTACAAGATCGCCATCAATGGGATACTGATCGAGATATCCACCGAAGAAAACAGGACCTTCTTCGCCGGCATCACCGGTGCCGGGAATATCCTGGCTTCGCTGTTGCCTGTTTTTTCGGGGATGTTTATCGTACTGTTCGGTTACCGGGCCGTGTTTCTGGCCATGGCCGGATTGATCCTGGCCGGTCTGTTCTTCGCCGTAAAACTGAATTGTAACCCGGAAAAGAAAAAATAATTTTATAACTTGCTTGCCCAAATTATGAACCGTAACTTAAAAAATAACTCATAACAAAAAATTTACAACCATCATGTTAAACCTGAGAAACCCTTTTATCATGGCCCCCATCAAACTGGGCTATTGTTTTGGTGACGGGATCGTGACCCACAAACATGTGGATTTTTACCAGGAACGGGCCGGTTATATGGGCGCTATCACCCTCGAGCCTTTGTATATGGATGCGGGGTTGCGTGAGATCCCCACGCAGCTCGGGATTGATGATGATGATAAAATAGAGGGCCTGCAGCGCCTGGTGGATCATATCCATGAAGAGGGGGCTGCCGTGATCGCTCATCTGAACCATCCCGGCCGGATGGCCAACCCGAAAATACCCGGAAATTATCATATATCTTCTTCCGAACAGCCTTGCGAAAACGGCGGAGCCGTACCCCGGAGGATGGAAAAGAAAGATTTTGAACAAGTGACGGAGTTGTTTGTACAATCGGCCGTACGGGCTGAGAAAACGGGTTTTGATATCATCGAACTGCAGTTTGGCCATGGTTACCTTATGGCACAGTTTCTCTCGCCGAAGGTGAATGACCGTACAGATGAATACGGCGGATCTCCGGAAAACAGAATGCGCTTCCCGCTGGAAGTGCTGGATGCGGTAAAAAGTGCCGTATCCCTGCCCATTATTGTTCGTATCAGCGGCGATGATATGATCCCCGACGGGATCCATCTGCCAGAGATGATCGAATTCTCAAAGAAACTGAAAGAAAAAGGGGTGGAAGCGGTGCATGTGTCGGCAGGCACTGTTTGCTCCACGCCGCCGTGGTTTTTTCAGCACATGTTCGTGCCGAAGGGAAAAACCTGGGAGTTTGCCAAAACAATACAGGAAAAAGCAGGGGTGCCGGCCATTTTTGTGGGCAGGATCAATTCGGCAGAGGATATCGAGACATTGAAAAGAGACTTTGGCGCTACCCTGTTTGCCATAGGGCGCGGACTGGTGGCCGACCCTTTGTTCGTGGGGAAATACCTTGGTGAGGTGGACGGGGAGATACGCCCCTGCCTGGCTTGTGCCGAGGGATGCCTGGGTGGCGTGCGTGCCGGAAAAGGCCTCCACTGTGTGGTCAATCCTCTGGCCGGAGAGTCCTACCCGGAACTGATCAGGACGCCCGTAAAAAAGAAATATGCTGTCGTAGGAGGCGGGCTGGCCGGCATGGA
>CAZYPI010000217.1:0-5147 GCA_964649335.1 uncultured Rikenellaceae bacterium | reverse complement strand
AGGCAGAAAAACAATATCCGTATGATCATCTGTCACCAGTTGCAGCTCCCGGGACGTAAAATGCACCGCCCCACCCCCGGAGGTCTCAAAAGGATAAGCTGCCAGAGGCGTCAGTTCCACCCCGCAAAAAAGATGGTGCATCACCGTGTTCCCCACAATCAGGATCTTCTCCGGAGCCACTCCCCCTGCCTTCCGGATCAGCCGGTTCACCATCTTAGCAAACTTTTCCCTTATCAGTTGTGTCAGCTCCCGCTGTCCGCCGCGCAGCACGGCATATTCGATGCGGGAGATCACATCGGCACCATGTTTTGCCTGGGGATTGACGGCCGTCTCCACCCCTTTCACCTCTCCGCTATGCAGATCGACCAACTGGGCCACCAGCGTGGTGGTACCCAGGTCAAAAGCAATGCCATACCCCTCACGTGGCCTGAAATGAAAAGGAGTGCTGTCGGCCAGGATAAACGTGTCGAACTGGCCGATCTCCAGCGTCACATCGCCTGTGACATGACTGTGACAGGCCAGCCGCCACGACCGGTCCAGCCCCAGCTTATCCAGTGCCCGCCGGTGACGCTCATCAAAAGAAACATCTCCCTTCAGCACCTTCACCCGGCACCCGCCGCATAAACCCTTCCCGCCGCACGGAAACTCCACCCCGTAAGAAAACAGAATATCCTTTAAAGGGGTACCCTCCGGGGCACTTATGTCTTTACCTAAAGGCTCCAGACGGATATGGAAGTTTTTTTTCATAACTTTCCTGACACCTGCTCAGTGCCTGCTCAATGATCCTTACCGGTAACCGGGAACGATGATGCGATTTTTACCGAACAAATCGCCCAACAATAGAAACCACAGGAACAATAGAAACCACAGGAACTAAGTTTTACGAGACCAGCGAATTCAAATACTCCGTAGCCCCCTGCGGATCGGGTGAATAGAAATCCGCTCCGATCTGCCGGCGGAAATCGTCAGAAAGGGGTGCTCCTCCCACCATCACGATGGTCTTCGGGCTGACCTCTTTGATTTTTTCGGTGATCCCTTTCATATTCACCATGGTGGTCGTCAGCAGGGCCGACATACCCACGATGGCTCCGGGATGTTCCTCGAGGGCCGCTTTGAATTTTTCAAAAGGAGTATCGGCGCCCAGGTCCACCACCTTCCATCCGGCGCCTTCGATCATCATGGCCACCAGATTTTTCCCGATATCGTGCAGGTCGCCCTGTACCGTACCCATGATCACGGTACCTTTCTGTTTCACCGAGCCGGATTTGAAAAAAGGCTCAATATGTTTCATGGCTGCTTTCATGGCCTTGGCAGCCATCAGCATCTCCGGCACGAAGGCCCTGCCGGCGCTGAAATCCTCCCCGATCAGGTGCATCCCCTTCACCAGTGCTTTCTGCAGCACCTCATCAGCAGAAAAGCCCATCTTCAATGCTTCGGCGGTCAGCTCATCGGCACCGTCCTGTCCTTTCAGATCCGGAGGATACGGGGAATTTTTATCCGCTTTGCCCCGTTTCACGGCAATGGTCAGTTTTTCTAAAATCTCTGCTTCCATATCTAATTTTTTTTCACTGTAAAAATAAAAATATTTCCAATAACCATAAGCATTACAGAAATTTCTTTTGCAATAAACAATATTTTGCCCGTCATCCTACCACCCCACCACCCCATTATTCCATCAATCCATTATTCCATTATTCCATTATTCCATCATTCCATCATTCCATCATTCCATTATTCCATTATTCCATTATTCCAAATTACTTATAGTGTCCAAACGCCAGCACCAGATAATAAATCCCATAGAAAATCATGACCGCTCCGAACCAGATCATCAGGGCCACGGAAGCGGTGAAAGCATTGAAAAGGATCACAACACCGAAGATCACGAGGATGATCCCGGCCAGCAGCTGCAACCACCAGTATTTCCACCCTGCAGCTTTGGTCTCCGATGAGGCGGCGATTTGTAGAATGCCGCTGCCGATCATCCAGATACCGATAAAAATAGCCAGCAGCTTGCCTATCAGTTGCGGCTCAAAGATGAACAGCAGGCCGAAAAGTGTCAGGATGATCCCTTCGATCAGCAGCGATGGGCCCCCTCCCTTTTTCACCAGCGGTGTAATGATCATCACCACGCCGGGGATCAGCATCAGCAGACCGAGATAAATGGAGATCCCTTTCAGGATCCCTTCCGGGAAAGCGACGAAGAGTATCCCGGCCAGAAGAAAAACAATACCCTGGATCACCAGGTTTTTACGTGTAACGGCAATAAAACTCATGACATTTAATGATTTGGTTTGAAAAAGCAATGTAAGAAAAAATAACTCAGCAAAAAAAATCCACTTAAAACAAAGTTCCCAAAAGATTTCTCCTTGGCCAAAAACAAAATCTACTCAAATTTGAGTTTTTTAGGATTCTGTCTTGTATCATATATCCGTAGAATTTCAATCCGGTCTTTGTTAAACCGGTAATACAAAGAATTATGTTTTGTCAAAACACACTTTCTTATTTTTTTCTTTTTAAATACCAAGGGAAATTGTACCGGATTTAGACTTATTTGAGTAATGATCCGGTCTAATACATCAACAAATTGATTCGATATTTTCCGGCCCCACTCTCTGTCAAGATATACAAGAATATTGGCAAAATCGTCTTCTGATAACGGAGACCAGATTATTATTTTAGACATGGGAATATTTCTTGCGGAACTTTGAAATTACCTTTTCATGAGAAATGCCCTTTCCCGAATCAATTTCCGAGATTGCATCCAGTATTCCCTGTTTCTGTTCCTCAGTCAACGATCCCCAGTCATCAATATTTTTTTGCCCGTTGATATAATTTAGCAGAATGCCATATATCTCCTGGAGTTTATTTTCCTCAAGCAAGTCAATCTTTCTAAAGATCAACAGTTTTAATTCGGCTGCATTCATAACAACTTTAGTCTTATGTCCATTTCACATTCAAAGATACAAAAAATACCTGTACATTTTTCTTCATACTGTTACATTGAACATTATTTTGCAAACCCACAAACTACCCGCCCGAACGTACCGTTCCTGCCCGGCTGAAGCCGTTCAGACGGGCGGTACGGGTGGGCAAACGGCTGCGCAGCAGCCACCAAACCACAAACCTCCTCAGCCTCAGCCTTAGCCTTCTAAAATAAGCGTCCTAATATTTGGATATTGAGATTTGGAAATTATTTGTCATTTGGAGCTTGAAGTTTGGAATTTATTCATCTCACTGGCTTCCACTAAAATGCGGCAAGTCAAGTGCCTTCCCCGTCTCCCGGCAAATGGGCGTTTGCGCCCCCATCCCCTGCAGCACATCATGCAGGTCTTTGCAGAGGCGTTGTGTTATCTCCGGCTTCGCCCCGGCCAGATTGTGTTGTTCACCGATATCTTCCGCCAGGTTATACAGCTCACAGCGGCCCTTTTCGTAAGTATAGATCAGTTTCCAGTCCCCTTCGCGGATGGCGCTGAAAGGGGTGATGGTACTATCGGCCTCGCGCAGAGCCTTCCAGCCCCAGTAGTGGGGATAATGCCACACCGGCGGATGGGGACGCTGAATGTCTCCGGTCTGCAGCAACAAAGGAGTGATGTCCGTCCCGTCCAGGAGGGGCCGGAGGGTGTCCGGCACCGGGATGCCGGCCATGGACAAAACGGTCGGGAAGAAATCATCCGCAATGACCGGCACGGAGCAGACTGTCCCTTCCTTCACTTTCCCCGGCCACCGGATGATCAGCGGCTCACGGTAGCCCCCCTCCCGGCTGGAGCCCTTGCCGCTGCACAAAGGGTAGTTGGTCGTCGGTGGACCGGAATGGGACACCAGCCCGCCGTTGTCCGACCAGAAGATCACGATCGTATTGCCGGCCATCCCCAGTTCGTCCAGTTTCTTCATGATCCTGCCGAAGCTGTTATCCACACTCTCCACCATGGAGGCATATTGCACCTGTGCTTCCGTTTTCCCCGGCAGGCGGTACTTTTCCAACCGTTTGGGATCGCCCTGTATGGGTGCGTGCACGGCATAGTGCCACATATTGAAATAGAACGGTTTCTCCGGATGTCCGGCCAAGGTATCCAGCATGCGCAGGGCCATGATCGTCAGGGCATCGTTCAGATAAAGGCTGTCCGGAAAAAACTCCTCCAGATCAATCATTTGGCTGTCCGGACCGTGAATGCGTCCGTAGGGCACATAGTAGCTGCCCGGACTGCCACGGTAGCTGGCGGCAATACTGTAGTCGAAGCCCAAATGCCGGGGATCGGCCCCCGGGCTGTCTTTTTTGCCCAGATGCGCTTTGCCGATATGCACAGTCGTGTAACCGGCTGCTTTCAGCAGCTCCGGCAGCGTCACATTGCGTTTGTCCAGCCCGTTGATGCGCCAGTGGGGGATCAGCAGCCGCTGGTCGTCCGCAGGGTGGTTGCCCCGGCCGGGGATCCAATTGGTGATATGGGTGCGGGCGGGGTTCATGCCGGTCATCAGCGCCGTACGCGTGGGAGAGCATACCGGCGAGGAGGCATAGGCATTGGTGAACTTCATCCCTTCGGCCGCCAGGCGCGCGATGTGGGGTGTACGGAGATACCGGTTGTTCTCCACCGAATCGTGCCAGAACGGCACCGACGTATCCTCCCACCCCAGATCATCCACCAGGAAAAAGAGAATGTTGGGACGGGAAGCCTCTGGCTTTTGTTGCCGGTTGCAGGAGATGAAACCCCCTGTTAATAAAGATATAAGCACTATTAGATTGAAAATACTCCTTTTCATTTTTCTTAAGATTTTCCACACGGTAAAAACATTTACCACAAATATATCAGTTATTCTGAGAAATATTCCCGCTCTTTGCGTATTCATTTCCCGGACAATTTGGGAATCATACTCCCATATTGTTTTATATCCTTTGTTTCCCCCACACCAGTTCACCTTCAAACCTCTCCAAAAACAAACAAGTTATTAACCCTTATAGCCCCAGGGGGAATACACTCACATTATACTCTCATAATCATCATTATTCGCAATGTCCCCCCGGGAGAGCCCGCCCGGATGAACGGAGCCATCCGTTCGGACGGGAGAAGCACAGGGGGAGGAATGCCGATGAAGCTCCTCCTTCGCCCCGTTCCCGGGGCTACGGCGGACAAAGGATAAAGCGATAATGC
>CAZYPI010000216.1:0-5168 GCA_964649335.1 uncultured Rikenellaceae bacterium | reverse complement strand
GGGATTGTCCTCCTGTTCGCAGAAAACAGCCCCGCCGGCGCCACTGGAGCCGGTGCCCTCGGCCCGCCAGATGGCCTGGCAGCACCTGGAGTTTTATGCCTTCACCCATTTTACCGTCAACACCTTTACCGACAAGGAGTGGGGCTATGGCGATGAACCGGAGAAGGTTTTCAACCCCACCGCTCTCGATTGTCGCCAGTGGGCCCGGGTCGTCAAAGCGGCCGGCATGAAAGGGATCATCATCACGGCCAAACATCACGACGGCTTCTGTCTGTGGCCCTCGAAATATACCGAACATTCGGTGAAAAACTCTCCCTGGAAAGGCGGCAAAGGAGATGTGCTGAAAGAGGTCTCGGAGGCCTGTAAAGCCGAGGGACTGAAATTTGGCGTTTACCTCTCACCCTGGGACCGCAACAGCGCCCTCTACGGTACGCCGGAGTACATCACTTACTACCGCAACCAGTTGCGGGAGATCCTGACCAACTACGGGCCGGTGTTTGAGGTGTGGTTCGACGGCGCCAACGGCGGCACGGGCTATTACGGCGGCGCCCGTGAAAAACGCAACATCGATCGCAAAACCTATTACGACTGGCCCGGCACCCGCAAGATCGTCCGGGAGCTGCAGCCCGGGGCCGTGATGTTCAGCGATGCCGGCCCCGACGTGCGGTGGGTGGGCAACGAGAAAGGTTTCGCCGGCGAGACCAACTGGTCCATGATCAACAAAGATGAACTAGCCCCCGGCCTCGCCGACCAGAAAATCCTGAACCACGGCCTCGAAAACGGCAAAGACTGGGTGCCTGCCGAGTGCGACGTCTCCATACGGCCGGGATGGTTCTACCATAAATCACAGGATGACAAGGTGAAGACAGTGAACCAACTCGTGGATATCTATCTGAAATCGGTGGGCCGCAACGGTTCTCTTTTGCTCAATCTTCCTCCCGACCGTACCGGCAAAATCAACGAACATGATGTGAAACGCCTGCAGGAGTTCCGGAAAGCACTGGATGATATCTTTGCGGTGAACCTGGCCGCGGGCAAAAACGTGCATGCCGATACCTGGCGCGGCAGAGACCAACAGTTCGTGCCCGGCAGGATAACCGACGGAAAATACGATACCTACTGGTGCACCGATGACGGCGTGAAAACCGGTGTCCTGACGATTGACCTTGGAAAACGGGCGGAGGTCAACCTGATCCTGATTCAGGAATATATCCCCCTCGGACAACGGGTGAAGGCGTTTAAGGTGGAGGTGCTGAAAGACGGCCAATGGCAGGAGGCAGCCCGCGGAACAACCATCGGATACAAAAGAATGCTCCTCTTTCCGGCAGTGAAGACGAACAAGATCCGCCTGTCCATCCTCGACGCCCGCGCCTGCCCCCTGATCAACAATGTCGAACTGTACCGCATGCCGGATAAATACATTACGGTTGAGGGGAAATGATAGACGGAAAAACACAATACATTGTTTCATAATATAAACTTACTCAAGTGAAAAAGAAACCATTATTTTTTATCTCGGCTGCTTTTGTGCTGCTGTTTTGGGCCTCGCTGCCTGCCTGTTTTGGCCAGGCCCCGGATATTAATTCACAGACGGAAACAGACCGGAAGATATCGGAGTTGCTATCCAAAATGACCCTGGAAGAGAAAGTGGGTCAGATGACGCAGATCACGCTGGATAAGTTTTACAAGGAGCATCTGGATACGGCCCGCCTGCACGAGTATATTGTGAAATACGGGCTGGGTTCCATCCTCAACTCGCATCATGACCGGAAAGGCATGACGGTGGCCCTCTCCATGCAGGAGTGGCGGGACCTGCAGACGAGGATCCAGCGCTATGCCCGCGAAACACGGCTGAAGATCCCCATCTTGTATGGTATAGATGCCATCCACGGGGTTACCTACCTGAAGGGTGCCACCCTGTTCCCGCAGAATATTGCCATGGCTGCTACGCGCGACCCGGCGCTGGCCCATGCGGCGGCAAAGATCACCGCCAAAGAGGTGCGTGCATGCGGCATACGCTGGAACTTCGACCCGGTGCTGGGCGTGGGACGCCAGCCCCTCTGGTCGCGCTTTGAAGAGACCTTCGGCGAAGACCCTTATCTTGTTTCCGCAATGGGACGGGCAGTCATCACCGGCTATGAGGGCGACGGCCTGGAGAAAACCACCTCGGTGGCCTCCTGCATGAAGCACTATCTCGGATATCCCGTGCCCCTTACCGGCAAAGACCGTACCCCCGCTTATATCCCCGAGATCGTCCTGCGGCAGATCTTCCTGCCGCCGTTCAGGGAAGCGGTGAAGGCCGGCGCCTCCACGGCCATGATCAACTCGGGGTCCATCAACGGCATCCCCGTGCATGCCAGTAAGTACCTGATCACAGACGTGCTGAAAAACGAACTGGGTTTCGACGGACTGGTGGTCACCGACTGGAACGATATCATCGCTTTATACGAACAACATCATGTGGCCAAAGACAACCGCGAGGCGGTGATGATGGCCGTGAATGCCGGCATAGACATGAGCATGGTGCCTTATGACCTCTCTTTTTATCAGGACCTGATCCCCCTGGTGAAAGAAGGAAAAGTACCCATGGAACGTATCGACGATGCGGTCACCCGCATCCTGCGCGTGAAATTCCGCCTGGGCCTCTTCGACAATCCTTTTCCCGAAGACGGCACGGAAGAGTATTATGAACAGCCGGAGTACAGGGAGGTGGCACTCCGGGCAGCCCGCGAGGCGGTCACCCTGCTGAAAAACGAAAAGACACCGGATAAGCCGCTGCTGCCCTTGTCGAAAGAGATGCACTTGCTGGTGGCCGGCCCCGGCGCCAACTCCCGCGCCACCCTCAACGGCAGCTGGTCCTACTCGTGGCAGGGCAAAGACGAGTCGCTCTATCCGGCATATATACGCACCATCGGGCGTGCCCTCGAAGAGAAAGCGGGCAAAGACCATGTGATCAACATCGCACCTGCCGGGTTTCAGGAAGTATCCCCCCAACAGATCAGCGACCTGAAAAAATATGCCCCGCAGGCCGATGTCATCGTCCTGTGCCTGGGCGAAAACAGCTATGCCGAGAGCCCCGGTAGCATCAACGACCTGACCCTCCCCGCCGGTCAGCTGCGGCTGGCTGAAGAAGCCTCGAAAACCGGCAAACCGGTGATCCTCATTCTCACGGAGGGAAGACCCCGCATCATCAGCAGCATAGAGCCGGCCATGCAGGCCATCCTGCTGGCTTACCGCCCCGGCAATATGGGGGCCCCGGCCATCGCCGACATTCTTTACGGCGATGTCAATCCTTCGGGACGGCTGCCTTTTACCTATCCCCGGCATACCGGCAACCTCATGACCTACGACATGCCCGTGCGGGCTTCCCGGTATTATAAACCCCAGTGGCCTTTCGGCTTCGGACTAAGCTACACCACCTTTGCCGTTACCTCCCTGCAACTGAACAAAGATACCCTGCAGACGGGAGACACCCTCCTGGTGACGGCCACGGTGGAAAATACCGGAGAACGCGACGGGGAAACCGCACTCGACTTGTATGTACAGGATATAACGGCCACCGTTACACCCCCGATGCGTAAACTCCGGCGGTTTACCCGGATCGCCCTGAAAGCCGGAGAAAGCGGAAAAGTGAGTTTCCGGTTATCGGACGATGACTGGGCTTTCATAGATCCTTCTCTGAAGCCGCGTATCGAGGCGGGTGATATGAAAATTCTGCTGGGAGATAAAGAGTCGGCTTTCTATCTGAAAAAATAATTTCTGATGAGACCGGAAAAACTCCTACGTAGATAACTACGTAGGAGGATGAGGATGCCCGGCAGCGTCTTAACATCACCATCGACTCGGCCCTCGCCTGGCTGGGCAGGGCGAGAAACAGCGGCAAACCGTTTCTTCGGAAAAGGGAACGGGATATGCTTTGAGGGTTTTGGTATTTAACTAATATTTAGTATATTGGGAAAAATATCAAAAACAAAATATCATGGACAGACGGCGGTTTATATCCACTTCAGCGGCAGCTTCCCTGATCGGCTTTGTGCCGGGGATGGCAGCCAACGTCAGGCGGGAGTTTGACCCTCCCCGCCTGGAGAAAAGATCCCTCGGAAAAACAGGAGAGAAACTATCCATATTGGGCTTCGGAGGCATTGTCGTGATGAATGCTACCACACAGCAGGCCGCCTCGCGGGTGGCACAAGCCATAGACTACGGCGTGAACTATTTCGATGTGGCGCCCACCTACGGCAACGCCGAAGAGATGCTGGGACCGGCATTGAAACCGTACCGCTCCAAAGTCTTTCTGGCCTGCAAGACCACCGAACGTAAAAAGGAAGGGGCCCGCAAAGAGCTCGAGGCCTCGCTGAAAAGACTGAAAACGGATCATTTCGATCTCTATCAGTTGCATGCCGTCACCACCAAAGAGGATGTCGAGACCATCTTCGCCCCGGGCGGGGCCCTGGAGACCTTCCTGAAAGCTCGGGAAGAGGGGAAGATACGTTTTATCGGCTTCTCGGCCCACTCCGTCGAGGCGGCGCTGAGCCTGATGGACCGGTTTGATTTCGACACCCTGCTGTTCCCATTCAATTATGCCATGTGGTACTCGGGAAATTTCGGCCCGCAGGTGATGAAGAAAGCACAGGAGAAAAACATGGGCATCCTGGCACTCAAGGCCATGGCCAAACAGCCTTATCCCGAAGGAACGACAGAGAAAGTGCCCAAGTGCTGGTACCAGCCGCTGGCAACACCCGAAGAGGCAGCCATGGGACTGCGCTTTACCCTGTCGCACGCCGTGACGGCCGCCATACCCCCCGGCAATGAAGATCTCTTTAAGATGGCGCTGGGGCTCGCGGCCAAATTCAAACCGCTCACCAAAGACGAAATGGAAGAGGTGAAACAAAAAGGCCTGGCCACCCCGCCGATCTTTAAATATCCGTCGGAGAAGTATGCCTGAGACGGTTTATTGTTTGTGGTTTGGTAGCCCTGCGGGCTGTTTGTGGTTTGAAATTTTGCTTTTCTCTGTGATCTTTGCGTCTTCTTTGTGTGCTCTGCGGTTAAACCACAAAACCACAGAGTTCTCAAAGAAGGCACTGAGAGCACAAAGAGCCGGGAAGAACGTGATAGTGTATTTTACCCTTGCCCTGAACGGCCGGTTGCTTGATGCTGGGTGCTCCACC
>CAZYPI010000215.1:0-5180 GCA_964649335.1 uncultured Rikenellaceae bacterium | reverse complement strand
GTTCGAGGAGTGATTCCATCACGAGATAGCCTGCCTTATTGGGATGGACTCCATCCAGGGTGTATGCTGATTTGAGGCCGTGCCGCTCATCTGCCATCGGGGCGAAAAAATCCAGGTAAAAAATATGATGCTTTTGGGCATAATCCCGGATCATCCGGTTCAGCCTGACGATTTTCTCCGCCGGCTTCAGCCCCGGACGCCAGGGGTAATCGTAAACCGGAAGAACCGAACAGAGAATGACCTTAATATGATGAACCCTGGCCAGTTCGGCCATAGAAAAAATATTCCCTGCAATGGTCTCCAGGGTTGTAGGCCCCGTGTTCCCTGCAATATCGTTGGTGCCGGCAAGAATAACCACCACAGCGGGTTTCAGGTTGATGACATCCGGCCTGAAACGGATCAGCATCTGTGGCGTGGTCTGCCCGCCGATGCCCCGGTTGATGTATGGCCTTCCCTTAAAAAAGTCGGGATGGATCCTGCCCCAGCTTTCGGTGATGGAATTTCCCATGAATACTATCCGTTTTTCTCCGGGAGCCGGGACCCCGAGTGCGGCGTTGGCTTCCCGGTACTTGTGCAGATTGGCCCAATCCTGATTTTTTTTCTCCTGCGTATATGCCGGATGGATTGCAGACAACGAAAAAGATATCAGCATAATCTGAATAAAAAATTTCATCGGTTCATGTTTTATTGGTTCCCTGTATGATAGAGACAAAGATAAAAAAACTTGTGTCCGGTGGTATTGTGCGGGTAAAAAAATAATTTTCAAAATCCGGTGGTCGATTTCCGGTCGTGAGCATTGCGGGTGTATATATTTTACTGGGTACAAATAAATATGAAAGAAATTAGTAATTTTATAGGGTGAAGCATCCATGGTTAAACAATGATTAAAATTAAACAGATGAAAACACCTTCAATCTTTCCGGTCAAATGGCTTTTGACAGGTTTTCTTTTTGTGGCTTGTATTTCATTGGCCCAAGGGCGGGCGCTGAGTCCGCGTATCACGAAATACGATATGTCGGTGAGGCTGGACCCGGCCACGAAGATCATTGAGGGGCAGATGATCCTCGACTGGAGAAATCCTTCCCGGGATACTATCCGGGAGCTCCGTTTTCACATGTATCTGAATGCCTTTAAAAATACCGAATCCACTTTCTGGAAAGAGTCGGGGGGCAAGCTGCGGGGTATCAAAGCCGGAGGCAACGACAGTATCATCTGGGGCTGGGAGAAGATCCTGAAGATGAAGACCGCCGCCGGCACAGACCTGACCGGGGGTATGCGATATATTCACCCCGATGACCTGAACGAAAAAGATCAAACGGTGCTCCTGGTACCTTTGCCTCATCCGGTCATGCCGGGAGACTCTATCCGTCTGTACATAGATTTCCGGTCGAAGCTGCCGAAGATCTTTGCCCGCACCGGTTATTTTGACGATTATTTTCTCGTGGCCCAGTGGTTTCCCAAGATCGGGGTGTACGAGCCTGCCGGCATGCGGTATGCTGCAAAGGGTCAGTGGAACTGTCATCAGTTTCATGCCCACTCGGAGTTTTATGCCAATTTCAGTGTCTACCGGGTGAAGATCACCCTGCCGCAGCGTTTTGTGGTGGGCGCCGTCGGCGAGCTGACCGGCGAACAAACCCATAAAGACAGCACCAAAACCCTCTCTTACCTGGCGGAGGATGTGGTGGATTTTGCCTGGACGGCCTCGCCGCACTTCAGGGTGGTAAACGATCAGTGGAAGGATATAAAAATCCGGGCGTTATTACAACCCGAACACCTGGATCAGGCCTCCCGCCATACGGAATCGCTTAAAGCGGCGCTTGCGTTTTTCGATAAGCACCTGGGACCGTATCCTTATAAGAGTGTCACCATCGTCGATCCGCCCCTGGGCGGCGGAGGATCGGGAGGCATGGAATATCCCGGCTTTTTTACCGCCGGTTGTTTCTGGAAGATGTCTCCCAGGATCCGGTTTACGGAGGATGTGGTCATCCATGAGTTCGGACATACTTATTTTATGGGCATCCTGGCCACCAACGAGTTCGAGGAGGCCTGGATGGACGAAGGATTCAATACCTGGTTCGAAACACGGATCATGGACGGCACCTATGGCAGAAAAACCTCTTTTGTGGGATTCCGCCATTTTCATTTCGGCGATCTTGAGAGCCAGCGCCTGCGATACACCACCATGGACAACCCCAAAATAGCGGAGTCTTTCCGTACGGCCTGGGGATTTCCCGAAGGAGGTTACAGCGCCCTGTCCTACAGCAAGACCGTCACCTGGATGGAGACCCTCCGACGAATGGTCGGTGACAGCACCATGGAACATATCATGAAAACCTATTACGAACGATGGAAATTCAAGCATCCCTGCGGAAGGGATTTTACAGCCATCGTGAATGAGGTGGTGAAAAAAGAACACGGCAATGCATTCGGGGAAAATATGAACTGGTTTTTTGACGATGTGTTATACGGCTCGGATGAGTGTGATTACCGTCTTGCCGGCATCTCCAACAAAAAAGTCAAACCTCCCGAAGGCATCTTTGACGGCAACGGAGGGAAGATAATATATAAAGCCAAACAAAAAAGCACCGACACAGCATATCATTCCAAAGTGGTGATAGAGAGACTGGGGGAGGTGATCATGCCGGAGGAGATACTTATCCACTTCAGCGACAGTACCGAAATCCTGGAAAAATGGGACGGGAAAAGCCGGACCAAAGCTTTTGAATATGATAAACCGGTGAAAGTGGTGTGGGCACGCATTGATCCGGAGAATAAAAACCTGATGGATATCAATTTGCAGAACAACAGTTATACCACCCGGCCTCCCGGGGCTGTGTTCTGGAAATATGCGCTGAAATATCTTTTTACCCTGCAAAGAATGATGCTTAACTTTTCCATTTTTTAATGATCCGTAAATCCTTGTACAATGAATATATTAAACGCTTATTTCACCGGTTTCAGACACACTGCACGTTCCTGGCGTATGGTTTCATGGTATTATCTGGTTACCCTCCTGCTGGGGTTGATACTTGCTGTTCCTTTCCATGGGATTTTGCGGGAAGCGGCCGGAAAAAGTATGGACACGATCCGGTTGTTAAAAGGTTTTGATTATACGGTTTTCAGAGAGATCACGCATTTTCACGGGGCGGGCATCCGTGCTTTCTACAGTGCAGGCCTCTGGATGGTTTTGCTTTTTATGATTGTCGGAGCCTTCCTGGCCGGCGGTATCCTCGACCAACTGATGCAAAAAGAGAGGAAGTTTTCACTCTCCGCCTTCTTTGCCGGCTGCGGACGGTGGTTCTGGCGGTTCCTGCGGGTAACCTTTTATCATCTGATCATCCAGGTGCTGGTGGCGGCAATCGTGTATGTCCCCATGGGACTGATCGTTTTCCGTAAATTCAGGGGAGGCGCCGCCGAGCCGCAGATGTTTCACACCCTCCTGGTTTTTCTGATCCTGCATCTGGTGATCGCCCTCTATTTTCTGATCATCGCCGATTATACGCGCATTGCGATCGTGGCTACCGGCACAAAAAAAGTGTTTAAACAATACTGGCGCTCCCTGGCGTTTGTCTCCCGGCGCTTTTTCGCCACCTATGGCCTGTACCTGATGCTGATGGTCATCCCGCTTATTACGGTATACTTATTAAAGATCACCAAAGCATGGAATATAGATTCGGCAGGGATGGTGTTGGTGATGCTGCTGATGCAGCAATTGTTCCTCTGGCTGCGCAGCGGCTACCGGGTGTGGATCTATGCTTCGCAGACAGCTTACTTCCGGACACGTTTGGAACCATGATAAGATAACCGGTATTTCGCAACCTGGGCTTGTTTTTAAGCCCGATCGTTGAAGACCGAATAATGCAGGATAATATATCTGATAGCGTAGATTTTTTTCTCGCAGATATCGCAGATCTGCGCAGAGATAGACAGGCTGAGGCTAAGGCTAAGGGGTAGAATACGGAAAATACTGACAGGTCTTCCGCGGGATTTTAGATTCTGTGCCGGGAACTACAGAAATAAAAAAAATCACTACTGACCGGATAAATTTAATTAATTATGCATAATTGTAAGACATTTAATGCAATACGTAAGCTTCTAAATTATTGGGGTCAAAATATAGAACCATACTTTTTTCATTTTTTGTTAGCTTATTACCCCCCTCCCTACGGGTTTCCCCCCTGCCAGCAGGGGGGAGTAAGGGGGGTACAATTCCAAAAAATTTATTTTAAGATCTATCATATTTTTTCCCGGTCACTAATGTAAAAAATATTTCCCGGGGTTTTTGTAAATCAGAAAATATGTGTATATTTGCACAATCATTCAAATGATAATATGATGACGTCAGAAGATATATGTGGGATAACGGCGATAGACAAGCAGAAGGTTGACCGGGTGGAACGGGGGCTGCTGGCAGGGAGTCACATCGAGGAGATGGCTGTTTTTTTTCAGGCCTTTGCCGATCCCACCCGGCTGAGAATCATCCTTGCTTTGGCCATTGAGGAGCTTTGTGTATGTGACATCACGACTGTTGTGGGGGTTTCGGTGTCGGCGGTATCTCATCAGTTACGTTATCTGAGGAATATGAATGTGGTGAAAAAGCGGAAACAGGGGAAGATGGTTTACTATTCTCTGAAAGACGAACATATCCGGGAAGTAATACAAACGGTAACGGAACATATCCATGAAGATTAGGACAACCGGACATATCGCCGCGTTTCTTCTGGCCGGACTGATGCTGGTACAGGCGGTTTTTGTTCTGATTCCTGAGCAGAATGAAGTGTTGTGCCTGGCTGAAGATCGCATTGCCATAAAGATTCCGGAGAGCCGTCAACCGGTTGAGCATGGAGAGGCGTCCGCAGGACTGATTCCGCTGCATGATTTCCACCACCCGGAAGATGCTTCCTGTGTGGATATCCCTTTACAGACGCAGACCCTGGTTCCCGGGGCTGCCGTGTCGAACATTCTTCCGTCACATCTGTTGTTTTTTGTGGAAAAGCCGGCTTCCCGCTTTTCCGATGCAGAAAGAGTTTCTTTTTTGATAAAATATCCTCCGGGACTTTTTACAGTCCCTCCAGGCCGGCATGCCGACGGCAGCCGGGTACTGCTTATCTGATTGATTTGTGAAAGTCTTTCCGGGTTGATCCGGATATTTCTTTGGCTGTCGTTATTTTCCGGCGGCA
>CAZYPI010000214.1:0-5195 GCA_964649335.1 uncultured Rikenellaceae bacterium | reverse complement strand
GGGCTACGAGGTGCATACCGAAAACCGGAGGGCTCTCTCCCGCTCTATGAACAAACTGCTGAAACAGGTGACCGGCAAACCCGAACAGAACCTGATCGAGACCCTGGCGCTGCGAACCATGGCCAAAGCCGTATATACCACCCACAATATCGGGCATTACGGACTGGCTTTCGACTATTATACCCATTTTACCTCGCCCATACGCCGCTATCCCGACATGATGGTACACCGCCTGCTCTTCTCCTATCTGAACGGCGGCAAATCAGCCAATGAGGAAGAGGTTGAAGCAAAATGCAGACACGCCTCCGAGATGGAACGCAAAGCCATCGACGCGGAAAGAGCTTCCATAAAATACAAACAGGTGGAATACCTCGCCGACAAGGTGGGAGTGCAATATGAGGGGATCATCACCGGCGTGACCGACTGGGGTATTTATGTGGAGATCAATGAGAACAAGTGCGAAGGCATGATCCCCATCCGTGACCTGGGAGATGATTTTTATGAACTCGATGATGAGAATTACTACATTGAGGGAAGAAGACATGGCCGCAGGTTTCAGCTGGGTGATCCTATACGGGTGGAGATAGCCCGGGTGAATCTGGAAAAAAGACAACTCGACCTCCTGCTGGCAGAATAAAATATGCTATGAAAGTTCATCTTCACGGTCATTACCGGCACATACGCAATGAGATCATCCGCGCCGCCAGCGAAGTGTTCGCCCGCTATGGCTACCGCAAGACCACCGTGGCGGATATAGCTGACAAGCTGCATATGGTCAAAAGCTCTCTCTATTACTATTTTGAGGGGAAAGATGATATCTTCAATGCCGTGGTGGACTGTGAAGCAAAGAAAATACGCAGACGGCTGAAAGATATCCTCGAACAAAACGATGACCCACGCACCCGCCTGCGGAAATATATCGTCGCACGTATGCAGGCCATGAAGGATATCTCACAAACCTACCGGCCCATCTTCGACCCCAACCTGATGCATTACGATTTTATTGAGAAAGTACGGAAAAAATACGACCGCGAAGAACATTTTACCATCCGCCGGATACTGGAAGAGGGCATCCACAGAGGGGTCTTTAACGTGCAGGACCCTTCCCTGGCCTCCACCGTTATCTGCAAGGCGATGAAAGGACTCGAGATACCCCTCTTCTGGCGCAATAAAGACGGCAGCGAATTCCACCACGTCGAAAACCTTATCCATCTCCTCTTTTACGGACTGGTGAGAAGAATTGCCGTGGATGATGCCGGGAAAAGGTGAATATCTGTTAAGAAAATATTATATTTGTCTGATAACTTAATTAAAGTAACAAATATGAAAACACTCTTTGTCATTGCTTTTATGCTGGCGGGCTATGCCGTGCAGGCCCAGAAGGCCGATGTGATCCTCGGGAAATGGTACAACGAAGAGAAAGATGCCATTATCAATATCTACAAAGAAAATGGCAAATATACCGGAAAGATCGTCTGGCTGAAAGAACCTTATGAAAACGGCAAACCCAAAGTGGACGACAAAAATCCCGATCCCAAACTGCAGACACGCCCCGTCATGGGACTGAAGCTGTTCTGGGGATTCCATTATGACCCCGTTGAGAAACAGTGGACGGACGGCCGTATCTATGATCCCAAAAGCGGCAAGACATACGATTGCTATATGTGGATGGAAGGCAGCGACCTGAAAATCAAAGGATATGTACTGGGCATGAAATTCCTCGGCCGCAAAACCACCTGGACCCGCGCCGAATAAACAACCTCCTCCCTAATCACTACTTAATTTCGTGCCGTAACCCAGCACCCAGCACCCAGTACCCAGCACCCAGCACCCAGTACCCAGCACCCAGTACCCAGTACCCAGCATCCAGCACCCAGTACCCAGCATCCAGCACCCAGCACCTTTATTTTACTTCCACCCCCACTCATAACCGCCCGGCACATCTTTCACCACAATGCCCAGCTCTGCCAGCGTGGAGCGGATCCTGTCGGCCGTGTCAAAATCTTTTTTCTTCTTGGCTTCCATACGCAGATCCAGCAATACCGTCACCAGGGCATCCGTGAGGGAGGCTTCCTCCTTTTTCTCTTCGGCCTTTAATCCGAGGATGTCGAATACATAGGTGGAATAAAGCGCTTTCATTTTCTCCAGGTCTTCGGCCGTCAGGCTTTCCTGTCCCGCGGCGGTCAGATGGATCTGTTTCACCCCCTCAAACAAATGGGCGATCAGCACCGGCGTGTTCAGGTCGTCATCCATGGCCTCCCGGCATTTTGCTTCCAGCCCTGCGGGGTCGAAGGTGCTTTGTGCAGCGGGCTTGATCCTCTCCAGCGTTTCCATCCCTTCAAACAGACGCTCCAGCCCCTTTTCCGAGGCCCGGATGGCCCGGTTGGAGAAGTCCAGCGTGCTGCGGTAATGTGCCTGCAGGATGAAGAAACGTATCGCCATGGGCGAATAGGCCTTCTCCAGCAGCTTGTGACTGCCCGAAAAGATCTCGTTCAGTGAGATGGCATTGCCCAGCGATTTGCCCATCTTCTGGCCGTTGATGGTGATCAGGTTGTTGTGCATCCAGGTTCGCACCGACTCGTGCCCCAGCGCTGCCGTGGACTGGGCGATCTCACACTCGTGATGCGGAAACAGCAGGTCCATTCCTCCACCGTGGATGTCGAAAGTCTCCCCCAGATATTTGGTGCTCATCGTGGAACATTCGATGTGCCAGCCGGGATACCCTTCCCCCCAGCGGGAAGGCCACTTCATGATGTGGCCCGGCGTGGCCTTCTTCCATAAGGCAAAATCATAAGGATGCTTCTTCTCCTCCTGCCCCTCCAGCTCGCGGGTGTTGCTGATGAGGTCCTCCAGCTTCCGGCCCGACAGCTTGCCGTAATGATGATCCCGGTTGTATTTCTCCACGTCGAAATAAATGGAACCGTTGGTCTCGTAAGCGTATCCGCTCTCCAGGATCTTTTCCGTGAACTGCTGCTGCTCGATGATATGCCCCGAGGCATGCGGCTCGATGGAGGGCGGCAGGGTGTTGAGCTGCTCCATGTTGTGATGATAACCGTTGGTGTAACGCTGCACGATCTCCATCGGCTCCAGCTTCTCCAGACGGGCTACCTTGCCGATCTTGTCCTCCCCCGCATCGGCGTCGTTCTCCAGATGGCCCACATCGGTGATGTTACGCACATAACGCACCTTATACCCCAGATGTTGCAGGTAACGGAACAGCAGATCAAAGGTGATGGCCGCACGGGCATGACCCAGATGGGCATCGCCGTACACCGTCGGACCACAGACATACATCCCTACATGGGGGGGATGGATGGGCCGGAACTCTTCCTTGCGGCGCGTAAGCGTGTTGTATATCTTTAACATAATTACCGTTTCTTTTTCAACCGGAGATGCAAAATTATAAAAATAGCCAGGAAAAACAGCATTTCCCCCCAAAACTCCCCTCCTTTCTGCCTCCTGTCGGTAAGTCCCCTCTTGAGAGGGGATTTAGGGGTGTGTAAAAAATAAAGCCAGGTGCTTGTGACGCCTGGCTGCCCTGATTGAATCAAGTATATGTGGAAGATTGCCTGTTGACAAATAATAATCAAATACTGTGCCAAAGAGTTATTTTACCGGAATAAACAGGGCACATACCGGTTTGGGGATGTCGATGCCGGTCCCGTTGCGCTCCAGACTACCGTTTTCCTTCCTTTTGAACACCACGATATTCCCCGAGTCCTGGTTCAGCACCAGGAGGAATTTCTCCGTCGGATCGAGGGTGAAAAAACGAGGTGTCTTTCCGCCGCAGGAAAAATCTCCCCCCGCGACAAGATGTCCGTCGGCCCCGGTGCGGAACAGGGCAATGCTGTTGTGCCCGCGGTTGGAGGCATACAGATATTTCCCGTCACGGGTGATCTGCAACTCGGCGCCGGTGTTTCCCGTCTTGTCCGTCCCGGCAGGCAAAAGGGATATCTGCTGAATCTTTTTAAACACTTTGCGATCCTCCGTTACCTGAAAGACGGTGATGCCTGATCCCATCTCCTGCAACACATACAGGTATTTCCCGTCCGGAGAAAAGACCATATGCCGTGGCCCCGAGCCGGGAGTGACATCCAGAAAAGGAACACTCCAGGGGGTCAGCTTGCCGCTTTGGGTGTTGACCCGGTAAATGAACACCTTGTCCAGTCCCAGGTCGGGGACATACAGCAGATCCCCGGAAGGATCCATCACCACCTCGTGGACGTGCGGGCGGCTCTGACGCTGCGGGTTGATACTATTGCCGTAATGCTTGACAAGATCGGTGTAAGCGCCTGTACGGCCGTCAGGCAACACCGGAAACACCGTGATGCTGCCCCCGCCGTAGTTGGCCGTAAACAACCATTTGCCGGAATGGTCGAGTGCCAGATGACAGGGGCCGCCACCCCCCGTGGGCGACTGGTTGAGCAAAGAAAGATCGCCGGTGCTGCGGTGGACGGAGAAAGCAGCTGCCGCCCCTCCCTGATGTTCCTTGCCGGAAACCATCTCGCTGACGGCATACAAATGCGTCTGATCACGATCCGTGATCAGAAAAGAGGGGTTTTCCACCCCCTTGATCACCGACTGAAACGTGATGCTGCCGTCATCCGCAGAAAAACGGCACAGATAAATGCCTTCCCCGCCGTCGTCACCCAGCGTGTAGGTGCCCGTATACATATAATAATCCTGCGCATGAAGAACCAACCCGCCCAAAAAGAAAATGACGGAGAACAGATAAAAAACGATTTTCCTGATCATAATATTTGTTTTTTTAACAATAAAACATATTTGGAATTTGTAATTTGATCATTGGAATTTATTTGGAATTTGTAATTTGGTTATTGGAATTTAACAGTATCCTGGCTGTTTCCATATCCGTCTCCGTAGTGATCTTGATGTTTCCGACCTCTCCTTCCGCCAGATAGATCTTCTCTCCCAGACTTTCCACCACGGTGGCCTCATCCGTGAACACCGGGCGGTACTCCTGCCGGAAGGCTTTTTTCAGCAACTCCGTCCGGAAGACCTGGGGGGTCTGCACATAACGCACCAGCGTCCTGTCCAGCGGCCGGTTACCGCCGGGGGTGATCATGCGCAGCGAGTCGGTAGCCGGCACCACGGGGATGGCATTGCCTTTCTCACGGGCCGTACGGAAGACACGCTCTATCAAAGCGGCGGAGACCAGTGGCCGGCTGGCGTCG
>CAZYPI010000213.1:0-5214 GCA_964649335.1 uncultured Rikenellaceae bacterium | reverse complement strand
GTTGATACCTATTTCCGTTTTATCGGCACTGAAATCAGCCCCCAATACAAACGGGCTCAATTCGGAACAAGTGGTCCATCCATGTCCGTTTCTTTCGGCTTTAGCAACAAATTTGACATATCGCACGCCCGTGATCACATGATCAAATGCCACGACACGCGGATTGGCCCAATTATCAGCCCACACTCCTCCTGCAACGGAATCCCAGACGGTACTATCCGTACTGGTAAAAAACGCATATTCTGACACCGTACCGTTTCCTCCGCCCGGTCTGGGATAATAAGTAAAGCCGGCAAGATCACAGGCTTTGCCCATATCTATCACCAGCCAGTGCGGCAACGGAAAGGAAGTATCGTCCCAGTCCGTGCCCCAGAAGGAACTGCGGTCTCCATCAATAGCATACGCTGCCGGAGTGTACTCATTGGTAACCTCTTCATTGTCAGCAGCCACACTCCAGCCGGCTTTGGACAGCTCTCTGTACTGGGCATCCATTTGCCAGACACCCAGTAAAAAGACAAAGAAAAGCAGGTAAATTTTTTTCATAATCAAACAGTTTTAATTTAACAAATAGCAAACGTTAGAACCAAATATAATTCATCCCCCCAAATATCACAAATAGTATATTAATTTATACTGTCAATAATCTCCGCAAAATCGTAAGAAAACAAAGTAAAAGAGGAACTTTTATGCAAATACAAGTAAATATTTCACATAATATTTTCACCTGACAAATATATATAACTGAAATCCCGGTTGTTACAATTCATTTAAACTGTTCCTTTTGAAATATCCTTTCATTTTCCTTTAATTTGTAACATCCGTAGTTTTAGAGACACAAAGATGAAAAGGGAAGGACATTTTTTTTTCACGAAAAGAAGCACAAGGTTGTTTCCGGCCGGGTGGTACCTGTTCATCTTTCTGTTATCCGGTCCATTATACAGCAGTGAGATCAGGGATTTCCCTGTAGTCTTTTACAACCTTTCCCGCGATTACCGATTGTCTCAATCCACGGTCAACGCCATCATTCAGGATCACACGGGTTTTTTCTGGTTCGGTACCGAAGACGGGCTGAATCGTTTTGACGGATACCGTATCAAGGTTTACAAACAGATGTTTGGTGTCCCGGGACATCTCAGCAACAATGCCATATGGACTTTATACGAGGATTCGGAAGGGACGCTGTGGATCGGTACCTTCAACGGGCTGAACTACTATGACTGCAAAAACAACCGGTTTGTTTCTTTCCTGCACGACCCGGACAATCCGAAGAGTTTGAGTCATAATTATATCCGCGCAATAATGGAAGACAACCAGCATCAGTTATGGTTGGGTACGAGCCGCGGATTAAACCTATTCAATAAAAAAGACAGTTCATTCATCCGGTTTTATCATGATCCTTCCCATCCGGAAACCAGTCTCAGTAGTAACCTGATCAATGCCCTGCTGACCGACCATCTTGGAAAATTATGGATCGGCACATGCCGGGGGCTGGATATATACAATGAAAAAGACAGCACTTTTTCGAGTTACAGGATCCCCAATAACCGGGGGACACAAAGTGTCACCGCCTTGATGGAAGACAGGAGCGGCAGGTTATGGGTGGGCACTCTCTCCGGCGATCTCTATATCTTCAACCGTAAAACCGAAACGTTTCAGTCTGTTTCTTACCTGACAGGAAAGGAGTCTTCCGTGTCAATGATCAAGACCATTGTGGAAGGGCCGAAAGGACATATCTGGCTCAGCAACTCAACACATTTATATAGTTTTGACCCGGCTACCGAACATTCGAGGATTTACACACATGATCAGACAGACCCGCAATCGCTGGCAAGTAATAGTATAAGAAGCATTTATGTAGATAAAAGCGATTTTATATGGGTGGGCACAAATGACGGGGGAGTAAGTGTCATCAAACCCGCACTGAACCGTTTTCATCATATCCGTAAAGAATCTAACCGGCAGATCAGTCTGGTAAGCAATCATATCCGCTCCTTCGGCGAAGACAGATCCGGAAATATCCTTGTAGGTCAGGATGAGGGGCTTAGTTTGTTCAGGCCTGAGAATTTCTCTTTTTATCGTCTGCCGGCACAACTTGAAAAATTTACAGGTAAAAAAGCCATTTATTCCATATATGTATCAAAGGATAATATTTATTGGATCGGCACGAGAAGTTACGGCCTGTTGCGGTATGATCCGGGAAAAAACAGGGGGCAATGGTTTGCAACCAATCCCGGGATTCCCGGAAATACGAATGCCTTCAGCGGCAGAAATATAATCTGTTTTCTGGAAGATCATGCCGGCAATCTCTGGATAGGCACCAATGGAAGCGGCCTGAACAAATATGACCCGCACACGGGTGTGTTCACTCATTTTCTGCATCATCCCGACTCATCCGGTTCTCTTTCCCACAACAGGGTTTATGCCCTGGCTGAAGATGACGAGGATCACATATGGGCAGGGACTGCGGGGGGAGGTATCAGCAGATATGACCCGGCCACCAACCGGTTTGTAAACTATTCCACCATCCTTACCGATTCAGGAACTTTTTATTTCAATTACATACTGTCCCTGCATAATGATGAGGATCATACCATCTGGGCAGGCACCTTCGGAAGCGGTCTGATCAGGCTGAATTACGAAACCGGGAAAATCCAGAAATTCACCCGGCAGGACGGTCTCCCCGATGATGTGATTTACGGCATTCTGGAAGACAATCAGGGCAGACTGTGGCTTAGCCAAAATGAAGGGATCACGGTATTTGATCCTGTAAACATGAGTTTCGTCTATTATGACAAGCGCGACGGGCTGCAAGGCAACGAATTCAACTCGGGAGCTTATTTCAGGACATCGAACGGTCTTTTTTTGTTTGGCGGATACAACGGATTCAATATTTTTCAACCGGACAGTATCCACAGGAATACCAGGATTCCGAAAGTGATTTTCACGGATTTAAGGGTCAGTAACCGGGAGATTGTTCCCGGCAGGCAATATGACGGACGTATGATCCTGAAAGAACCTATCTTCCGTGCCGGGGAAGTACGGTTAAAATATTCAGACCGCGATATCTACATTGAATTTTCCGCTCTGGATTATACCATACCCGGGAAAAACCGTTACAAATACAGGTTGCTTGGTTTAGAGGATCACTGGATCGATCTCGGCAACACAAACAATATACGCTTTGACCACATCCCTGTGGGCCGGACCACCCTGCAGGTGACCGGCAGCAATCATGACGGGGTTTGGAATCCTTCGGGAACAAACATTACTTTTTTTGTCACACCACCTTTTTACCAAACCATTTTTTTCAAACTGCTGATATTACTTTTTATCGGGGTGCTCGGTTATCTTTTATACTTTATACGTACGCTGCAATTAAAAAAGCAAAAAGAAGAGCTGCAGTTATTGGTACAGAACAAGACGCGTGAGATCATCAGACAAAGGGATGCACTGGCCGAAAAGAATGAGGAGTTGGAAAGGATCAACCGGGAAATTGCTGCCGAAAGGGACAAAACAAAGCAAATGATGCAGAGGGTGGAAGAAGCCAACCGGATGAAACTACAGTTTTTTACCAACATATCCCATGAGTTCAGAACACCACTGACACTGATCCTGAACATGATAGAAAAGCTCCATAGTGAACCGGCAGGATATAATACCCGTGCGAGGTTGAATGACTATAAGCTTATCGAGAAAAATACCCAGAAACTGCTCAAACTGATAGACCGGTTGATGTTGTTCAGGAAGTACTCCACGCGACGGACTGAAATTAAAATGTCCGAAAACAATCTGGTCGAATTCATCCGGAGTCAGTCGATGCTTTTCTCCGGTCTTGCCGAAAAGAAAAAAATACAATACAGGTTTGAATCACGTTATACCCGATTGCCGGTATGGTTTGATGCGGAACAGATGGAGGAGGTGATCAGCAATCTGTTATCCAATGCGTTCAAATATACCGGTGAAGGAGGAAGCATCACGGTCTTTGCCGGAAAAGCAGGAGATGAAGAGATTCTGGAACTGACCTCCGGCAGGATAAATCATCCCTGCAAGTATGTGTATTTTATGGTGGAAGACACCGGCATCGGCATTCCCCGGGACAAACTGGAAAAGGTCTTTGACCGTTTTTATCAGGTGGGAAATGTAAAAAATGAGTCCGGTACAGGTATAGGGATCGGGCTGCATATCGCTGAGATCATCGTAAAAAGGCATCAGGGAAAGATCTTTGCAGACAGCACTCCCGGCCACGGAAGCCGGTTTGTGGTGTTACTCAAAATAGGGAAAGAACACCTGGCCGGGAAAAAAGAACCGGCGGAAGAGACACTAATAGAAGAAAATGAATTTCTTCTTGAAGAAGAAACCGGGGAAACAGATGAAGCAGTGCAAGTAAAAAAAAGAAACGCCCTGGAAGAACTGAGCAGGAAAAATTTGCCGGAGATACTGGTCATCGAAGACAACAAAGATCTGAGAAATTTTCTCGTCAAAGGACTGGAGAATGAATATAACGTTCTGGAGGCCGGCACCGGCGAAGAAGCCATGAAGATCATTGAAGAAGCCAATCCTGAGATTATTATATGCGACGTCCTGCTGCCGGGGAAGCTGAACGGTATCGATATTGTTGAACAGGTAAAGAACGATCTGAACACCAGTCATATCCCCGTGATCATGCTTACAGCCCTCAGCAGCAAGGACCAAAAGATCCTGGGACTGGAAAAAGGGGCAGACGTTTATATCACCAAACCTTTTTTTCTGCGTGAGCTGAAGGCTCATGTCAACAGTCTTATGCAATTGAGGGAGTCATTGAAAAAGAAATTCAGGGATTATACTTTCTGGACAGACCGTGAGCTGGAAATCACGGATCAGGATGAAACCTTCATACAGAGGATTATTCGCATTGTAGAGACCAATATGTCCGATCCAACCTTTGATGTAAACGCCCTGTGTGGTGCCGTCAGTATGAGCCAGACCCGGCTGTACCGGAAGCTGAAAGCCCTGACGGGCATGACCATCAAAGAATTTATTCAGGGACTGCGTTTGCGGAAAGCGGCAGTACTACTGCTTAAAAGTGAAAATAAAAATATCTCGGAAATCGCTTACGAAGTCGGATTTAATGACCCGAATTATTTCGGGAAGGTTTTTAAATCCCATTACGGCATGTCACCGTCGGAATACATCAAAAAAGGAGAAACCTGAGATATCCGGAAAATCAGATATGGG
>CAZYPI010000212.1:0-5235 GCA_964649335.1 uncultured Rikenellaceae bacterium | reverse complement strand
GGGTGTTGCCGGCGGGGGAATTTTGTTTTGTGTAGCTCTGCTCCCCTATCCGGTTATTCACTATATGACGGCAGGCATTCTGTTTGTTTTGTTTCTTCTTTTTATCGTTCCTCCCCGTGTGAGAAAAGAGTTGCCGGATGCTGTTCCTTCCGGCAGGATTGACGAGCGGGATGTGATGTTTTCGCGGCGTCTGCTGGAGCCCGGCACTTCGCGGTATGAAGCATATTACGCCCGGCGTCCGGAGAACAAGGCGGCAGATGACCGTTTCCGCAAAAAACCGGGCTTGCTGGACCGCCATGCGGCACTGTATGATCCGGTTACCTTTCCGGCTGCGGATGCTTTTTTCCAGGCGGTGGAGGAGCTGGCAACGGGAATTGACGGTCCGGTGGCGTCTGAGAAAGTACCGGTGCCGGCCGCAGCCATGACAAGATTTCTGAAAAACTGGGCCGGGCGTCTGGGTGCCGTGAGCAGCGGGGTGACGCTGATGCAGCCTTATCATTATTACCATACCGGCGGCCGGGATTATAATTATGGGGAGCCCATTGTGCCTGCCCACCGGTTTGGGTTTGTGTTTACGGTGGAGATGGACCGGGAGATGATCAATACGGGTCCGCTGGGCCCTGCCGTGATGGAGTCGGCACATCAGTACCTGGAGGCCGGAAAGATCGCCGTGGTGCTGGCGGGTTATCTCCGGCAACTGGGTTATGAGGCCCGTGCCCATATTGATGCGCATTATCATGTGGTCTGTCCCCTGGTGGCACGGGATGCCGGCCTGGGCGAGATCGGGCGGATGGGACTGCTGATGACCCCCCGCCTGGGTCCGAGGGTGCGGATCGGGGTGGTGACCACCAATCTGGAGCTGGTGCCTGACGCCAGGAAGGCGGATCCTTCGATGACGGATTTTTGTCTCCGTTGTAAAAAGTGCGCCCTCAACTGTCCTGTGCAGGCCATCCCTGCCGGAGCGCCGCGGGAGATTGACGGCGTGACACGGTGGCAGATCAACCAGGAAGCGTGTTATACTTACTGGACGACCGTAGGAACCGATTGCGGGCGGTGTGTGGCCGTTTGTCCCTACTCGCATCCTGACAATGCTTTTCATCGCCTGGTGCGGTGGGGCATCAGACACTCCCGGCTGATCAACCGGCTGGCCCTGCCCCTGGATGAACTGTTTTACGGGAAAAGACCTGCCCGGGGGAAAGTGCCGGGATGGTTGATGCTTGAAGCTTGAAGGTTGAAGCTTGAATGAGGAGGGAATGGTTATTAACGGGCAGGGAAATCATCATGATCTGTTGTGTTAAAACTGTGCAAACTTTCCTGACGGATTCTTGGCATAATAACTTTTTTTTTCGTATTATTGGTACCGTAATTTTTAAGGATAAAATGTGAATAAATAAAAACCGATACATTTATGAAATTTATTGTTTCCAGTCATGATCTGCTGAATCATCTGCAGTCTGTCAGCAGGGTGATCAGTTCAAAAAATTCGTTGCCGATCCTGGATGATTTTTTGTTTAAGTTGGAGGATAATGTCCTGACCATAACGGCTTCCGATCTGGAGACCACCCTGATCACGCAAATGAAGATAGAGAATGCCGGTGAGGGGGGCAGTATAGCTTTGCCGGCGCGTCTTCTCACCGAGACCCTGAAGGAGTTTCCGGATGAGCCGCTCACTTTTGAGATCAATCTTGAGACGCTGGGTGTGGAGATCCTTGCCGAGCAGGGGAAATACAACATTGTAGGGCAGCGGGCCATAGAGTATCCCCAGATTCCCGAGATCAAGGCCGAGGTGAAGACGGTGATGGAGATTGATCCGGTGGTTCTCTATAACGGGATCACGCGTACGCTTTTTGCCACGGCCAATGATGATCTCCGACCCATCATGAACGGCATCTTTTTCGATATGACCCCCGGGCAGGTCACGATGGTGGCCAGTGATGCGCACAAGCTGGTGCGTTATATCCGTAAGGGCACCGGCGCCAACAAGGACGGGTCCTTTATCCTGCCCAAAAAGCCGGCATCCCTGTTACGGAACATCCTGCCGCGGGAGGAGGAGGCCGTAGTGGTGGAGTTTGATGAGAAGAATGCTTCTTTCATCATGAGTGACCACCGGCTTATCTGCCGTCTGGTGGAGGGGAGTTATCCCAGTTATAACTCCGTAATCCCCCAGGATAACCCCAACAAGCTGCGTGTAGACCGGGAGGCTTTGCTCAATTCTCTGAAGCGCGTATCCGTCTTCTCCAACCAGGCCAGCAATCTGGTGAGGCTGGGCATCGCCGGCAACCAGCTGACGCTCTCGGCGCAGGACCTTGATTTTTCGGTTTCTGCCAGCGAGTGGCTCAACTGCCAGTATGAGGGGGATGATATGGAGATCGGTTTCAAGTCCACTTTCCTGATGGAGATCCTGGCCAACCTGCCGGGCGAGGAGGTGGTGTTTGAACTGGCTGATCCCACCCGTGCCGGGATCGTCCTGCCTGCCGAGCAGGAGTCGGAAGAGGATGACCTGCTGATGTTGCTGATGCCTATGATGATCGGCGGGACAAGCTAAAGTATGTGCCGGTATTGATTTTTTATGATCCTGCTGTGATCGTCAGGATGTAAATAACTATTATCCTATGGAACTGAATCTGAAAAGACCGATTGCTTTTTTCGACCTGGAAACGACGGGTCTGGATGTCAACAAAGACCGTATTGTTGAGATCGCCGTCATGAAGATAGACCCGGGAGGCAAACGGGACAGTCTGCACATGTATATCAATCCCGGGATCCCCATCGACCCGAAGGCTACGGCGGTGCATGGCATCCGTGATGAGGATGTACAGGATGCTCCGACGTTTGCGCAGATAGCGAGGAACCTGGCCGATTTTATCGGGAACTGTGATCTGGCCGGATACAACTGCAACCGTTTCGACCTGCCTTTGCTGGCACAGGAGTTTGCCCGTGCCGGTGTGGATATCGATCTGAAAGACCGGAAAGTGGTGGATGTACAGGTGGTTTTCTTCAAAAAGGAACAACGTACCCTGTCGGCAGCCTATAAATTCTATCTGGACCGGGAGATGAAGAATGCCCACACGGCCGAGGCCGACACCGAAGCAACTTACGAGATCCTGAAAGCCCAGCTCGACCGGTACAACGATCTGGCGAACGATGTCGATTTTCTGGCCTCTTTTACTTCCCAGACGCGGAATGTGGATTTTGCCGGCAGGTTCATATACAACGAAAAAGGAGAAGAGGTGTTCAATTTCGGGAAGCACAAAGGAAAAAGGGTGGCGGATGTTTTGCGCAATGAGCCTTCCTATTACAGTTGGATGATGAACGGCGATTTTCAGGACGACACCAAAAAAGTGCTGACCAGGATAAGATTGCGGGAATTCGGCAAAAAATAACGAGCGAATGAAAATTATCTGTATCGGGCGTAATTATGCAGAACATGCCAAAGAGCTGAACAATCCGTTGCCGGCGAAGCCGGTATTTTTTATGAAGCCCGATTCGGCGATCCTGAAAGACAATAAGCCGTTTTATCTTCCTCCTTTCTCTTCGGAGGTGCATCATGAGGTAGAGCTGGTGCTGAAGATATCACGATTGGGCAAGCATGTGGAGGAGGCGTTTGCCTACCGGTATTACGATGAGATAGGCATCGGCATAGATTTTACGGCCCGCGATCTGCAACGGGAATGCAAAGAGAAAGGATTACCCTGGGAGATCGCCAAGGCCTTTGACGGCTCGGCACCGCTGGGAGGGTTTTTGCCAAAAAAAGAGTTGCCCGGTACCATATTGTTTCATCTGGATATAAACGGCCGGACGGTACAGGAAGGCAGCACGGCCGACCTGATCTTTTCTTTCGACCGGATCATTGCTTATGTCTCGCAGTTCATCACCCTGCGTACGGGAGACCTGATCTTTACCGGCACCCCGGCAGGGGTGGGCCCCGTAAGAAAGAACGACCGCCTGCAGGCATATATCGGTGACCGCCTGCTGCTGGATTTTATGGTCAGATGATCCGGAAAAGGCGTTATTGCCTGATCAGTTTATAGACCACAATGGCATAACCGTCCATAAAAAGGGTGAGGTAAGTCTCGTGACGGATATGCAGGGAAACCGTGAAGGTCGTCCACTCAGATTTTTGTACAGGGTGGATTTTTATCGCAGGGCTGTTTTCCCGGATTGAGTAAGAGATTGACGAATCTTTGGAAAAGTTTTTTATTCTGAATCTGATCCTGACCTTTCCGGTGGAATAGAAAATCCCTTTGACAGGCTTGATGATCTCAATGCCCGCACTCAGATACTCCCGGTAAAAATAGGGCAGTGTGATAAAGTCCTGTACTGTTTTACCGGTAAAAGACCAGGTGGCTTTTTCCGGGCAATGTTGCAGAAAGAAACGTTCCGGCGGGACAAAGAAGTACATATCCGAAAACTCCGGGACGAAGATCTTTTTTTCGTAATTCAGTTTTCCGGCGCCCCAGGTCACATCCAGCAGTCTCCATTGGCCATTGATCCTGACGGCATTCCAGGTATGATTCGGGGCAGTGGGTTTGCGGCCGATATCCGAGGGGAGTATTTTTACATAACCCGGGATGATGACACATTCCACGCCGGCGAGGTCGCACAGGCGTTTGTACAGGGAGGCGTATCCTTCACACAAGGTGGTTTTTGTGTACATGGCATCTTCAGCCATATTAACCCTGTAAAGGTCTTCAATGTAATAGTTCTCATCCGTGTTGATCAGGGAATGGGCATAATAGGGAGCGGTGAAGAGACCCTGAGAAAAGTATTTTTCAATATCGTAGGTGATATTTAATGCAATCCAGTCATAAATGGCGCGTGCTTTTTCTTCTGCGGTGGAGAAGTCATGACTGATCTGTTTCGCCAGGTCTTCCGGCGAATTCCATTGCGGGGAGTATTGTTTCACCATCCGGTCCACAGCAGCATAATCCTGGGCATAGTTAATTCCCGGGAGAAACATGATCAGAAGCACCAGGGTGATATGGAATTTTCCGGCCGGCATGAACGAGGATAATAGTATTTGTTGTTACAAATATAACAAAAGATAGCGATTATGGAAGGGTTTCAGTCCTCATTCCTGATCCCGGTCATCATCCTGAGGATCTCTGCGGGCGGGCGTATGGGCCGGAACGTTTTGGCGTCGGTAAAGATCAGGGTGGTTATGGCAGTGGCGACCCGGGTGTTCTTTTCGTTGGTGACCTCGTAAGAGAAGATCAGCCGGACGCCCCGGATCTC
>CAZYPI010000211.1:0-5281 GCA_964649335.1 uncultured Rikenellaceae bacterium | reverse complement strand
TGGAATGATGGAATAGTGGAATGATGGAATAATGGAATAATGGAATGATGGAATAGTGGAGGGATGGAAGGATTGGCTGATTGGTTGATTGGCTGATTGGTTGATTAGGGGAATGGGAGGGAGGAATAATGTGGGGATGATTTTTCAGATAAGCAAAAAAATAAGTAATTTCGCAAAAATGAGAAAGGGATCGTTTTATGGCAACAAATATACAGGCGGTAAAACAGCGGTTTGGCATTATCGGCAATGATCCGGAGCTGAATCATGCCATTGACATTGCCCTCCAGGTTGCCCCTACCGATTTGTCGGTGTTAATCACCGGCGAGAGCGGTACGGGGAAAGAGGTTTTTCCGCAGATCATCCACCAGTACAGTGCCCGCAAGCACGGACAGTATATTGCGGTAAATTGCGGGGCTATCCCGGAGGGGACGATCGATTCGGAGTTGTTTGGCCATGAAAAAGGGTCTTTTACCGGAGCTACCGACAGCCGGAAAGGATATTTCGAAGTAGCCAACGGAGGTACGATCTTTCTGGATGAAGTGGCGGAGCTGCCTCTATCCACGCAGGTGCGGCTGTTGCGTGTGCTGGAAACCGGTGAATTTATCCGGGTGGGCTCCTCCAAAGTTCATAAGACCAATGTGCGGGTTATTGCGGCCACCAATGTGAATTTGATGGAGAAAGTGCAAGGGGGAAAATTCAGGGAGGATCTGTTTTACCGGTTGAATACCGTGCCCATACATATCCCTCCGTTACGTAACCGTGGCGAGGATGTTTTGTTGTTGTTCAGAAAGTTTGCCGTTGATTTCTCGGAAAAATACAGGATGCCTGCCATCCGCCTTACGGATGATGCCAAAGCGGTGCTGATGAGTTACCGCTGGCCGGGGAATGTCAGGCAACTGAAAAACATCACCGAGCAGATATCCATTATCGAAAAGAACAGGGAGATCAGCGGAGATATTCTGAAAAGATATCTGCCGGATTATATGGGTGTGAAACTGCCGGCATTGATCCCCAAAGGGGTGGATGAGAAATCCTTTGCCTCGGAGCGGGAGATATTGTATAAGATCCTTTTTGACCTGAAAAACGATATGAATGATCTGAAAAAGATCGTTTTTGACATGCTGCGGAAGGAGAACGATTTTACGGAAGTGGAAACAAACCATGCGACGGTGATCCGGCGTCTGGGAGGTGATAAGGAGAACTCCGTGCCGGCAGCAGATCCTTTGCCCGGGGCCTATCATCCTGCCACCGGCAACCCGGTGATCGAAGATACCCAGGAGATCGAAGAAGAGACCCTCTCGCTGGAAGAAAAGGAGATCGAACTGATCAGGAAAGCACTGGACAAACACAATGGCAGAAGAAAACAGGCTGCCCGCGAGCTGGGGATATCGGAAAGGACATTGTACCGGAAAATAAAAGAATACAATATTAACTGAAGAACGGTTCTGCTGTGGGAAGAGAAGAACGTATTATAAAATGGAAATTGTTGAGCAGAGGAATCCTGGCTGTGCTCTTGCTGACCGTTGTCGTTACGGCCTGCAAGGTCTCTTATTCCTTGTCCGGGGCATCTATCTCTCCCCAGGTGAAAACGGTGTCGGTGGATTATTTTCCCAACAGGGTGAAGCTCGGCTCAACGGTCAACCCCGCTATGAGCCAGATATTTACCGAAGCGCTCAAGGACAAGATCATCTCCCAGACCAAACTGCGGATGGTGGAGAGCGGTGGAGATGTGGAGTTCTCGGGAGAGATCACGGGATACAGGGTGACCCCCGTGGCCATTACCGGCAATGAAACGGCCGGCCTGAACCGGTTTACCATTACCGTACACGTGAAATTCACCAACAACGTCGACCCGGAGCAGGATTTTGATGCTTCGTTTTCGCGTTATGAAGATTATCCCGGTACCCAGGATTTTTCTGCCGTGGAAGAAGATCTTATCAAAAAAAATGTGGAGAATCTGACAGAGGATATTTTTAACAGGGCTTTTGTTAACTGGTAGTCTTTATTTCATGAGGAAAGAAGAATTCATATCATATCTGGATACTCCCGGGAAGCTTGACCGGGAGAGTCTTACGGAAGTGAGTGACCTGTTGACGGATTTTCCATACTTTCAGACGGCTCACCTTTTGTACCTTAAGAACCTGCATAATTTGCAGCACATCCGGTTTGACACACAGTTGAAAATATCTTCCCTCCACGTTCATAACCGGAAGAAGCTTTATCTGCTTCTTCACGATACGAAATATCAGCCTGTTGTGGTTGAAGAGGAAAAGAAGAAGGAGCCTGAAAAGGAAAAAGCGGAGGGAAAAAAGGAAGAAGTCCGGGAACAAAAGTCCGTGGCGGAAAAAGAAGATGCCGGGGTTGTCGTGGAAGGGGAGCACACGACGGAAGGGCCTGTGAGAGCAGCAGAGAAACAGCCGGCCATTCAGCAAAAAGAGAAGGCCGCGGATACGGGCGGGGCGAGGATTACGGAAGAGAAAAAGGAGAAAAAGACAGTGGCTCCGGAAGAGACTGTTGCAGGGGCCCGTTCGAAGGAAGACCTGTTGAAAGAGATACAAAGCCGGTTGAAGGAAATACAAAAGACCACCGGCACCGAAAAAAAAAACAGTGATATCCCGGCAGACAGAACCTCTATCCACGGTAAGGAGACGGAAAGGATAAGCCGTACGGAGATACCCACGGAAGAAGAAAAAACGAAAAAAACCGGCACCTCCGGGCAGGAGACGATTACGGAATCCTTGCCTGCCGATGATCTGTTTACCCTGGAAGAAGATATCAAAGGGTCTGATGTTGCCGGCGGGGTACAGGATCAGCCCTACAGGGAAGAGGAGGGTACCCCGGCCATTGACACCGGCGATCTTTTGTCACTGGATGATTCGCGGGAAGCGCCGCCCGGCGAGGAGGATACCTCCCGCAAGACCGGACGCACCGATCACCCGGGCCCGGACGAAAAAAAAAACTTAAGTAGCGAAAGATTGCCGGAGATGGGCTTTGGCGGCTGGCTGGATTATTTCAGTATGGAAAATCCCGGGGAGTCAGGGAACGGCAACAAAAATAAAAAACCGGAAGATGAACTGATCGACCGGTTTATCCAAAGCAGGCCCCGGATCATCCCCCGCAAAGAACCCGAAGCAGATGGATCGTCCGCTATTTCAGTGGGAAAAGAGGAAGAAAAAGGGAGTGACAGCGGATTTTTCAGCGAGACACTGGCCAAGATCTACCTGAAACAGGGTTATTATACCAAAGCCATGCATGCTTATGAAAAATTAAGTTTGAAATATCCGGAAAAAAGTAGTTACTTTGCATCCCAAATTGAAAAAATTAAACAGATCCTGAGGGATCAGACGAAAAAAGGTTAGTCATGGCTATTTATACATTAATTTCAGTATTGATCATTTTAGCCAGTATTCTTTTGATTCTGGTGGTTTTGGTACAAAATTCCAAAGGGGGCGGTCTGGCTGCCAATTTTACGGGGGCGGGCCAGATCATGGGTGCCCGGAAAACGACGGATTTTCTCGAGAAGGCTACCTGGACATTAGCCGCTTCGGTGGTGGTGTTGTCCCTGCTGGCAACGGCGGCCATTCCGCGGAAGAATAAAACGGAAAACTCCATGATCGAGCAGCAGATCAACCGTGCTGTGGATCCCAATGCGATCCCTTCGCTGCCTACGGCATTGCCCTCCCAGCCCGCAACCGGTAATCAGAGTCAGGGTCAGGGGAACAACAATTCCCAGGGAAAATAGAAATTTAAAATCCGCAAAAAATAAAAGGTGTCAGGTTGTCAGAAACCTGACACCTTTTTTTGTGCCGCGTCCTGAATGTACAGGAGTTTGTGTAACTGACAGTAAACCAGGTTGTAGTCTCTTGTTTTCGGGAGGGCTCCCGGCCGGGTGTGTACGTGAGCACCTGTTAAAGTGTCTTTTTACGCCACAGGTTTCCGGGATGAAAAGGATTTGGCATAAAATGTGATAAAGAGGTGACGGCTTATAAAAATGTTTTATTCACTTAAATACGAAAAGGAATATGGAGAAAGTAAACATCAAACCACTGGGAGACCGGGTCGTTGTGTTGCCCGCACCTGCCGAGGAAAAAACCAGTAGCGGAATCATCATTCCCGATACGGCGAAGGAAAAACCGCAACGCGGTACCGTAGTGGCTGTGGGAAGTGGTACGGAATCCGAGAAAATGGAAGTGAAAGCCGGTGATACGGTTTTGTATGGCAAGTATTCAGGTACGGAAATCACCATTGACGGGAAAGATTACCTGATTCTGCGCCAGTCTGATATTTTAGCAATCGTATAATTTTTTTATAGTATTAACCATTAAAAAACATTTAAAAAAATGGGAAAAGAAATCAAATTTAACATAGAAGCAAGAGACTTGCTTAAGAAGGGTGTGGATATCCTTTCGGACTCGGTAAAAGTGACTTTGGGTCCCAAAGGCCGCAATGTGGTGCTGGATAAAAAATTCGGTGCACCGCAGGTGACCAAAGACGGCGTTACCGTAGCCAAAGAAATTGAACTGGAGGATCCGTTTGAGAATATGGGTGCACAGATGGTCAAAGAGGTTGCCTCGAAAACGGCTGACAATGCCGGCGACGGAACGACAACGGCTACTGTTCTTGCACAATCCATATATGACGTGGGACTGAAGAACGTGACGGCCGGTGCCAACCCGATGGACCTGAAACGGGGGATAGACCTGGCTGTGGCCAAAGTGGTGGAACACCTGAAAGAGATGTCCCGCACCGTTGGTGACGATACGAAAAAGATCGAACAGGTGGCCGCTATTTCCGCCAATAACGATATGGCCATCGGTAAGCTGATCGCCGAGGCCATGGAGAAAGTGAAAAAAGAAGGGGTGATCACCGTGGAAGAAGCCAAAGGGATCGAGACCACCGTAGAAGTGGTGGAAGGGATGCAGTTTGACCGGGGATATATCTCTCCCTACTTCATCACGGATACCGAGAAGATGGAAGCCGTACTGGAGAATCCCTATATCCTTCTCCACGACAAGAAGATTTCTACAATGAAAGACCTGCTGCCCATTCTGGAAGCAACCTCACAGGCAGGACGTCCGTTGTTGATCATTGCCGAGGATGTGGACGGTGAAGCCCTGGCCACCCTGGTGGTGAACAAACTGCGCGGCTCGTTGCGTGTGGCTGCCGTGAAAGCGCCCGGTTTTGGTGACAGAAGGAAAGAAATGCTCGAGGACATTGCCATCCTGACAGGAGGTACCGTTATCTCCGAAGAGAAAGGACTGAAACTGGAGCATACCACCCT
>CAZYPI010000210.1:0-5318 GCA_964649335.1 uncultured Rikenellaceae bacterium | reverse complement strand
CCTTTTGATTAACCCCCTCCCTCTTTCCCTCCCCCTCGGCGAGGGGGAGGGATATTCTTCCTGCGTTTTTTTATCTTATGAATAACTTTAGGGAGGGGGTCATTTCATAAATTATTTTTTTTGTTTCATTAATCATTTCCCCTTGTGTTTTAAAATCAATCATGGGTATTTCATACATAGTTGTTTTTTCAATAGTGCTTCGGATGGAACCTGTTTATTTTTCTTTAACCCCTTCTTCTTTCACCAGTTCCAGAAACTGCGACTCCAGTGATTTTTTCTTTTGTTCGAGGCGTGTCAGCACGATGTTGTGGCTGAAAGCCAGTTGGTTGATCTCAGCCGGGGACACTTCTTTTTTCAGGGACAGTACCAGTGCCCCGTTGTCCCGGCGCAGGGAGGCCACCTGAGGGCTTTTCCCGAGTATCGCGGCCAGTTTTTCGATGTCATAAGCTTCCACCACCAGTGAATCTCCTTCGGCGAGCAGTTCCTGCACCAGTCCTTCGGCAATGATCTTTCCTTTTTTCAGTATGGCTACATGCGTACATACTTTCTCCACCTCATCGAGGATATGGCTGGCCATGATGATGGTCTTGCCTTTGGAAGCTTCTTCCAGGATGATGCGCCTCACATCGGCGATCCCCTCCGGGTCGAGGGCGTTGGCCGGTTCGTCCAGCACCAGCACCTCCGGGTCTCCCAGCAACGCTGCGGCAATGCCCAGACGCTGTTTCATGCCCAGCGAAAGGGTGGAATAATGCGATGATCTTCGTTCCCACAGCAGGGTTGTCTCCAGAACCCTGCGTATTTCTGCCGGGTCCACTTCCTTAATCCGGGCCAGGATCATCAGGTTCTGCTCCAGGGTGAGATAGGGATAGAAGCGGGGTGCTTCGATCAGCGAACCGATCCTCCTGTTGTCAGAGGCACTGTTTTTCATGTTCCCAAACCAGTGAAACGTGCCCGAACGGGGGATCACCGAACCCATAATCATGGAAAGAGTGGTGGTCTTGCCGCTGCCGTTGGGACCGAGCAGGCCATATACCGAACCGGAAACCACCTCAAAGGAGATGCCGTCTACGGCTCTGATCCTGCCGTAATAACGGGTCAGTTCATGTACTGATAAAATTACAGACATACGATTGTTTTAACGGGTGTTTATTGTATGACGGAAAAGGAAGAAAAACATTACAGAGGCACGGAAAAAATCAGTTCCCCATCTCGGAGAAGAACTTGATGCGCATCAGACGGATATCTTCTTCACTGTATTCATCTTCTCCCAGCTCCTCCAGAGCCGCTTCGACAGACTCGTTCTCTGCATCCTCCCTGAAATAATCAAAGATCTCCTGCTGATGATCTTCATCCAGCACCTGGTTGATGTAATAATCCAGGTTCAGCCGTGTCCCGGAATGAACAATGGACTCGATCTCATCGAGCAGCTCGTTCATCTCAATGTTTTTGGAGTTGGCGATATCATCCAGCGATATTTTTCGGTCGATGCTCTGGATGATATACACCTTGAGCCCCGACTTATTGACCACCGATTTCACCACCATTTCGTTAGGACGTACGATCTCTTTCTCCTCCACGTACTTTTTGATCACGTTCACGAACTCTTTGCCGTAACGAAGGGCTTTCCCCTGGCCCACGCCGGTGATATTGTGCAGTTCCTCCAGAGCAACGGGATACTGGATGGCCATATCTTCCAGCGAAGGATCCTGGAAGATGACAAACGGAGGCAGGTTCTTTTTCCTTGCGATCTCCTTCCGCAGGTCTTTCAGTATACTCAGTAGCTCTTCATCCACGGCGGCTGTTTTCCCCGAAGCAGCCGCATTCTCTTCGTCGATAGACTCATAGTCGTGGTTCTCCACCATCAAGAAAGAATAAGGCTTCTCAAGGAACTCATGACCTTTGCGGGTCACTTTGAGCAGACCGTAGTTCTCGATTTCTTTTTCAATAAGATAATGCACCAGCATTTGTCTCAGGACGGCTGCCCAGAATTTCTCGTCTTTTTCTTTTCCCAGCCCAAAGACCTCCAGCAGGTGATGTTTATAGGATTTCACCCCCGAGGTAGCCTGTCCGCTCAGCACCTGCGCCACATGTTCGGCTTTGAATTTCTCATGCACCGCCAGGATGACCTTCAGCGCTTTGACGACATACTCTTTTCCTTCGAACTGTTTCTTTGGGTGGGTACAGTTATCGCAGGTACCGCAATTTTCTTCGTGGTAATCTTCTCCGAAATAATGCAGCAGCATTTTCCGGCGGCACACGGCCGACTCGGCATAGGCGGTGGTCTCCAGCAACAGTTGTTTGCCGATCTCCTGCTCGGCCACCGGCTTGCCCTGCATGAACTTTTCCAGTTTCTGGATATCCTTGTAGCTGTAAAAAGCGATGCATCTGCCTTCGCCGCCGTCGCGGCCGGCGCGGCCCGTTTCCTGGTAATATCCTTCGAGACTTTTGGGAATGTCATAATGGATCACGAAGCGCACATCGGGTTTGTCGATGCCCATGCCGAAAGCGATGGTTGCCACGATCACATCCACTTCCTCCATCAGGAACTTATCCTGGTTATCAGAACGCGTGACCGAGTCCATACCGGCATGATAAGGCAGGGCTTTGATGCCGTTCACCTGCAGTGTCTCGGCCAGCTCTTCCACTTTTTTCCGGCTCAGGCAATAGATGATCCCTGATTTCCCCGGGTTGGCTTTGATATATTTGATGATCTCACGGGTAGCGTTCACCTTGGGCCGTACCTCGTAATAGAGGTTGGGTCTGTTAAACGACGATTTGAACACGTTGGCATCCAGCATGCCCAGGTTCTTCAGGATATCATGCTGCACTTTGGGGGTGGCTGTGGCTGTCAGGGCAATGATGGGAGCCCTGCCGATCTTCTCCACAATGGGACGTATGCGGCGGTATTCGGGCCGGAAGTCATGTCCCCATTCAGAGATACAGTGTGCCTCATCAATGGCAAAAAAGGAGATATTGATCTGTCTCAGAAAATCAATGTTCTCTTCCTTGGTCAGTGACTCGGGAGCCACATACAATAGTTTGGTTCTCTGCTCCATCACATCCTGTCTCACCTGCTGTATGGCTGCCTTCGAAAGTGACGAGTTCAGAAAATGAGCGATGCCGTCATCCGTACTCACAAAGTTACGCATGGCGTCCACCTGGTTCTTCATCAAAGCGATCAGCGGGGAGATCACAATGGCCGTCCCCGGCAAAATCAGAGACGGTAACTGATAACACAATGACTTCCCGCCGCCGGTGGGCATCAGGACAAAAGTGTCCCTTCCGTCCAACAGGTTTCTGATGATCACCTCCTGGTTCCCCTTAAACGTATCAAACCCAAAATACTTCTTGAGGTATCCTGCCAACGAAATATCCGTACTTACACTCATCCTTCTACTACCTGAAATTCTTCAATTTTTTAAAAAGCCAACAAAAATAATAAAAATATCTGTTATTGTATTTTTCAATGTTTACTAATATACAACTATTTTTCAATAAATAAAACTTTTCTCTGATAAGTTTATTTTATTTGTATTCTGAAAACTTTTCGTTTCACCGGCAGGCATATTTCCATGACCGGCCGTTAAGAAAAAAAGGACTATGGCGAAGAAAAAAAAGAAAAAAAGGGCGGATGAGATGTCTTTTCTGGAGCATCTGGAAGAACTGCGGTGGCATCTGATCCGTTCTGCCGTCGCCGTTTTTATTATGGCCATTGTTGCCTTTATCTATCATAATTTTATTTTCGACAACATCATCCTGGCACCGAAGAGCCCCGGTTTCATCACCAACCGGCTGTTGTGCCGGTTGGGAGAGCTGGTTCATATCGCTAAATTATGCATCAACACCATTCCGCTGGAGATCATCAATATCAATATGGCCGGCCAGTTCACCACACACATAATGGTCTCTCTGATTGTCGGTGTGGTGGTCGCTTTTCCTTATGTGTTCTGGGAGTTCTGGAAATTCATGAAACCGGCATTGTATGAAAACGAAAGAAGATATGCCCGCGGATCGGTGTTTTACAGCTCCGTGCTTTTTTTCCTGGGAGTGCTCTTCGGATATTTTATCATCGCCCCCCTCTCCATCAATTTTCTGGGATCTTACTCGGTCAGCGGCCAGATCATCAACCGCATCAATCTTCGGTCATATATATCCACGGTAACGACCGTCACGCTGGCAGGAGGGATCACCTTCGAGTTGCCGGTGCTGGTATATTTCCTGACAAAAGCAGGGCTGGTGACCCCCGCCTTCCTGAAGCGCTACCGCAAACATGCTATCGTGATCATCCTGATCCTGTCGGCCATCATCACCCCGCCGGATGTCTTCAGTCAGATCCTGGTGTTTATCCCTTTGATCATCTTATATGAAGTGAGCATTGTTATTTCCAAACGGATCAAACGCCGACAGGATGCCGCTTTTGAAGAAAAAGGATACGGGAAAGACGAACCAGGGCCGGAGATAGATCCGGAGCCCCCGGCACCGGAAAGCGGGGAGGAAGCTTCCGCCACAGAAGAGCCGGAAGATGAAAAACCTGCCGCCGGTGCAGAGCAAACCGGTGAGGGATTCGCCCCCGAAGAACCGGACGAGGAAGGAGATAATGAACCGGAAAAACCCGAATAGGCTCCTGACAATGAATTATTCGTATCTTCGTTCAGAATATAAAACCGCAGTATGAAACTCAGAACCCACAATCTGGTGAAGAAATACCGGAAACGCACGGTCGTCGATCACGTTTCCATAGAGGTGCAGCAGGGGGAGATCGTGGGGCTGCTCGGCCCCAACGGGGCGGGAAAAACCACTACTTTCTATATGATCGTGGGGCTGATCCGCCCTTTGGAGGGGAAGATCTTCCTGGATGAGGAGGAGATCACCTCCCTGCCGGTGTACAAACGTGCCCGCCGCGGCATCGGCTACCTGGCACAGGAAGCTTCCGTTTTCCGGGGACTGAGCGTTGAAGACAATATCCTGGCGGTGCTGGAGATGTCGGATATCCCCAAAAAAGAACAACATGAGAGACTGGAATCCCTGATCGCCGAATTCGGCCTGGAGAAAATTCGTAAAAACAAGGGCAACCAACTCTCGGGGGGTGAGCGGCGGCGTACCGAGATCGCCAGAGCCCTGGCGCTCAAACCTCATTTTATTTTGCTGGACGAGCCGTTTGCCGGTGTGGACCCCATCGCCGTGGAGGATATCCAGGAGATCGTGGCCCATCTGAAAGATAAAAACATCGGGATACTCATCACCGACCACAATGTGCACGAAACCCTCTCGATCACCGACAGGGCTTATCTGCTGTATGAAGGGCAGATCATGAAAGC
>CAZYPI010000209.1:0-5335 GCA_964649335.1 uncultured Rikenellaceae bacterium | reverse complement strand
CCATTATCCCTCCCCCTCGCCGAGGGGGAGGGATATTTTTCATGTATTTTTTTATCTTATGAATATCTTAGGGTGGGGGTCATATCATTAAATTTTTTTTTATTTCAATAATTATTTTTCTGTGTGTTCTAAAATCCAGCATGGATGTTTCATTTGTCTTTATTATCACGGGTTACGGGCATGGTAAAATAGAAGACTGTTCCTTTTCCTTTGTAGCTGGAGACGCGTATCTCGCCACCGTTTTTTTCGACAAATTCTTTGCAAAGGATTAGTCCCAGGCCTGTGCCTTCTTCGTTGCGGGTACCCCGGGTGGAGACCGCCGACTCGAGGGAGAATATTTTTTCCAGGCGGACGGGATCGATACCTGTTCCGTTGTCTTCGACAGAGATCTCGACGAAACCGTTTTTTTTAACGGCGTCGATTTTGACGTATCCGTTATTGTCGGTAAACTTTATGGCGTTGCTGACCAGGTTTCTGATGATAGCGCTTAACAATTCCCTGTCGGCATAGACCGATATATCCTTGTCAACATGGTTCATTAAATGGATGTTTTTAAGCCTGGCATTTTCCTTGTAAAAGGAGAGTATTTCATTGACAAGTTCAGCTACATATATGTTTTCAGGGTCATAGCTGAGTCTTCCGGTCTGAGCCTGTGTCCATTTGAGCAGGTTGCTCAGCAGGTTGAACAGTCTCATGGCCGAGTCTTTGATCAGGGAGGCATATTTTCTGATATCTTCGTCCGAGAGGCGGTCGAGATCCATTACCAGCAGTTCGGACAGGCCCAGAATGGGCTGGAAGGGGTTGATCAGGTCATGGGCAATGATAGAGAAGAACTTATCTTTGGTTTGGTTCAGGGACTGAAGTTGTTTCTCGGTTTCAAACAGTTGGATGTTGGCTTCTTCCAGGGTGCGGTTCCGGCGGGCCACTTCTTCCTTCACATTTCTTAATTTGCGGAAGGCCCACGAGATAAAGAGGATAAGGGACAACAGCAACACGGAGAAAATGCCAAATTCCAGCATCCCTTGCTTCTCCTTTTTCAGACTCAGTTGTTTGATCTGCTGGTTTTGTTTCAGGGTGCGTATCTGGTATTCCAGGTTCTGGGAGTCATAACTCTTCTGCAGGGTCAGGATTTTGTCATAGGCATTTTTCTCCCGGGTGGTATCCCGGTAAGCAGCTTCGATTCGCAGAAACTTATAAGCATTGGCATAGTTGCCTTGTTCTTTATAATACCGGGACAAATTTTTGTAATAATCCGTTAAAACTCTCGGGCTGTAATAATTTTTCAGCAACTGTCCTTCTTTTTGAAGCAGGTCAAAAGCTTTGTCATATTTATGGATGTCCAGGTATAGCTTTACCAGGTTGTTCATGGACAGTGTTTTGCTGAACATGTTCCTCTGTTCGGTAGCGATAGAAAGGGCTTTTTTGTAATTTCCCAGAGCCCGTTTATAATCTTTTTGCATGTAATACACCTCCCCGATATTCAGGTAGGCATCCCCAATGGCCTGAAGGTCATTGATCTTTTTGTTAAAGTCCAGGGTTTTATATCCCCAGTACAGCGCGTTGGTCCAATCTTTTTTCTTTTCATAAAAGATCATCATGTTGTTGTAATTGGCTCCCAGGCCGGAGGAAACGCCCAGTTTTTTGTGCATATCGATGGACTTGTTATTGAAATAGATGGCTTTGTCGAGATCTTGCAGGGCCATATAGATTATGGCCAGGTTGGTATAGGAGGCCGCTATTTCCGACAGGTTGCCCAGGCTTTCTCTGATCTTCAGGGCCTGGATAATATAAAAACTGGCTTTTTCATAATTGTTCAGGAAATAATAGACCGTGCCCAGGCGGTTGTAGGCATTGGCTATCAGTTGTCTATCGCCCAGGCTGTCGGCCAGCGACATGGCCTTCAAGGCATAACCCAAGCTCACGGACAAGGAGGAGTCGAGGCATTGTTTTGCTATTGTGGTGTATAAAAGCACCTTCTCAGCGTCGCTGGCAGTGACGGTTTTTTTCACCAGACTGTCGATAACGGGGTTTCCGGCATGAGCCCATTGTAATCCGGCACCTAAAAGAAGGATAAAGGCCAGGGATATATTTCTCAGCAATTGTCTCATGCCGGCAAACAGTCTATATTATTGTTATTTACGCAAAAATAGAAAAAGAGTTTTATTAAAACTATTATTTTATTATTCTGCTTTGTATCTCTCCTTCAAAAAGTTTGGTGGTAATGACCTCGCCGGGGCGGATATCCTTTGCTTTTTTTAGGGCATGGCCATGCAGTCTGGTGATGGAATACCCACGGCTTAGGACGTTGTGCGGGTCGAGGTAAGAGAGACTTTTGTCCAGCACGGTCAGGTGGTGTTGACGGTGAGTGAAATATTGTTTTATCAGAGGAGGGACCGCCCCGGCCATCAATGCGGTTTTTTGGCGGAGTGCGGTCAGATAACCATCCGTGGCTTGTCTGATGTTCGTGGCCAGTCCGGAAAGACGGTGTGTTTTTTCCCGCAGGGTTTTATCAGAGAGATAATAGAGTTTTTGTTTGATCACATCCAGTTTTTTTTCATGGCCGGAAAAGCGCGTGAGCAGCAGGTTATTCAGCCCGTACACATAATGTTTCAGTCTGGTGGTGTGTGCGAACAGGGTGTTTTCGGCGATCTGAAAGATCCTTTCGGCGGTGTCAGTAAAGCGTTCTTCGAACTCCCGGACCCTGTCGAGCAGGAACTCGGCCACTGCCGTGGGCGTTTTGAGGTTGGTATAAGCCACCAGGTCGGTCACCGTCTCATCTTTTTCATGTCCGATTCCGGTGAGCACCGGCAGCGGGAACTGGGCGACATGAGCGGCCATTCTGTAGTTGTCAAAACTGGCCAGATCAGCCTGTGAGCCCCCGCCGCGTATGATCACAACCACATCGAAGGCTTCTTCTTGCCCGTAAATATTCTCCAGGGCTTCGATCAGGGTCTCTTCGGCTTCCGGCCCCTGCATGGTGGCCGGGAAAAGCTCCAGGTTGAAATGATATCCCCACGGATTATGAGCAAGCTGGTGTACGAAATCCTGGTATCCGGCAGCTGTTTCCGAGGAGATCACGGCGATGTTTTGCGGCACCGGCGGAAAAAGAAGCTGTTTATTCATATTCAGGATGCCCTCTTTCCGGAGGCGTTCTATGATCTCTTTTCGTTTCAGGGCCATTTCGCCGAGGGTATAGGCCGGGTCGATATCCCTGATGTTCAGAGACAGACCATATACTTCATGGAAGGACACTTCCGCCTGCACGAGTACTTTCAGGCCGGGAGCCAGCGGCCTGCCGGCAGTGGTCTCGAAATAGGGTTTCAGCATTCTGAAAGTGTAGGCCCAGATGGTGGCCCGGGCTTTGGCGGCAGGAAGGTCGCTACCGGCTTTTTTTTCGATAAGTTCCAGATAACAATGGCCACTGGCGTTGATCTTCATTTCACTGATCTCTGCCACCAGCCAGAGGGGATGAGGGAACCCCTCTTCCAGAGTTGTTTTGATCCTGCGGTTGAGTTCCGAAAGTGTCAGGTGTTCTTTTGTTTCCACGGTTATTTTGTTTTGACGATCCGGGTGTTGGCCCGGGAGGGGCCGTTGGTGACCTGCATGATATAGAAGCCGGCCGGCAGGGCATAAGCGAGGTCCATTTGAAAGATCCTGATCCCCTCTTTTTTGTTGGCAAAGGTTTTTTCGTAAATCATTCTTCCGGCCATGTCAAAGAATTGTATGGTGACGGGCAGGGGTTTTCCGGCCTGCACCACCACGGTGAGTTGTCTGTTGAACGGGTTGGGATAAGCCAGGACGGGGGAGGGGTTTTCGGCAAAATGGCGGAGGAGGTTCAGGTGTGTGTAAGCGAGGAGGTAGTCGGGGATGCCGTAGCCTGTCCGGTGATCCGGATTCGGAAAATGGCCGGCGCTCTCGCGCACTGTCTGTATGACCGTTTGTGGTTCCATGGTGGGGAAGGCCTGCCAGAGGCAGGCCGTCAGGCCGCTGATCAGCGGTGAGGAGAAGGAGGTGCCGCTGCCACGTGCGGCGGTGCCGTTGGATCCCTGCACCAGTACGCTGACCCCCATGGCGCTCACGTCGGGTTTGACACGGCCGTCGGAAGAGGGGCCGAAGGAAGTGAAAGAAGCGGGGTTTTGCAGAGAGTCCACAGCCCCCACGGCCAGGATACTGTCGGCATCTGCCGGGGAGATGATATAATGCCAGGTTTTGTTGCCTTCGTTGCCGGCACTGACCACCACGATCATGCCGCGGCGTGCCGCCATAACGGCAGCCCTGGCCACGGTGGTGGTCCTGCCGTTCATGTCCCGGTAAGTATAGCTCATGGACGGATCATCGAAGACATAATACCCCAGCGAGGAATGGATGATGTCCGATCCGACACTGTCGGCAAACTCGGCGCCTGCGGTCCAGTACTCTTCTTCGACAGGGTACTCGCTGTACACATCTTCGGTGCGCAGCAGCCAGTAATCGGCTCCGGGAGCCGATCCCCTCAGCCGGCCGGGGATGATCCCTGCCAGAATGCTTAGCACGTTCATGCCATGCGGATGATCCTCGAACACCCCGCTGTTCTGTGTCACAAAATCCCGGGTGCCCAGGATCTGTCCGTTGGCCCATAGGGAATCGAACGCCGGCAGGACATCCGCATGATAAAAACCGGCATCCAGGATAGATATGAGCATTCCTTTGCCGGTAAAACCCATCCGGTGGAGTGTGTCACCGTGCAACATGCTTAACTGAACGGGGAAAAAATCTCCCTCAGCGGGGGTCTGCCGGCCGATCCATTTGGTATGTTTTGATTTGGCGGCCAGGGCGGGTTTGACCAGCCGGAGGCCGGCAACGAACGACAGACTGGTGAGGGTGTCGAGCAGCAGGGTGTCGCGACTGAAGGCGGTAACGGTGTTGAACCATTTTGACAGGCAGACGATTTTCATACCCAGAGAGCGCAGACTGTCAACATATACCGGCGATACAGGCAGATCAGCCTGTGTGAGGGGAATGTGTTGTGAGGCACGCCGCTGCAGTGCCCGTTGCGAGAGAAAAGCCTCCGGATGATCAATGCTGTAAGGGGATCCTTTTTTATCTGTTAATGAGATTGTATAGGTGCCGGGTTGCTGGCCGGCACCTGGTGTATAAAGAAGCATAAACAGGAAAAAAAACACAGAGCCGGAGATTTTTTTCATGGGGACATCCTGTTTACGGAGTGTTAATTATCGTTTCGGCATCATGTCAATGCCGTATTTTTCCGGATCTCTGAACCGGCCTTTGTTCCTGATGAGTGAGTCCAGCAGTGCATTTTGTTGTTTATCTATCTCATCGGCATTTTCAGCGATGC
>CAZYPI010000208.1:0-5338 GCA_964649335.1 uncultured Rikenellaceae bacterium | reverse complement strand
GATACAGGTTCAGGTTGGCCGAAAGATTGAACTCCTGCCGGAAATCGTTTTTTGCAAATACCGACCGTGATATGGCTCCCAGACTGAAATAGTGGTTGAACCGGTATTGTGCCCCAAAATAAAGTTTCGGCCCCGGGGCGGTGTTGAAATGTTCGTTTCCGTGTGTGAAATTAACCGCCACTTTGATGGTGTCGAGCAGATCATCCAGGGCATTGTCCAGGCTGTCGGCGTTGTTGTTGTCTATGTATATTCCTTTGAACGAGTAAGTCCCGTCGGCATAAAAAGTGTTCAGGTCTTTCCCTCTCCAGGCGATAAATCCCAGATCATTCACGGAGAACGAAAACTGCCATCCTTCATTCAGCTCGTAAACGGCTCCCAGATCCACCGCAAAGCCGGGATTAGAAAAGTTAAAGAGTCCTTTATTGATGAGGGTTTTTATATCCGTAGGGATAGAGTCCACCGTCGGGATGCCGTCTTCGTCATAGGAGACATATACGGGAGCGGACAGATAAATGGCGCTTTTCATATCCAGATCCCAATGGTCAACGTTTGTTGTGAGATCAAAACGCTCCACATCTGTTTTTACGGATGCCAGTCCCTGCAAAAATTTGGCATGCACTCCGATCATCAGGTTATCCATCAGGTTAATGGAGTATCCCATGGAAAACTCGCGGTAATACTGGGCCTGGGTGCCCAGCGTGCTGAAATCGAACCGCGATCCGTCCGGAAACCCTTTGTCAAGGATGGAGAAAATATCTTTGGGGATCGCCAGCGATTCGGTCAGTTTTTCGGTCCACGAAAAGGTGAAATATCCCGATTTGGTACGGAAACCGAAGATGAGAGGGGCATAGGTTTGATACAAACCGAGATTGGCAGCATCACCGATCTGTTTGTAAAACGGCGCATAATCAAAATCAGCCTGGGTCAGGGTCACATATTTTCCGTTATATCCCTGAATGATGTCAGGCCCCATGATGTCGGTGTTGAAACCGGTGTAGATCGTATTGAGGCCGGGGAACCCCAGAAAGAAGTTGGCCCTCGGGTTCATGGCCGGGTTGATGATCGATGACTGGGGTACGTTTTTCAGAAAATATAATGACAACGGGTTCTGGGCTTTTATCCCGGCACCGGTAAGAAGGAAGACAATAAACGGTAAAAAGAATACGGGCTTTCTCATAATGTTTTGGTTGTCGGATTATAAAGGCTTATCACTGCTTTTTAGGTCAAATGACATTTTTATATCGATCGTATATCTCGCGTAAAGTTTGACAAATTCCGGATTGGCCGCATCCCCCGTATTCATACGTGACCTCAGGAGGATTTTGGTTACCCGGTTATCATACAGTTTCTTTACCTTGTCGTGATCGAGGCGGATATTCACCTCTGTCGGTTCGGAACCCTGGGTAACCCCTTCGGCATCTATGGGGGGAGACTTCCATATCTGCTGTTCCCCGCTGAACAGGGAGTCGATCACCTGAAGGTTATCATCCGTCATATATCCCTGGGTGAAGATACTGAAGGGGAATCCGTTTTCAAAGTCGAAATAGAGATTGAGCTCTTCGAGATAATCGATGGAGGTGCTGTCGTCGACAATGTCCCGGACATCAAAATCCACCGTATCGGTACGTTCATATTTATCTGTCTTGAACCACAGCGGCACCTGTATTTTTATCCGTCCTTTGAGTGAGGCGGTGCCGTCATTTATCAGAAAATTCGATTCCCCCGTGTCGCCGTCATAGTTGACGACCTCGGCGATGGAATAATGCAGCTTGTCGGGGGTGATGTTGACAATGTCCACCAGGTTGGAATTGTCTTTGTTGAGCAGCAGGGAATCTTTAGAAGGGATTGCCGTGCCGGTGCCGGGGTCGAAGACGGCAGCACTTTGTGTGATGGTGTTGTCGTCGGGTATCTGCAGATACTGCTCTTCCCCGGTGTCGGTGTTTCTGAACAGTACGGTATCGAGGGAAATGGCTACGGGTGCGCCGAAGCTGTTTTCACTGACCATAAACATCTTTATATCTTTGAACTCGATGATATCCAGATACTCATTGTTATCAAAGAATACAATATCCACATTGTCTTCCTGTTTCATAATGGTATCCGTACCCAGGTAGCCGAAAAGATATTCAGGTACGGCGTCCGTCAGTTTCAGGGTAACGGTGAATCCTGTTTCCGCCGGGGTGCCGGATACGCTGCCATTCACGGTGGAAATCATCTCGAACGAACTGCCGCCGCCGGCGACCTGGAAAAAGCGGATATCGGCACCGGCTATGTCCGTCTGTGTCGTGGAAGGGGCATCCAGTGTCCCTGAGACGGTCAGCTTATCTCCGCCGGGCAGGGTGATGTCCGGGAACAACAAATCCCAGGTGCCTGTGAACCCGCCGGGAGGAGTTACCGTGACCTCCAGCATGCCGCTCTGCAGCCGTGTGCTGTCGAGACGCTGGTCTTCTTTCAGGTCCGCGCCGATCGTATCCCGAAACTCCTGCACCGCATTCACGGATTTGCCGGTACTGAGAGGGTGGGTCACCAGGTAGTTTATATCGTTTATCCTGATGATCTCGTCATAGGTGACATCAAAAGAGGTGTCCGCGATCTGCGCGACGATCAGCCCGTCCCCGTCGACGAAGATATAGTCATTCTTACCTATCCTGTCGATGACGTCCTGGGCGCTGAAATGTGCATGAAATACCGGTGCGGCAATATTCAGCGGCCTGTTGAAGCCGGCCTCGATCACTACCTCGTCCTTGACACAGGAACTCAGCGCAAAGACCAGGCCAGTTATTATGAATAATGATTTTGTTATCTTTTTCATTCTTCACTGATTTTGATTCAGAATTTTCATTTCCACCCGGCGGTTCTGCTGCCGTCCTTCGGGGGTGTCGTTGGAGGCGACGGGTTTTTCGAAGCCATAGCCTACGGCCACGATCCGGTCTTGCTCCACACCCTTCGACACCAGGTAGTTTTTCACAGCAAGAGCCCGCTGTTTGGACAGTCTTTTGTTAAACGATGCCGATCCTACATTGTCGGTGTGGCCCGATACCTCCACTTTTACCTCCGGGTTTTTCAGCAACAGTTCGGCCAGTTTGTCCAGCGTGGCGAAAGAGGAGGGTTTCAGGGTGGCTTCCCGGTGTTGAAGAGGATGTTTTTCAGGACGATGCTGGCCCCCACATCCATTTTCTTCAGATTGAAGTTTCTCGCAACGACGGTTTCATCCTTCGGGAAGCTGAAGACATCATAGGCATAGAAGTATCCTTTGGCCGTCACTTCCACCAGGAACGGCCCTTTTTCTTCCGTGCTGAGTTTATATTTTCCGGACATACTGTCGGCGGGGATTACCAGGAAAGGATCTTCCTGGGAAGGCCGGTACAGTTTGATCATGGCAGGCACCGGACGGCCTGTTTTTTCATCGGTGACCAGGCCGGCCAGGGTGTATTCTATCCGGCTGCGTTTCATCCGGATGTTTTTGACGATCACTTTCTTCGCCGTGTTCACCACGTTCAGCGGACTGTCCACCGGGAAATAATCAATGGCCTCGGCATGAATGATCAGGTCGTATTTGTCATCAAAAGTGATAAGATACTCACCGGTGGAGTCGTTGGATACCACCCTGCCGATGACCGAGTCGGGCCGCGAAGCCGGACTGAAGATCAAAGAGGCCGGCACGGGTGTTTCTTTGTCAGCATCGGTGACCGTGCCCATGAGCGTGAAAGGATGCCGTTGCAACTCCAGATTAAAGTCCATGGTTACTTTCGCATTTCTTTTTGCCGGACAGTCGATGGTTCCGGAAGCGCTTTTATATCCTTTATCATCCACTTGCACCAAATAATCCCCTTTGTCTTCAAATGTCAGACTGTACTGCCCCGTAAGAGAGTCCGCCACGGTGGATTTCAGTACTTTCATCGTGTTTTGATCGTAAACGTTCACTGCTGCCGGCAGGATGGTGCCCGTTTCGGCATCCCGCACCGTTCCCTGCAGGGTGAAAGGAATCCTCGGGTCTTTTTGAATTTTGTAAATATCCAGCCCGCCGTAACTGTCACCGCGGATGGTGGCATAGACGGCCACCATGGTGTCCGGGGTCGGACGGTAAAACAACTCGTCGGCAGGGCTGTTGACGGGATAACCGATATTGCGGGGCTTGCTCCAGTTGCCGCCGGCGTCGCGTGTTGATTTATACACGTCAAATCCCCCCATGCCGTCATGCCCTTTGGATGAAAAATAGAGCGTGTTGCCGTCGGGGGTGATATATACCCCTTCCTCGTCGAAAGGCGTGTTGATGACTCTGCCCAGATTGACCGGTTTATAATATTTCTGTCCCTTTTTGTGTACGGCCATCCAGATGTCTTTTCCTCCGAATCCTCCCCGGCGCGTGGAGATAAAATAAGCCGTGCCGTTTTTGTCAAAAGAAACCGAGGTCTCCCGGTAGGCAATGGTGTTTATCCTTTTCAGCTTCCGGGCGTGTGTCCATTTGCCGTTTTCCATAACCGCCGTCATGAGCCGCCCGTTCTGTACCAGTCCTTTGTAAAAATAGATCCTGTCCTCCGTCCGGCTGAAACCGGCCACGCTGGTGTTTGTCTTGCCATTGAGCTGTTCTTCGGCAAACACCTGTGAGGCCGCCGTATCTATGGCATTGTTGTCGGTGTGGAAAATACGTTCTTTGAATTTAAACCGGGAGACTCTTTTCTCCGGTTCTTTTTTCGGCCTTTTGGAGGTGAAATAGAGACGGGAACCGTCATTCGACAGTATGGCGGCATAATCATCATAATAAGAGTTTACCACAGGCCCCAGGTTGATGATAAACACCGGCAGCGAATCTTTGACGATGGCGGCACTCACATCACACTCTTTTTTAAGCTGCTCTACCAGGGCTCTGGCATCTTTTTTCCTTAACCTGTTCATGGAATCATAATACTTCATATAGGCCTCTTTGGCCTTGTCAAACTGATGATTGTACTGATATGCCCTGCCCAGGCCCAGATAATAAAAACGGGAAACCTCCGGCGAACTTTTCCGGAAATATTTTAAGGATGCTTTTTTGTTGGAGGTCCACAGATAACATACCCCGATTTTATAGTTCAACACCGGGGAGGAGGAGTTGTAATGATAGACCTTCAGGTAGTGTTTCAGGGCTTCGTCGTAAGTGCCGCGCCCTTTTTTGTAATACTTTTCTGCGATTTTCAGCTCTTTTTTCGCCGCTTCGGCGCCCGCCGGTTCGGTAAAAAAACTTTTCCGGTTGATCTTCGGATTGCCCTGGGAGTAGGTTGCTGCAGATAATAATACACCGAGAATTAAAAGTACACTGTATTTTATCATTACATTCGGTTAAGGTTTGGATAAAACA
>CAZYPI010000207.1:0-5375 GCA_964649335.1 uncultured Rikenellaceae bacterium | reverse complement strand
GTTCAACATTCAACGATCACCGATCATCCTTCCTCACAGTTCTTTGATGCGGATATTCCTGAAAAAGACCACGTCGCCGTGGCCCGGGAAGCCGATATGACCTTTTTCGCGTTGCAGGCCGGAATGGTTTTTAAAATCATTTTTTATTTTTAATATCTCCCCTGCGGATCAATGCTTCAAGGAAATAATAATCGGCGTAAATTATCGGAACATCCACTTCGGAATGGGCGGGATAGTTGCCGGTGGAGTGATCGAGAAGAAATCCATTGTGAGCATCGGGAGGGGTCATGTATTTGGTAGCTAAAGAGGTCAGGATTTTTTCTGCATTATGAAAAAAGTAAGCGGTTTTATCTTTTTCATAGGTACTCAACTCATACAATGCCGATGCGGTGATGGCTGCCGCCGAGGCATCACGGGGTTCGTGGGGGATGTCCGGAGCATCAAAATCCCAATAGGGAACCCTGTCCCGGGGAAGGTGTCGTAATATAAACTCCGCAATATGGTTGGCCTGGTCGAGATATCGTTTATCGCCGGTGTACCTGTATGCCATCGTAAAACCATACAGTCCCCAGGCCTGGCCCCGTGCCCAGGCCGAACTGTCGGCATACCCCTGGTGGGTGACTTTGCCGATAACTTTACCGGTGATCGTGTCATAGTCCACCACATGCCACGAACTGTAATCCGGACGGAAGTGATTCTTCAGGGTACGGTTTGCATGGGAAACGGCAATGTTGTAAAAAAGAGAGTCTCCGGTTTCTTTGAATGCCCAGAAAAGCAGTTCCAGGTTCATCATATTGTCTATGATTACGGGAAACTGCCACCGGCTGGCATGATGATCCCAGGACCGGATGCATCCGGTCACCGGGCTGTACCGCGTGGCCAACGTATGGGCACTCTCTATCAGAACATCCCGGTAGTGCCTGTTGCGGGTTAAACGATAACCGTTACCAAAACTGCAGAGCATCTTAAAACCCATATCATGGGTGGTGTTGTTGTCTTTTTCCTGTTCCAGGATCTCCGTGTGTTTCTCTGCCGCTTTTTTGAACAGGGTGTCTCCGGTCATTTCATAAACATACCACAAGCATCCCGGATAGAAACCGCTTGTCCAGTCCGAAGAGGATACCATTACTACTTTTCCATCCTTATTAATACTTCTTGGGCTCTTTTCGGACGAATCGTATAAAGTCACCGATTCCTCCATCTTTTTTATCACTTTATCCCTGGTGTTTTTTATTACAACTGTGTCATTAACACTGCAGGATACGTATATCCCGAAGAACAGGAGCAAAAAAGAAAGAGGGATGATATGTTTTTGCCGGGGGCCGTTTTTTCTAATCATATTTCAATCATAACTTAAAAAAAGGACTCCGCTTTTTTGCGGAGTCCTGATATTTGATGAAGGTTTGGCTACTTTGTAATGATGAATTTTCCTTGTTTTGCATTTCCTTTGCTGCTTAAGGTAAAGAGATAAATACCTGTGGGGAGATTACCGGTATTCCACGTTATGGTGTGTTCTCCTTTTGTTTGGAATCCCTCGTTGAAAACAGCCACCCGCTGGCCTGTGGTGCTATATACGGATAACTGTATTTCGGAAGGAACATCGAGGGAATACCTGAAGGTAGCAGTGGTTACTACCGGGTTCGGATATACCGTAACATCTCCTGAGATTTCTTTTATCTGCGGTACAGCCGTAAACTCGTCAAACCAGTTCAGGTCTCCCAAAGCCGTCCCGTCTTCGGCAGCGCTGTAGGAGGTATAAGTATTGGCATATCCTGCGTCGATATTGGCAATTCCGATATTATCCGGCCAGTTGTTCGGCATCGGGTTGGGTTGCGGGTCCGTATAGATAGCATGCAGATAATCCCATGGTAAAGGTGGCATATTAGTGAATTCGACATATTCTTCAAAATAGGCATTGGCCGAGTCTGCACCCATGGTGGTGGCCACCAGCGGAGCCAGTACCTTTGGTATGCCCACCGAGTCAATCGTATTGAAATAGTCAATCAAATCCTGGGAAAAGGCAAAATTGTTATGGTGGATATCCAGTACCATATCGGAATATACCGTATCCATCGTGATCATATAATGATGCAACCTGTCGGGCAGCGGTCCCGTTTGTTCCGGATCATTGGGCCAGTCGCCCTGGTACATGGAGTTGATGATAAGATTGTTGGTAATCACTGCATGGTGCACTTTGGCCATGGCGAAACATCCATGCATGCCTCCATTGTTTACGGCCGTCACATGATCGAATTTAAGATAATTGATTTCTCCTCCCATATTTCTTATCAAACGGTCCTGCATATAATATACCGTAACATTTTGTACGACGATGGTATCCACATAATACCCCCGGGTGTCCACGAGGCGGCCGTTGCCGTTGTAGGCTGCATAATTTCCGGTTTTTGCGGCTACGCAGTTATATATATACAAACGAATACTGTCGGCCCGGATCTGCACTGTGCTGGCTTTGTCATATTCAAACTGGCAGTGGCTCAGGATAACCCTCGATTTGGTGCCTCCCACACGAAAACCTCCCCATTTCGGATTGGCCTCCGGCCCGTTGGCATTGGACAGATAAACGTATTCGAGTGTGACATCCCCCTTGGTATTAATTACTTTCGGGTAATTATTGCTTTCGTCCTTTTGGGGATATATGGCCGGCAAGGCGCCTTCTCCGGCTGCCCCACGAATGTGAAGGATTGTTTTCAGATTAAGCTCTTTGGCCACAGGATAGAAACCATCTCTTTCCAACTCATAGATCGTATTGGGATCTACTCTCTCTCCGGTGTCCGTGGTGTCACCCAATATGACTCCGCTCAGTTCGGTGCCACTGGCAACCTGAACAACCCGTTGAGCCTGGGAAGAAAAAGCAAAAAGAAGAAGAACCAGCCCCGGAAAGAATGTTTTCCGGATTACGGGGACGATAATCCCCTGAAGCATTGTTGAGAAGTTGAAGTTTTTCATAATAATTTGGTTTTAATGAAACATAGAAAAAATTGTTTAAAATTTTGCCTGGAGACCCAGGAAGATGATCGTTCCGTATTCCTGGATCCTGTAAGGACTATTTAAATCCGAATTTTTATAAGACTCTTCCCGTTGATTGTTAAAGTTTGTAATGTTGAGGTAGATCTTAAAGTGTTTTGTTAGCTTTTGGCTCAACGATGCATCCCAGCGCCAGAACTTCCACGAATCCGTATCCTGGATCTTTTGGGTCCCGGGGCTGGCTAAATAAGTGCCCTGATAAACGCCGGAGACCCTGCCGGAGAATCCTTTATAATCATATCCAACGGAAATATTGAAAATATAAGGCACCTGCCCGGGGATGGTGATGTTACGTTCTTTGGGGATCACCGTGCTCTCTGTAATGATGTTCCCGGTGACCGGATCGCGATATACGGTGTCATGAGTGGTAAACCAGTATTTCTTCGAATCGGAATACAGCCGGGTGAAGTTGGCATTGATCACAATGCCGTTGAACGGAGAAGGTAAAAACTTCAGATTTGTCTGAAGGTCAACCTCAAAACCACGGACATGAGCTTTGGGACTGTTCCCGTATGAAGTAAGATAAAAATATTTGTTCCCCGGAAATCCCAATGCCTCGGCAATGCTGTCACTTGCCAGAAAATAGTTTTGAACCGTATAGAAAATATTTTTCATGTCCTTATAAAATCCGCCTACAGTTAAGAGACCAAACTTTCCGTTATAGAAAGAGAAGTTAAGATCATATCCCCACGATTCCATGTGATTCAAAACGGGATTCCCGGCAGTGATCTTGTTTGTGTTTATGTCTATCAAAGCACGGGGCGATACATAGTTGTAATTGGGACGGGCTATCGTCTTAACTGCCGCTGCTTTGACCTGAAACCAGTGTAAAGGCTTATATACCAAATGGAAATTGGGAAGAATATCCGTGTAGTGTTGCGTGGTGGTCGTATCATAATACGTCCCGATGTCTCCCCATGGCCCTGTCAAGGTGGAATATTTCCCTCCGTATTTGTTGCCGGAGGATTCGATGCGTGCACCGGCAATGAGATTCAGTTTTTCCCCGAAATTGATTTTGCCCATCAAATATCCCGCAATAATGCTTTCATGGGCCGTATAGTCGTTGACATCCATTCTTTTATTATGAATATAACTGTCTTTCTGGACTGCATACCAGTCGTGAATCAAACTGCGATCAAAATTCAAATTAAACGGGTACTCACCATGAAAAACCGATCCGTCAACAGGTGAAAAATCATGAAAGAAAGATCTTGTGGCTATATATCCGTTGGAAGTGTAAAAAATCTCTCCGGGGTATCTGGCTACTGCCTCATTCATGATATCAGCGTTAAGATAGTATCTCGGTTCATAGTCCTGGTTATAATCCCGGTTTCTGTCCAGTCCCGTATATTTGGCACCCCCTTTTATAAAACCGCTGATCTTGTTTCCCAGGCCGTAAGGAAGCTTTAGATTCAGGATAGCAGATGTATAAATCTCTTTAACCGTGTTGGTTATTGCTGAAGAAGAACGTAGGCGTGACTCCGCGTAATTCTTATGGGCCTGGCTTATCCATTGGTCAAAATCATTGTTGTCTATTGAACTGCCGGAATAAGCGTTGAGATCCCTGAATTGCATTTCGTCGTTGAGCGGAGTGTCATTATGGGTGATGGATGTCGAGAGATCCCAGTCAATCAGTAATTTGCCTGCCTGATGGTTCCCGCGCAAGGCTGTGGAAAGAATATCCAGATCGATGTCTCTCTCGGAAACATAGTATTTTACGTTATTATCTGAACGGGGGGCATAAGCCTCGGACTGGGAAAAAATATCCCGTTTTGTTTTGCTGTAGAAAGTGTAAAACGAGATATTTCCGTCACCGATGTCCAGATCCAAATTAAAGCTTCCTCCATATCTTTTTCTTGTTTCACTGTTGTCGGAAAGTTTAAAGCTGTTAAAATACAGCTCATTGTTCTGGGTTGTGGATGATGTGCTCAGCAGATAATTGCTTCTGCTTACCTGTTCAGAACTGCCCTGCAGGATCAACCCCAATTTGTTATTCAAAAACCGGTTGCTGAAATTACCTGATATCTTATAATTGGTAAAATTTTTGTCCAGGGAGTTATAACCGCCGTCCAGCTTAATGGTTCCGAATCTTTTTTCAGGGGCTTTTTTGACGATAAGATTCACAGTGCCTCCCACTGCCTCCCCGTCCATGTCAGGGGTAGGGGATTTATATACCTCGATCCCGGAGAGCAGGTCGGGAGATATCATGCTGAGATCAACAGATTTGTCAGTGGACGAGTTGGAAGCAACTCTGGAACCGTTGATGGTAATGGCGGTAAACTTAGGGCCAAGTCCTCGGAGCATAATCTTCTGTCCTTCCCCCGCATTGC
>CAZYPI010000206.1:0-5384 GCA_964649335.1 uncultured Rikenellaceae bacterium | reverse complement strand
CTTTATCGCCTCTCCTACGTAGTTCCCTACGTAGGAGGAAAATTTTTGGAGAAAGAAATTTATTGCAACTTTCCTGCCGGAGGAACGTATAAAACTGCGTCTGAAAAATATTCGTTATCTTTGGTATAAATTAGGTTGTTATGAAAACAAAAATATTTTTAGGCGGATTTCTGCTTATCCTGGTTTTCGGTTCGCAGGGGTTTTCCCAGAATGCCAGGAAATATTACAAGACCGGCGAGGAATTTCTGACCAGGAAGGCTTATCAGGATGCGATAGCCCAGTTTACGAAGGCCATCGAACTAAAGCCGGAGTTTACCAAAGCGTATGTTGCCCGTGCGGCGGTATATGAGCAGCTCGACCAGCCGGAGAAAGCCCTGGAGGATTATAAGCGGGCGCTGGTGTTTGTCAACGATGATCCGGATCTTTATTACCGTACCGGCAAAATCCTGAATGATCTGGGTCGCTATGAGGAAGCCCTGGGGATGCTGAACCGGTCCACACGCCTGGAGAAAAAGCCCCTCCGTGCCCTGCAGGAGAAAGTAAAGACCCTGATGGCCCTCGGGAAATACAAGGAGGCCTTGCAGGCAGCCGATTCGGCCGGAAAGATCAGGTTGACGCCCCTGAATTATTATCTGTGTGCTCAGGCCAACGAAAAACTCTCCAATCTTGCCGAGGCGGAGAGAAATTACCGACTGGCGGTGGGCATGAATACCCAATATACCGATGCACGGCTGGCACTTGCCTCTCTTTACCTGACCGAGGGCAAGACCGAGCAGGCGATCACTGAGTGTGATTATGTCCTCTCCTATGATAGCAGAAACACGCAGGCTTATCTTATCCGCAGCAGGGTGTATGCCAAACAACTGGATATGCCCAACGCCATCAATGATATCTCCCGGATCCTGCTGATAGAGCCCGACAACCCGGAGATGTTCTTTCTGCGCGGGAAATACTACCAGCAGTTTAACCAACACATCAATGCTATCACCGACTTTACCAAGGTAATCAGTCTGCGTCCCGACGATCCCAAAGCATACATGGCCCGTGCCAAATCGTATGAAGACATCCTGGATTACAAATCGGCGGAAAAGGATTACAAGACGATCACCAAACTGACGAAAGACAATGCGGAAGCTGAGAAAATGCTGAAGGAGGCACAGAAGAGGCTGTATGAGCTGAACCGTGAGAGCGACAAGCCGGAGATCACCCTGCTGATACCCGCTCCCGACGACAGTAAAAGGATCAATGTGCCTGAAAACAAAAAAGAGGTGATCCTGAAAGGCACCGTGCAGGACCAGAGCGATCTGGAATATCTTAAGATCAACGGACAGCCGGCACACCTGGACAGGAAAAACGGGATGGTGGAGTTTCTCGCCAATGTGGAGCTGAAAGACGCCAATGAGATCCTGGTGGAAGCCAGCGATATCTATCACAATGTGGCCAGGGAACAGTTTTATATACGCCGTACCGAGATCAATCCTCCGGAGGTGAGTATCCTGGCGCCCTATGCTTCCGACAACGGGGAGATCTATCTGGAGTCGCCCGAGCCCGAGCTTTATATCGAAGGGAAGATCACGGACGAGAGCCCCATCAAAACGATCATGATCAACGGCATTTATGCCAGCTATAAGCCCGATGAGACCAACCCCCATTTTTCGGCTACGATAAACATTATGAACAAGGATCATTTTACCGTGACGGCCGAGGATATCTACGGTAACAAGACCACCACCGACTACCGCCTCAACCGCGAGGGCATCGCCATGGCGTCGGACAATCCCATGGGCAAGACCTGGGCGGTGTTTATCGAAAACGCCAACTACCAGACCTTTGCCTCGCTGGACGGCCCGCCCAAGGACATCATGCTGATGAAAAAGGCCCTGGCACGGTACCGCGTAAGCAATGTCATCGTGAAAAAAGATATGACCAAGGCACAGATGGAGCGGTTTTTCTCTATCGAGCTGCGTGACCTGGTGCGCAGCAACCATGTCAACTCCATCCTGATCTGGTATGCCGGCCACGGCAAGTTTATCAACGAAACGGGCTACTGGATCCCCGTGGATGCCCGCAGGGATGATGAGTTCACCTATTTCAATATCAGCAACCTGAAAGGAGCGTTGCAGGCCTATGCCAAATGGGTCACCCATATCCTGGTGATCACCGACGCCTGCGAGTCGGGGCCCACCTTCTACCAGGCCATGCGATCCATCCCCGAAGAGCGTAGCTGCGACGACTGGAAAGCCACGCGTTTCAAGTCGTCACAGGTGTTCTCGTCGGCCGGGTATGAGCTGGCGGTGGATAATTCACAGTTTACACGTACCTTTGCCAATACGCTGCTCAACAATCCCGATGCCTGTATCCCCATAGAAAGCATTGTGAGGAAGGTAACCCAGGCGGTGGTGCAGAACAACCAGCAGAAACCGCAGTTCGGAAAGATCGCAGGGCTGGAGGACGAGGACGGTACATTTTTCTTTATTTCTAAATAAACGGATTGGATTGTATGAAGCATTTCCGCCTCCCTTTCTTACCGGCTCTGCCCCGGCGCCTGCTCTTTTTTTTGTTGTTTTTGCCGGCAGCGGTCATTCCCGGCACGGCACAGAAATATTTTTTTGATAACTACGGTGTGGAGGAGGGACTGAGCTCCTCCAAGGTATATACGATCATTCAGGATCACAACGACCTGGTGTGGCTGGGCAATGAAGCAGGGGTCTCCCTGTTTGACGGCAGGGAGTTCAGGGACTTTACTACTGAGCAGGGACTGGCCCCAAACGGCGTGTTCTCCATCCTCGAAGACTCACGGGGCAACCTGTGGTTCGGCCATCTCGACGGAGGCCTTACCCGTTATGACGGCCACCGGTTTGAGATCATCCGGTTCGATTCGCTGACGATCGACGGCGATATCACCTCCATACGGGAAACGGCCGGCCATAAGATATGGATCACCACCAGCGGCTCCGGCGCTCTGCTCCTTGAGAACCCTTTCGGCCCCGCAAAGAAAATGCAGGTAAAACAATACCTGGGCAGAAAAGGACTGAGCGACCGTATCTTCAACTCTTATCTTTCGAAAGACAATCGTTTTTTCTGCCTGACGGATGTGGGGGTGCACCGGTATATCCCTGAAAAAGATAGCTTTGAGATCTTTACCCTGAAGCCTTTCACCCATTATTTCATCAAGACGTGCATGCTGGAAGACCGGAAAGGGAACCTGTGGTTCGGCACCTATCACGGAGGTTTATATAAATACAACCGGGAACGGGACTCTCTGCAGATATACGACAGCAAGCGGGACGGGCTGGCCAACAACTGGATCAGCTGCCTGCTGGAAGACAGCGAAGGGACCCTGTGGGTGGGCACCTGGGGTGGCGGGATCACCCGTATCCGTGACGGCAAGCTGAAGACCTATGACAACACCAACGGGCTTCAGGATAACTTTATCAAGTGCCTGGTGGAAGACCATGAAGGGAATATCCTCATCGGAACCCAGTATCACGGGATGAGCATTTTCAAAGGGGAGGAGTTTGTTGTTATCGGCAAAAGCGACGGCCTGAGCAACGCCACCGTCTCGGCCATATACCAGAGCCCGGAGGATGTCTATTGGTTCGGCACCAACGAGGGGATCACGGTATTTGACCCGTCGGAAAAAGGAGACAAAAAATACCGGTATTATTCCCGGGAGGAAAACGGCATTGAGAACATCATCCGTTTCATCGTGAGCGATTCCCGTGATCATCTCTGGATAGGCACTTACCAGGGGGGCATTTTTGAGTATGACCCCGGCAAAGACCGGTTTTATTATGACGCCTATCTCAACAACCGTTACCTGTACCGCGATCTGATCGTCACGGCGCTGACGGTGGACAAAGAGGACCACCTCTGGGCCGGCACCAACGACGGGGTGACCTTTTTCGATCCGGCCACCAAACAGGGCACCCGCTATTCGCAGGGCGACGGTCTGGTGGGTAACGGCATCACGGCGCTCTATTACGACCGGAAAACCAACAAACTGTGGATCGGCTCGGAACGCAAGACCGGTCTGACATGTTATGACTTCGCCACCAAAAAGTTCGACCGGAAAATCGTATCCCGTAACATTACGCCGCTGGCCATCACCTCCGGCCCCGACGGTACCCTGTGGCTGGGCACCAATGTGGGGTTGTTTGCCTGGGACGGCGACACCATCACCCTGCATCTGACCGAAGAGAACGGCCTGCTGGCCAACCGGGTCAACCTGGTGATTACCGATAAAAAAGGAAATGTTTACATAGGCACCAGCAAAGGGCTCAACAAATATATTCCCGCAACCGGCCGGATGGTCGTATATACACGCCGCAACGGTTTTGTGGGCATCGAGACCCAGCGCAATGCCGCCTATATGGACCGGAAAGGCTATCTGTGGTTCGGCACGGCCAACGGGGTCATCCGCTATGATCCGGATTTTAAGGAGCAGAAAAATACCGAACCCCTGACACACATCCGCAGTATAGAGGTCAACTACGAGCCCCGCCGCATGGTGCCGGGAATGAAGCTGAGCTATACGGAGAAGTCGGTGATCTTTCATTACTACAGCATCAGTCTGACCAACCCCGATGCGGTGCGCTACCGGGTGATGCTCGAAGGGGCCGACGCCGGCTGGAGGCCGGTCACCACCGAGACACGGGCTACCTACTCGGCTCTCTCCCCCGGGCATTATACCTTCATGGTCAAAGCCAGGAACAGTGATGGGGTGTGGAACAGCCGGCCGGTGACCTTCTCCTTTACCATACGGCCTCCTTTTTATCAGACCTGGTGGTTCATCACCCTGGTGATCCTTCTCGCGGCACTGATCGTCTGGACCTATATTAAGATCCGGGAGCGCAATCTGATCCGGGAGAAAATGATCCTCGAGGAGAAGGTGATCCAGCGCACGGCCGAGGTGGTGGAGAAAAGCAGGGAACTGGAAGAGAAGAACAAAGACATCACCGACAGCATCCGCTATGCCAAGCGTATCCAGAACGCCATCATGCCGCCGGAGGATGAGATACCTGACTCTTTCGTGCTGTTCAAACCCAAAGATATCGTGAGCGGCGACTTTTACTGGTACAATATCCTGGAGACGAAAGTGTTTATCGCCGCCGTGGATTGCACGGGCCACGGGGTGCCGGGGGCTTTCATGTCATTCATAGGGTATAACTCCCTCTACAAAATCGTCAATGAATATCACATCACAGAGGCGGCCGCCATCCTCGATCATCTGAATGATGAGATATACCGCACCCTCCATTTCCAGACGCGGGTGGAAGAGGTCAAGGACGGCATGGATCTGGCGCTGATCGTTTATGACCGGGAGACGAGCATCCTGGAGTATGCCGGCGCCCACAACCCCCTCTATCTGATACGCCGGGGGG
>CAZYPI010000205.1:0-5412 GCA_964649335.1 uncultured Rikenellaceae bacterium | reverse complement strand
CCCACAATATGTATATGTTCGACCGGGACATTATGAATATGAGAAGCGAAGGAGAAGACTCCGGATCTGAATAGGTTTGAGTAGAATCGGCAATAAATTAACAAAGGCTCTCTTACGGGAGCCTTTGTTATTATTGGTGTACAACAATATGTTCTGAAAGTCACCTACGTAGGCGCCTACGTAGGGGCTGTTTTACTGCGGAAGTGAAACTACCGGCGACAGGCAGCAGGAGGATGCCCTGAATGACATCCCCGGTATCGTAATTGTATTGTGATCCGAACATGCTGTGGGGGATGGAATAGACCAGTATCAGTACAATAGCAGCCAGGACAACGGTCCAGTACCGCTCTTTTTTGCGTATGGCCAGGATGGCAAAGAGCCAGAAGACGACGGCGATGAGAGTTTTGTTGTCGGTCAGGTCCCATCCGAAGGGGATGCCTGTCCAGTAGGCGCCGAAGGCGTACAGTTGTACCAGAGGGCCCAGGATCCCGCCACCGATCAATAACAATATCAGAGTGATCCGGGCATATTTTTTATAGGCAGGTACTTTCCACACAGCCATCAGTCCGGCCAGGGAGGATAGCAGCATGGCGGTGAACATAAACAGAATATGCGGGATCAGTATTCCTGCCGGGACACCTCCTTTGAAACGGGATACCACCGGCTCGTCTGCGGGAATAATAACTTCTGCCCCGGGGCTTCTGAGGGTGATCCGGTAGGCCAGCTTGCCGGCCGGCGGCTGGTGGGGCAGGAAGGCGGTCAGGGTATCGCCGCTCCGGGACATCGGTACCGTATCCCAGGGCTCGGCCGTGGGGAAACGTTTGAAGATCACAAAACCCTGTATGGCTTTGTCAGGGATCACGAGCGAGACAGGCATGTCGTCATCTCCGCCATGACTGCGCAACAGACGAAGAGTGTACTCTTTGCCATTCAGCGAGATGTTCACCTTCTTCGGATAAGTAGGTCCGGTTTTCCGTTGAAAATAGGCGGCTCCCAGTGTCAGCACCACAGCCAGTATCCAGATTATTGTTTTTTTGATCATCATTTGTGTTTCGGGTTTAAATAGCAGGCGTGCGCGCAAAAATAATGAAAAAAAGGTATTTACCCGTAACATTCCTTACCTTTCATCTTTTTTGAACGGCAACCGAGCCATCTTTTCCACCTCGAGGGAGGGGAATCCGTTTTCTTCGACCACTTTTCCGAGCAGCAGGTAGATCCCGTTTCCGCGGAAAGGATATGCTTTCAGCACGTTGGGAAAGTGCACCGTATCGAAAAAGTTACCCCGGGCATCCAGCCAGGCGGCAAAATGCATCCATTCGTTGCGAATGGTATGAACGTACTTGATGTTGACCAGCAGGCCGGTCATCCTCACTTTTCTTCCCGTATGGCGGACCATGTCGTGTGCCTGTATCTCCCCGCGGAAAGTTGTTTTCAGCATGTCAAACCAGGAGAGGGTCACCGGGAAGCCCAGCAGTTCCACCTCGTCCCAGGCTTTTTCCAGGTCGCTCTCTTCGAGGGGGGGCAGCCGGAAATCCTTGCGGGGCACGGGAAAAAGGCTGCGGGAAGGCACGGTGGGCCTGCTCTTTTTCCCGCCGAGCATGTATGCCTCCCAGAGAAGTTGTTTCCGGGATTTGCCGGTGAAACGGAATGCCCCGCTGCGGATCAGTATCTGCAACTGTTCCGGCGCGGGGGCTATCCGTTCGTAGAAATCGCTGAGGTCCCGGTAAGGGCCGTTTTCCTCACGCTCGCGGGCAATCTGCCGTGCCGGTTCGGAGGATAGGTTTTTGATATGGATAAAACCGAGATAGATATCCTTTCCGGTGATGGACGTCTTGTAATGGCTGTGGTTCACACAGGGAGGCCGGATATGGCCGCCGTAGCGGCGGGCTTCGTTGACATACACCCACGCGGGGTAAAACCCCCCGAAGTTGTTGATCACCGCCACCATGAACTCCAGGGGGTAGTGGGCTTTCAGGTAGAGGCTCTGGAAACTTTCCACGGCGTAGGATGCCGAATGGGCCTTGGAGAAAGAGTATCCGGCAAACGACTCTATCTGCCGCCACACCTCCCTGACCAGGTCGTCCGGATAGCCCCGTGCCCGGCAGTTGGCAAAGAATTTGTCCACGATCCGGTTCATCTCTTCGCGTGAGCGGAACTTACCGCTCATGGCCCGCCGCAGTATGTCGGCGTCGGCCAGGTCTAGACCGGCAAAATGATGGCATACTTTCAGCACATCTTCCTGATAGACCATGATGCCGTAGGTCTCTTTCAGTTGTTCTTTCATTACGGGATGCAGGTACTTGAAGCCGTGGGGGTTATGAAAACGCCGGATGTATTCCCGCATCATGCCCGAGCGGGCCACGCCGGGGCGTATGATCGAGCTGGCGGCCACCAGGGCCGGGTAGGTATCGCACCGGATCTTCTTCAGCAGGCCCCGCATGGCAGGGCTCTCGATATAGAAACACCCGAGCGTTTCTCCTTTCCGCAGAAAGCTCCGCACCAGCGGGTCTTTCTTGAACCGGCTGACGGCATGGATATCCACGGTTACCCCGCGGTTGCGGCGGACGATCTCCGCGCATTCCCGTATGTGACCGATGCCCCGCTGGCTGAGGATGTCCAGTTTCTCGAAGCTGATCTCTTCGGCCGTGTACATGTCCCACTGTGTGGTGGGAAATCCTTTGGGGGGGAGGTCCAGCGCGGCGTAAGCGGTGAGCGGTTCTTCCGAGATCAGCACGCCGCCGGCATGAATGGTGCGCAGGTTGGGAAAATCTTTGATGCGGCTGCCGACGGCAAAGAGGGAGCGGGTGATCCCGTCCCGCTCACGCAGGGCGTCAGGATCGCGCACCAGACTGTCTATCTCGGACTTCGGCAGGCCGTACACCTTTCCCAGTTCCCGCAGTACCGACCTGCCCCGGAAGGTGGAGACAGCCCCCAGCAGAGCCGTATGTTTGCGGCCGTACCGTTTGAAGATGTAATCCAGCACCTCGTCCCGTTCCTTCCATGAGAAATCGATGTCAAAGTCCGGCGGACTGGTGCGCCGGGGATTGATAAAACGTTCAAAGTAAAGGTTTAATTCAATGGGGTCAACATCAGTGATCCTCAGACAGTAAGCTACTACCGAGTTGGCGCCGCTGCCCCGCCCGACATGATAAAAACCCCGGCTCATGGCATAACGGATAATGTCCCAGGTGATCAGGAAATAGGAGGCAAAACCCATCCTGCCGATGATCTCCAGCTCGTGCAGGATCCTCTTTTCCGCTTCCAGGTGTTTTGCCCCGTAACGGTAGCGCATGCCGTCGAAGGCCAGTTTGCGGAGCAGTAACATGTCGTCATGGATGTTGCCGGTGAAGGTCTTTTTGTTTTTGGAAGTATGAAAATCGAAGTCAAAACGGCAGCTTTCCAGCAGGGCTTTGGTGTTGGCGAGGATCTCCGGATGATCCTGCCATGCCTTGTACAGGGTTTCCGGGGGCAGGAAGACCTCATCCGGTGAGGCGGTCTGCTCCGGCCGCAGGGCAGAGAGCAGGGTGTTGTGATGGATGGCACGCAGGTGCCTGTGTAGGGTGTATTCTTCCCGGGAGGCAAAGGTGACGGGCTGTAACAGGACGGTCTTGCGGAGATCCGGGGAGAGAGGAAGCTTTTGCCGCATGGAAAGACGGATACCCAGGTACTCATGAGGTTCCGGGGGACGGGCAGGAAAGTTGCCGGGAGGATAGACGACATATACGTGCCTGAACTCCGGCGGGTGTACGGGGAAAGGAACGCCGGAGAGGTTGTGGCGGGTGAGGAACTCGTTCAGCTCGCGGAAACCGGTGGTGTTGCGGGCCAGAAGCGTATAAAGACGCCGGTCGCCATTGAAAATGTCGGCACCGGCTACAGGATGAATGTTGTGCTTCCGGCAGGCCCGGACAAATTCGAAGATGCCCATGGTGGTGTTGATGTCGGTGAGGGCCAGCACCGGGATGCCGTAAGCGGCGGCCGTCTCCACGATCTTCTCCACCGGCAGGGTGCCGTAACGCAGACTGTAATAAGAATGAATATTTAAATACATACCTCCATAAAAATTTACAGCCGTGGCTGCGTAATTTGTTCGGGCTGCGCCCTCACGTCATTCGGTTGCTATGCAACCAGTCATTTGGGCCCTGCGGGCCCGTCATTAGCAGCTTGCAGCTGCGTGATTTGTTCTCTGACGCTCGCGAAATTTTCCCCTGATTTCTACTTAATTTCGCAGGCGAAGCCTGCTAATTTCTACCTAATTTCTATATAATTTCGCAGGCGCAACCTGCTAATTTCCACTTAATTTCGTTGACGCAGTCAACTAATTTCGCCCTGAGCGTAGCGAAGGGCTAATTTCCACCTAATGTCATTCATAGCTCACCCCCCTCCCCACGGCCCGGTATCCGTATCTTTTCCGCAGACGGTCTATGGCCAGGCAGAGGCGTACCTGTTCGGAGGTGTCTTCGAAGAGGTTCAGTTGCGGGGTGCCCTGCACCAGGTGGCTGAAACGCACCCCGATGAGGCGCACAAGCACCCTGCGCCGGTAGAGTCTGCGAAACAGCTCTCCGGCCGTTTCCTGCAGGATATGATCGAAAGAGGTGTAGGGGATACGTTTCTGCAGGGTGTGTGTCTCGAAGTCCGTGTAGCGGATCTTTACCGTAACACAGGAGGTCATCTTCCCCTGTTTTCTCAGCTCCCAGGCTGTTTTCTCAACCATGCCGGCCAGCACCCGCCTCAGGAGGCCGGTGTCGGTGGTGTCCCGGTCGAAAGTGCGTTCGGTGCCGACGGACTTTTTCCGGTGTTCGTCCGTCACGGGGCTGTCGTCGATGCCCCGGGCTTTTTTCCAGAGGATAAGCCCGTTTTTCCCCAGCACTCTTTCCAGCATCTCCGGGGGGATCTGCTGCAGGGTGCCGATGGTGGAGATGCCCATGGAGCGGAGCAGCCGGTAGGTTTTGTTGCCGATCATGGGGATCTTCCGGATGGAAAGAGGGGAGAGGAAAGGCCTGACACGCCCGGGAGGCACCATCAGCTCCCCGCCGGGCTTGGCCTCGCCGGTGGCTATCTTCGAGACGGTCTTGTTGACGGACAGACCGAAGGAGATGGGCAGACCGGTCTCGCGTATGATCTTTCCCTTCAGCTCCCGGCTCCATTTCAGGGTGCCGAAAAAACGGTCCATGCCCGTAACATCCAGGTAATGCTCGTCAATGGAGCTTTTCTCATACAAGGGAGCCTCTTCGGCAATGATCTCCGTGACCATACGGGAATAGCGGCTGTAGAGCTCCATGTCCCCCCGGACGATCACCGCATCGGGGCATAACTGCCGGGCCATCCGTACCGGCATGGCCGAATGCACCCCGTACCGGCGGGCCTCGTAACTGCAACTGGCCACCACCCCCCGCGCCGACATGCCTCCCACAA
>CAZYPI010000204.1:0-5449 GCA_964649335.1 uncultured Rikenellaceae bacterium | reverse complement strand
AAAAATTATTTTGGCGGTGATAATTTTTTATCGCCGGCAGAAAACAACATGCGCATAATTTTCTTACTGCTACAAATAAAAATAAAGAAATGTATCCTGGGATGATAATTGTTTTTTTTCTATTTTTATTCGAAAAAAAAATACGAATACAATATTATTTGCAGAAAAAAATACATATTTAAATACATATTTAAATATGCATTTAAATAAATATATTTATCACACAACCCACAACCCGTAAATTATGAAAAAAGTCCTGAAAATAACCGGAAAAATTTTTCTTTTCGTTGTCGCACTTTTTATTATTGCCATGATCGTTGTTCCGGTGGCTTTCAAAGGGAAGCTGACGGAGATGGCCCGGAGGGAGCTGAACAAAAGCGTGAATGCCCGGGTGGATTTTACGGATGTAAAGATTGGTCTGATCCGTAATTTCCCCAACCTGAGTGTCCGGCTGGAAGGGTTGTCCGTTGTCGGCAAGGAGCCCTTCGCAGGGGATACGCTGATGGGTTTCCGCTCGTTCGGGGTGGCGGTAAATCCTTTCGGCCTGATCGGCAAAAAAGGAATTGACATACGCAGTGTCCTGCTGGACCGTCCCGTAATCCATGCTATTGTGCTGCCGGACGGCACTGCCAACTGGGACATTGTGCCTGAAACGGCCGATACCGTTCCGGAAGAACCGGAAGATACCGCTTCGGCCGGAATGCCGGTGGTAAAAGTGCAACTGAGAAAATTTGAGATACGTAATGCTTATATCTCCTATGACGACCGGGAGGGGGATATGACTGCCGTGCTGGATGACCTTAATTTCCTGATGAAAGGAAGTTGGGGCGGATCGACCGGGAAGCTGTTTTTGCAAACGGCAGTCGCCGCCGTCAATGTGACGATGGGCAACATCAGATATCTGAAAGACGCTTCCTTCCGTTTCCGGGCGGATATGGGTGCGGATATGGCAACCGGGACCTATACTTTCAGGGACAATGAGCTGGCACTGAACAATCTGTCGCTGGGATTCGACGGAAAGGTGGTCATGAAAGGGGATACCGTGGATACGGATCTTTCCTTTGCCACGAAGGAGACCTCCTTCAAATCGTTGCTATCACTCATCCCGGCGATCTATATGAATGATTTTAAAGACCTGCGGACACAGGGCACGTTGGCCCTGGACGGCCGCATCCGGGGCAAATACCTCGCCGCCGACAGCACCTATCCGTCGGCACTCATCCAACTGAAAGTGTCGAATGCCTCTTTTGCTTATCCGGATCTGCCGGAGTCGGTGAACGAGGTGAATATTGATGTAAAGGTGGCGGGCGACGGCACGGATCCGGATCGTTCGACGGTGGATATCAACCGTTTCGACCTGAAACTGGGTGAGAACCCTTTCCATGCAGAGTTTCATATCCGGCATCCGGTGTCCGATCCGGAGGTGAAAGGCATCATCAGGGGAACAATTGATCTGGCCACGCTCAATAAAGCCGTTCCGCTGGACAGCACGGAGCTCTCGGGACTGATCACCGCCGACATGAAGCTGGCGGGGAAAATGTCCATGATCGAGAATGAAAATTATGAAGCGTTTACGGCCGACGGCTCCATGAAGGTGCAAAATGTCAGGATCGTTACCCCTGATATAAAAGACCCCCTGGAGGTGCCTTCGGGGACGATGCTCTTTTCTCCCCGGTATGTGGATTTGCAGAACCTGAAAATTATTACCGGTCCGTCCGACATGGCTTTCTCCGGAAAACTGGAACAGTTCATCCCGTATGTTTTTTCCGGCGGCACCGTAAAAGGCCGGCTGGATTTCACCAGCCGGGTGCTCGACCTGAACCGCCTGATGCCGGAGACTGCCGGAACGACAGAGCCGGATACGGCGGCTGTAGCCGATACCCTCACCGAAGAACTTTCTCAGGTGGAAGTGCCTGACAAAGTTGACTTTGTGCTGAATGCACGCATGGGGCTGGTCCGGTACGGCAATGTGGAAGCCCGGCAGGTGAAAGGAAAGATCGTGGTGAGAGACAGGAAGGTTATCATGCAGGATGTGGCGATGGAAACCATGGGCGGTACGGTGGTGATGAACGGGGAATACTCCACTCAGAAACCCGAAGAACCGGGTGTCGCCATGAAAATTGCCATGAAAAACATCTCGATTCCGGAGGCCTATAAATCGCTGGTGACCGTGCAGAAACTGGCGCCTTTCGCCGCCGGACTGGACGGGAAGGTATCTTCACAGTTTACTTTTTCCGGCCTCCTCGACCGGCAGATGATGCCTGTGCTGAAAACCGTCAATGCCTCCGGAAAACTGCAGTCACAATCCGTGACGCTGGTGTCGGCGGGGGTGTTTGATAAAGTAAAGAAACTGATAAAACTCAATCCGGCTTATACCAACGAAGTCAAAGACCTGAATATCTCTTTCCGGATCGAAGACGGTTATTTGCATATCAACCCTTTTCATACCCGGCTGGGGAAAATGGATATGACCATCAGCGGGGAGCAGGGACTGGACCAGAGCATAAAGTATGTTTATGATATTAAAATACCCAGAGAGGAACTGGGCAGTACGGCCAATGAGCTGATGAACAGTCTGGCCGGCAAGGCTTCGCAGTATGGCGTGCAGGTGAAGCTGCCCGAGACCATCCGGCTGAAGGCCTTTGTGACGGGGACATTCAAAGACCCGAAAGTGTCCCTGGGCGGAGGAAATGCACAAATGTCGGAAACCGAAACGGTGAAGGAGGCGGTGAAACAGAAAGCTACCGAAGAGATACAGAAACAGGTGGAGGAGGTAAAACAAAAAGCGGATGAAGAAAAAGAAAACCTGAAAAAAGAAGCGGATGCCCGGGCTGAGAAGGTGCTGGCCGAAGCCCGGAAGAAATATGAACAGGCACTGAAGCTGGCCAGGGAAGAACGCGATATTGCCTACCAGAAAGCAGACACACTGGAACAGAAAGCATCCTCAAAAGGGATGGTGGAAAAACTGAAAGCCAAAGCACAGGCCGAAGCGCTGCGGAAAGGAGCTGATGCCGCATACAAACAAGCCGTGAAGATCGCGGAGGAGCAATTCAAAAAAGCCGAGGCCAAAGCCGAAGAGATACGCAACAGCGTGAAAGACCTGTAAGCCCGAAATCCACGAAGATAAAAAAAGACGGCTGCCGGCCGTCTTTTTTATTAGAGTAATCCGTATTAATATTTTTTCTCTTTGATCCTGGCTTTCTTGCCGCGGAGGGCACGCAGATAAAAGATACGGGCACGGCGCACTTTGCCGCGTTTGTTGATCTCTATCTTTTCGATAAATGGCGAACCTATGGGGAAGATACGCTCCACGCCGATATTGCCGGACATCTTCCGGACAGTAAACGTTTCCGTATGATGAGAGCCCCGGCGCTGGATCACCACGCCCCGGAACTGCTGGATACGTTCTTTGTTTCCTTCCTTGATCTTATAGTACACCGTGATGGTATCGCCGGCCTTGAAGTCTGGATAGTCTGCCTTTACTTTCAATTCTTCTTCTGCAACTTTCATTAAGTCCATGATTCCCTGTTTTTTAGTAAAAATTGTGCGTCAAAAACGAGCGCAATATTACGAATAATTCCTGAAAAATCCATTATAAACCGCTAAAAAACTTTGCATCATTGCTTTTCCGGTCTTATGATTATTCTTATGCTCGACATGGCCGGGATGCTTTGCCTGTCCCTTGCGGATCCGGTGAGGGCCGCCGGCAGGTTTTTCATTAGAGGCGCAAGGCCTTGCGCCTCTACGATTCGTTTTTAACAGATCTCACTGCTCATTCCTCAATCATCCAATCACCCAATCACCCAATCAACCAATCATCCAATCATTCAATCATCCAATCATTCAATCATTCAATCATTATTCATTCATCCTCTCCCTTTTCTTCAAAATATTCGAATGCGTCAATGATATCCAGATAAACCCCGTCGAAGCCGGCGTCTATAATTTTTTTCAGGTAGGAGCTGTCGTTGCCGAAGATGATATCCTGCCATTCTTTTTCCCAGTATTTCACTTTGTAATTGTCTTGCCATTCGGGATTTTCGGCTGCCAACCACGCCGGTGGGTTTTTATCCCAGTCATCCTGCCAGTAATATCTGTAACTTTCGGCTTCGCCGATGCTCATGTAAGCCAGCACCAGGCGGCGGCCTCCGTTGTTTTTTACGCGCAGGGCCTCCACCTCGGCCGGGGTGAACGGGACATCGTCAAAAAACAGGTCGGTGATGAGCATATCATAGTCGGTGGCGGCGACGGCGGAAATAAAATCCTGTTTGCTGCCGAGCGCTTCGGGGTCCAGCAGATAAAGGAAGTTGCCGATGCTGTCTATGGAGGTGATATCGCGGTTGTTTACATTCGGGGGCTGGGCGGGATAAGAAGGGATCTCGTCCAGGTCGCGTGAAGAAGCGGCAAAAGAGACATAGTGCTTCGCCTCGCATTTTTCATACGAATCGTCCACCTTGGAGGGCGTGGAGCAGTAGTTGATGATCAGGATCTTCTCCTCGTTGTAGCGGGCCTGGTCGAGAAAAGCACCGATATCGGACTGGATATTGACAGGTGATTCGAGGTCAAACCCCTCATAGCCGTAATAGAGATCTTCCTGGGCAATGGCATCCACGGCATGCAGATAGGGAATATCCGGTCCTCCCTGGATCGTGCCCGTGGTGGTGGTCAGCTCCACGCCGTTTTGGGGGACGACGATCAGGCCTTCTTTTTGTGCTTTTCCCCAGGTGCTGAGATCCTGTACAAAGGTTCTCATGGCCTTTTTATAATTGCGGGCAGGAGCAGGTTCCGTACCGTCATCGTTGCTGCAGGAGAAGAAAATGAACGGAAAGAAAAAGGCAAGGAACAGGATAGTGGAGGTATTATTTGCTTTTTTCATAGAACGGTGAAGTTGATTTTGGTTCTTAAACGTGAACCGCAGTGGACATGTTGCAAAAAAGGTAAAATATTACCGGAATCTCATCCGGTAAACATTGGTTTCACGCAGTTTAAAACCCGTTTTTTGATACAGCCGGTTGGCGGCGATGCGGTCAGGTGCGGAGGTGAGGTCCAGCTTTTTAGTACCGAGCTGCCGGGCATAGTTGATGGCATAATGTACAATGGCTTCTCCGAGGCCCTGGCCGCGGGCCTGTTTGTCCACCACCACATCTTCGAGCCACACCTTGAGCCCCGTGGGGATCTTTTCCTGTGCCAGCGTGAAAGTGCCGTTGATGGCGCCTGCCTCATCCCTTGTGACAAAAAGATGGATGTCGGGATCTGCCAGCAGCTCGCGCAACCAGGGCTCGCGGATGGTGGTGCCGGGAGAGAGTTGCGGCAGCAGCCGTTGCAGCGCCTCCAGCAGCTCAGTCGTGAAAATCTCCGCTTTTTCTATCTTCATCGCTTTTTCTTTTCCCCCAAAGATAAAAATTCTTCCATATGTAATGAGACAAAATAAATCCCTTGCCGGTAATTT
>CAZYPI010000203.1:0-5486 GCA_964649335.1 uncultured Rikenellaceae bacterium | reverse complement strand
CGGTGATCGGCGCACTTTATCACAACATCAGCCGCATCAGTAACATCCCGCCCGTCTTTTTTGAAGAGGAGTTTGGTCCCCAGGTGAAAGAGCTGATCCTGGGGCTGGGCAAGATCGCGGGGCTGGACCCGCATATTTCGGCTGTCCGGTCGGAGAACTTCCGGCAGTTACTGCTGAACCTGGCCGGCGACATACGGGTGATTCTGATCCGTCTTGCCGAGCAGCTGGAGCTGATGAGACATCTGGACAAGGTGCCTGAAGAGGATCAGGTGACCACCTCTACCGGGGCCTATTACCTGTATGCCCCCCTGGCTCACCGTCTGGGCTTGTACAACCTGAAGTCGGAGCTGGAAGATCTTTCGATGAAGTATCTCGAACCGGAGGTGTATGAGGAGATACGCCGGAAAATTGCCGAGACGCGCTCTTCCCGCTACCGGATGATCCGGGAGTTCATCGAACCTGTGAAAAAACGACTGGAAGAGGAGGGGTTGACGTTCACTATCAAAAGCCGTCTGAAGTCTATTCACTCCATCTGGAGCAAAATGAAAAAGCAGAATGTCGGCTTTGAGGAAGTATATGATATTTTTGCTGTCAGGATCATTCTGGACAGCCGTGGAGAAAAGGAAAAAGAAGACTGCTGGAAGGTCTATTCCGTGATCACCGGTTTGTATACGCCGAATCCGAAGAGGTTGCGCGACTGGATCTCCATACCCAAATCCAACGGATATGAGTCGTTGCACATCACGGTGGCGGGGCCTTCCGGAAAATGGATCGAGGTGCAGATACGTACCGTACGCATGGATGAAATCGCCGAAAAGGGCTTTGCCGCCCACTGGAAGTACAAAGAGGGCGGACGGGAGCAGGCCCTGGATGAGTGGCTGAACAATATACGGGAGATTCTGGAGAATTACGACCCCCGCTCGGAGGATGTCGTGGACCAGATGAAGCTGAACCTTTATTCGAAAGAGATTTTTGTTTTCACCCCCAAAGGCGATGTGATGCGTTTGCCGGAAGGAGCCACCCTGCTGGATTTTGCCTTTGCCATACATTCGGAGGTGGGTATGCGTTGCACGGGGGGCAGGATAGATAACCGTGTGGTGCCGCTGCATCATACGCTGCAGACGGGCGACCGGGTGGAGGTGTTCACCGCCAAGAACCAGAGGCCGGCCTCCGACTGGCTGGCTTTTGTGCGTACCTCCAAGGCCCGTTCGAAGATCAAACAATCGCTCAACGAAGAGCAGACGAAAGCGGCCGGCCTCGGTCGCGAGACGCTGATGCGGCGGTTGCGTAACTGGAAGATCCCTTTCTCGGATGAGACGGTCAAGAAACTGTTACGTCATTATAATATCAAACTGGCACGGGACCTGTATGCCAAAATTGCCGATGGGGAGATCGGGTTGCTGGAGATCAAAGAGATACTGATGGCTCCCGAAAAAGAAGAACACGGAGGGAGTAAGTCGTTGGGGGAGATGAAGGCCTATGATCCCGGTGACCGGACGAAGCAGGAAGATTATCTGTTGATCGACGAGAAGATGAAGAATGTGGATTATACCCTGGCCAAATGCTGCAATCCCATCTTCGGGGATCCTGTTTTCGGGTTTGTTACCATCAGTGAGGGGATCAAGATACACCGGCAGGACTGTCCCAATGCCAAATGGATGAAACAGAGATACCCGTACCGTGTGGTGCCGGCACACTGGACACAGGTGAAGGAGAGGCCTTCTTTCGAAGCTGTGATCCGGGTGACGGGGCATGACGAGATGGGACTGGTCAATCGTGTTACTGAACTTTTATCGGGTGAACTGGGGGTAAATATCCGATCCATCTCTTTTTCCGGAAAGAAAGGTGTTTTTGACGGCAGGATCAAAGTGGTGGTGGCCAACGCCGATCATCTGGAAGTGATCCTGCACCGGCTGATGAGGGTTAAGGGTGTCACACGGGCCAGCCGGTATGGGAATGAATGAATGATTGGTTGATTGGATGATTGAATGATTGGATGATTGGTTTTTATTCACTCATTCAACATTCACTCATTCAACATTAAAGAATGTGTGCGGGATATTTGATATCGGTCAGGAAGAGGCCGTGTGCCGGCACAGAGCGGCCGGCGGCGCTGCGGTCTCTGGTCTCAATGATCTGGCGGAACTCTTCCAGGCTGATTTTTTTCTCACCCACCTCCAGCAGGGTGCCGGTGATGGCCCTGACCATATTCCGCAGGAAGCGGTCGGCGCGGATGGTGAAGGTGTATTTGTGATCTTCCTGCACCCAGCGGGCCTCCATGATATTGCAATGAAAGGTTTTGACGTCGGTATGTATCTTGCTGAAGCTGGCGAAATCACGGTAATGTTTCAGGATACGGCAGGCGCGGTTCATTAGCGGCACATCCAGGTTATTCCGGTAAAAATAGGCAAACTCCAGGCTGAATGGGTCTTTTATGGTAGTGAGGACATACTCGTAAGTTCTCGAGAGGGCATCAAACCGGGCATGGGCCGTATGGGGCACGGAGATGATGGTATAGACGGCTATGTCGGCGGGCAGGACCCCGTTCAGCTGGTAAATCAGTTTGGCATCGCCGGCAAGATCTTTCCGTTCCGAATCGAAATGTGCTACATACATGCGGGCATGTACCCCGGCGTCTGTTCGTCCCGCGCCGGTGGTTTCGATCTCTTCTTTCAGAACGGTGGAGAGGGCTTTGTTCAGCTCATCCTGCACGGTGGCAGCATCCGGTTGTAGCTGCCAGCCATGGTAACGGGTACCTTTGAATGCCAGCCGGATGAAATAACGGTTTTTGATCTTGTTGATATCCATAGAGTCATGATTTAGCAAAACAAAGTTAACCAAAATTATTATCTGTCAGCATTACAGGGTTTAACATTTTTTAACAGGATGTTAACGAAATATTCTACAAATTTGCAGGGTGTAAGAAATGCGAAGAAGGGGAGGGAGAGAGGGAAAAATATTTTGGCAATTATGTAACCTTAATAAAAAAGAAAGAGGTATGAATGAACAAACGGATATCCGGGAATTGAATGAGCGCATCCGCAAGGAGAGTGCTTTTATCGACTTGATCAATATGGAGATGCAGAAAGTGATCGTGGGTCAGCGGCATCTGGTGGACAGTCTGCTTATCGGCCTGTTGTCGGGCGGGCATATTCTGCTGGAGGGACTGCCGGGGCTGGCCAAGACGCTGGCCATACGTACGCTGGCCGACACGGTAGATGCCGGTTTCAACAGGATCCAGTTTACGCCGGATCTGTTGCCGGCCGACCTGATCGGGACGATGGTGTATAGTCCCAGGACAGAGACGTTCAACGTAAAGAAAGGGCCTGTGTTCACCAACTTTGTGCTGGCGGATGAGATCAACCGTTCGCCGGCGAAGGTACAGAGTGCCCTGTTGGAAGCCATGCAGGAGCGTCAGGTGACCATTGGCCAGGAGACCTTCACGCTGGAAGAGCCTTTCCTGGTGCTGGCCACCCAGAACCCGATAGAGCAGGAGGGGACGTATCCCCTGCCGGAAGCCCAGGTGGACCGATTTATGCTGAAGGTGCTGATAGACTACCCCGACCAGGAGGAGGAACGGCAGATCATACGGGAGAATCTGCAGAAGGTTTTCCCGAAGGCCTCGTCCGTGGTGGGCACGGAAGACATCCTGCGGGCCCGCGAGGTGGTGAAGGACGTGTATATGGATGAGAAGATCGAGAAATATATCCTGGACATCGTCTTTGCCACACGTTATCCCGACCGGTACGGTCTGGAGCGGTTCAATCCAATGATCGCCTACGGCGGTTCTCCCCGGGCCAGCATCAACCTGGCAGCGGCAGCCAAAGCCTATGCCTTTATCAAAAGGAGAGGATATGTGATCCCCGAAGACATCAGGGCGGTATGCAATGATGTCATGCGCCACCGCATAGGCCTGACCTATGAGGCTGAAGCGGAGAATATTACATCGGAAGATATCCTGACAACCATTCTTGATACCGTAGAGGTACCGTAATGGTTTGATTTTTGTTCATCCTGAGGAAAAACAGCTATATGATAACCAGAGTGCTTTTCACCGTGATTGTGATGCTGCTGCCCCTGCCCGGGACGGCACAGAACCTGATCGGCCGGAAGGCAGAAGAGATAAAAAAATATATGGCGGCCGGACAGAAAGATTTTTTCGTGGATGAAACGACGGTCAATAAGGTGTATAAATACCTGAAGTATGTTGATGCGGAGGAGACGAGAACGATTTTGTATTTTCTGTCGGACGACAGTGTATGTGTCTGGTACAAGGTGATTTATGATAATGACCTGTTGCCGTCGGTGACGGCTGCCCTGGATTCCGCCTGCCGGAAGGTGGCGGACACCCTGTGGATAGAAGAGACGGGGGGGCATGCTTATGAAAAAGAGCTGGACCGGCAACAGTGGTTTTTCAGTGTGGTTACCCGCCCGGCACAACAGGATACGGTCAAAACGGAAGCAAAAAAGAGATGATATGGAAGCGACGGAGTTGCTGAAGAGGGTCAGGAAGATAGAGATCAAGACGAGGAGTCTGTCGAAGCATATTTTTGCGGGGGAGTATCACAGTGCTTTCAAGGGGCGCGGTATCTCTTTCAGCGAGGTGAGGGAGTATCAGTACGGTGATGATATACGGTCGGTGGACTGGAATGTGACGGCGCGTTTCAACCACCCTTATGTGAAGGTTTTCGAGGAAGAGCGTGAGCTGACCGTCATGTTGCTGGTGGATGTGAGCGGCTCGCAGGAGTTCGGCACGCGCAGTATGCTGAAAAAGAGCCTGATCACCGAAGTGGCAGCCATACTGGCTTTCTCGGCTATACAGAACAATGACAAGGTGGGGGTGATCTTTTTCAGCGACAGGGTGGAGAAGTTCATTCCGCCGAAGAAAAACAGAAAACATATTCTGCACATCATCCGGGAGTTGATCGAGCTGAAGCCGGAGAGCAGGAAGACCGATTTTACCGAGCCGTTGCGTTATCTGACCAATGCCATCAAAAAACGTTCCATAGCTTTTCTTATCAGTGACTTTATGGGGCCCTCCTTTACCAACAGTCTGCGTATTGCCTCCAACAAACACGATGTGGTGGCCCTGAGGGTGTATGATAAGACGGAGAAAGATCTGCCGGATGCCGGTCTGGTGCGTTTGCAGGATGCCGAAACGGGCGAAGAACGGTGGGTGGATACCTCCCTCGATTCGGTGCGGGAAGCATATCGCCGCTGGCGGCAGGAAAAGGAAGCGGAGCTGGAAGACACGTTCCGGCAGTGCGGGGTGGATCATACCGATCTGGTCACCGACGAAGACTATATCCGGCCCCTGGTGCAGTTGTTCAAAAGAAGATAAAAAACGAAAATGAGCGTGAATAAAAAATATACGGGACAGAGTCATCGGAAGAAAGGGTTTGTTGCCGCTATCTTTCTGCTGATCCTGTCTGTGTCCGGTACAGTGGGTACGGCCCAGCAGATAGATGTGGAGGCCTTCTTCAGCC
>CAZYPI010000202.1:0-5508 GCA_964649335.1 uncultured Rikenellaceae bacterium | reverse complement strand
TACTCTCTGCGGCTTTCATTGGTCCGGGGACGGTGACGACGGCGGCGAAAGCCGGGGCGGTGTATCAGTACCAGTTACTGTGGGCGTTGGTTTTTTCCACGTTTGCCTGTATTGTCCTGCAGGAGGCGGCGGCGCGTCTGACGCTGGTGTCGGGGATGAACCTGGGGGAGGCGATACGGCAGCGGTACAGGCATACCCGTTGGTTCGTGTGGGTGGTAATCCTGGTGGTCGGCGCCATCATCCTGGGGTCGGCGGCTTATGAGACGGGTAATATCCTGGGGGCGCTGGCCGGGATACGTTTTATCGTCTCCGGTCCGTCGTGGCTGTGGGTGTTGCTCATTGCTTTATTTGCTGCGGTAATGCTCAGTCTGCGGTCGGTGCGGGTGGTGGCTCATGTGCTGGGCTTCCTGGTGGCGGTGATGGGTGTGGCTTTTTTTGTTACGGCCCTGGCCGTGAAACCCGACCCTGCAGAGGTGCTGAAAGGGGCTTTTATCCCCGGTATCCCTGCCGGCGGAAGTGCCGGCCTGCTTATTCTCGGACTCATCGGCACCACGGTGGTGCCTTATAATCTTTTTCTGGGTTCGGGCATGGCCGGAGAGAGACAGACGCTGAAAGAGATGCGCTCCGACCTGTCGGTGGCCGTGTTTTTGGGCGGACTGATCTCGATGGCGGTGCTGGTGGCAGGGACGTCGGTGCGAGGTGATTTTTCCTATGAGGGACTGGTGGCTGCCCTGAGGGCGGGTACGGGCCGTTGGGCGGTGGTCATCTTCGGCACGGGCATGCTGGCCGCCGGCTTCACGTCGGCCGTGACGGCACCTCTGGCGTCGGCCATCACGGCCAGGTCTCTTTTCTATGAAGAGAAACGGCAAGGGTGGGGCGAAGGAAAACGGTGGTTCACCCTCACCTGGCTGGGGGTGTTGCTCACCGGCGTGGCCTTCGGGCTGTCCGGTGTGAAGCCCGTGCCGGTGATCATCCTGGCACAGGCGCTGAACGGACTGATCCTGCCGCTGATCACGGTTTTTCTTTTCCGGGTGGTCAATGACCCGGCCCTGATGGGTGAGCACAGAAACAGCCGCGGTGCCAACCTGCTGATGTTTCTGGTCAACTGGGTGACGCTGACGCTCGGACTGTGGCAGCTGACCGGGGTAAGCATGCGGGCGGCCGGCGTGGAGATAAAGAATCAGAAAATACTGCTGATAGCCATTGTGATTGTGGCCCTGGGAGTGGATGTAGTCGTGGGGGGAAGGTATTTGAAAGATAAAAGACAAAAGTAAAAAGATAAAAGATATGTTTGATGTTTGAAGTTTATAGTTTCTATAGTTTCTGTAGTTTCTATGGTTCTTATGGTTCAACGATCAATGATCAACTTTTCAGAGGTTGAGGCTGAGGAAAGGAATGGATGAAGAAATGATGAATAAAGAAAACTTGGTGCACCTTTGTGCCTTAGAGCCTTGGTGGCCGAAGGAAGGACCGTCAGGGAAAAAAGTGGGGAATGGAACACTGATGCCCTTCCACTTCGCTCAGGGCATACACGGATGGGACGGATTTGCACTGGTTTTATCTGTGTAAATCTGTTGCATCAGTGTTATCTGTGTTCTGAAATGAGTTTAAGTGTTTTATTGACATTCAAATTTTAAGCAATGACCAATAAACGGGAGTCGATGATCAGGTTGTTTGTGGATACGGGGGGGACGTTTACGGATTGCATAGCCCGTTTCCCCGACGGCCGGATGGTGCGGCGGAAAGTGCTGAGCCACGGCGCTCTGCGCAGTGTGATTGTGGAAAAAACGGCAGAGCATACTTTCCGTATAGCGGATCACTGGGGTCTGAAAAGAGATATCCTGCAGGGTTACGGGCTGAAAGTCCCAGGGAAATGTGAGAAGCGGGCGCTGATACGTTCTTTTGATCCGGACAGCCGGCTTATTACCCTGACGAAGGTACCGGCCCATTTGTTGCCTGAACCGGGTGACATGATAGAGGTCTCGGCAGGCGAGGAGGCGCCGGTGCTGGGAGCCCGGCTGATCACTTCTACGGGATTGCGGGAGACTTTGCCACCGGTGGAGGTGCGTCTGGGTACCACACGGGGTACCAATGCGCTGCTGGAAAAAAAGGGGATCAGAACCCTCCTGTTGATCACGGAGGGCTTCCGCGACTTGCTGAAGATAGGAACACAGCAACGGCCCGATATCTTTGCACGGCATGTGGTGAAAGAGCCTGTATTGTATGAAGAGGTACTGGAGATAAGAGAACGGATCGATGCCCGGGGCCGGGTGCTGGTAAAGCCGGACACGGAGCGGTATTTCGCAGAGCTGAAGCGTTTGCGGAAAGAGGGTTATGAAGGGGTGGCCATCGCTTTTATGAATGCCTACCGCAATCCGGAGCATGAGCGTTTGTTCGTCCGTCTGGCTGAAAAAGCGGGTTTCCGGTATGTGAGCTCCTCGGTTTCTTTGTCGGGAATGATGCGTTTTCTGCCGCGGGCAGAGACCACGGTGGTGAACAGTTATCTCTCCGCTGCCGTCAGGGATTATCTGGGGAAGATCGGCAAGGCTCTTTCCGGTGGCTCGACACTGCATGTAATGACCAGCGCGGGAGGGCTGACAGGGGCAGGCAGCTTTCAGCCCCGTGACAGTCTGCTGAGCGGTCCGGCCGGCGGGGTGGTGGGGGCCTCCCGCAAAGGGGCGCTTTCCGGTTACGACAAGCTGATCGCTTTTGACATGGGCGGTACCAGCACCGACGTGTCGCGTTATCACGGCCGGTATGATTACCGCTATGAGCTGGAGATAGGAGGCGTACATATTATGGCGCCGGCTCTGAACATCGAGACGGTGGCTGCCGGCGGTGGCTCTGTCTGTTCTTTTGACGGATACCGTTTGCAGGTGGGGCCGGAGAGCGCCGGCGCCTATCCCGGCCCGGCCTGTTACGGTGCCGGCGGCCCCCTGACGATCACCGACGTGAACCTGCTGCTGGGAAGACTGGACACTACAGGCTTCGGGATACCCGTATTTCCGGAAGCGGCCCGCGGAAAACTGAACCGCCTGCTGGAGGAGGTGGGGAAAAGAACGGGGAAAAGGCCCCGCGAAGAAGAGGTGCTGAACGGCTTCCTGGATATCGCCAACGAGATCATGGCGGGGGCTATCCGCCGGATTTCCGTAGCCAAGGGTTATGCTCCGGAAGATTATGTGCTGGTGGCTTTTGGCGGGGCCGGCGGGATGCATGCCACGCGTGTGGCTCGTCATCTGAATATGAACAGGGTGCTGGTGCCGGAAGATGCCGGCCTCCTCAGTGCATATGGCATCGGACTGGCACCGATGGAACGGTTTGCGGAAAAACAGGTGCTGCAGGCCCTGGAGAAGTGTGAAGAAAAACTTCCCCGGATCATCCGGGAAGCCGGACAGGATGCCCTGACAAAGCTGCTGGAAGAAGGAGTGGGGAGGGATGAGGTTATGATCAGGGAACGCCTGGTGTTTATGCGCTTTCAGGGGCAGGAGTCCTCGCTGGAAATCCCCTGGCATGCGAATCTGGATGTCAGGGCCGCTTTCCGGAGAGAGTATGAGCGCATCTTCGGCCACTGGAACAGCCGGGGAGTGGCGGAGGTGGAGTCGGTACGGGTGATTGCCTCCGCACAACCTGAACGGAGGGAGCCGGGGGAGCGGCAGGAAATAAAGGAGTATTTTCCCGTACCCCATCATTTTTTAAGGGCCCCGGTGGATACACACCGGCAGGATGTGCCTGTATTTCTGAGGAAAGAGCTGCAGCCGGGGGCTGTCATAAAAGGATTTGCCCTGCTGCTGGATGATCACAGTACCACCGTGGTGGAAAAAGGATGGAGTATGACCCTCGACCGGCACCGTACGGCCGTCCTGACCTGTGAAAAGAAAAAAACAACCTTGCCCGGCGGAGGACTTCGGCATACTGAGGTGACGGAGCTGGAGCTGTTTACCAACCATTTTACCTTCATAGCCCGCAATATGGGATCTCTGCTGCAACGTACGGCCCTGTCGGTGAATATCAGGGAGCGGATGGACTTTTCCTGTGCGCTGCTGAGCCCGGAGGGTGAGCTGGTGGTCAACGCGCCCCATATCCCGGTGCACCTGGGGAGTCTGGGCGTATGTGTTCGCAGGGTGCGGGAGACGATCAAGATGGAGCCGGGGGATACGGTGGTGACCAACCATCCCGCATACGGCGGCTCCCATCTGCCGGATGTCACGCTGATCACTCCGGTGTTTACGGATGATAAGCAACCGGCCGGGTATGTGGTCAACCGGGCGCACCATGCCGAGATCGGCGGCATACGGCCGGGCAGCATGCCGGCGGATGCCCTCACCCTGGCGGAAGAGGGGGTGATCATCCCGCCGCAGTATCTGGTGAGAGCCGGCAAAACACAATGGGAGGAGATAAAGAATATCCTGACACGGTCGCCGTATCCTTCGCGGGCACCACAGGTCAACCTGGCCGACCTGAATGCGGGCCTGGCGGCCAACCGTTACGGTGCAGAAGCCCTGCAGACGATGATCAGGGAGCAGGGTTATGAGCGGGTGATGCATTTCATGCAAATGATCCGGCGCCATGCTGCCGGCCGTATGCGGGAGACGCTGCGCAAAATCCCGGACGGCAGCTATGAGTCCGTGGAATATCTGGACGACGGAACGCGGCTGCAGGCGAAGGTGGTGATCAGCGGAGACCGGTGTGTCATGGATTTCAGCGGCACGGATCCTGTTCATCCGGGCAACCTGAATGCCACTGCTGCCATCGTCAGCGGGGTGGTGATCTATGTGCTGCGACTGCTGGTGGACGAGCCGGTGCCCCTGAATGACGGTTTGTTCGAACCGGTGGAGATCATTCTGCCCGAAAGCCTGCTGAACCCTGTGTTCCCGGAAGATCCCCGTCACTGCCCGGCCATCGTGGGCGGCAATGTGGAGGTGAGTCAGCGACTGACCGATACGCTGCTGAAACCTTTCGGCATCCTGGCCTGCAGCCAGGGAACCATGAACAATGTGCTGTTCGGCGACGACAGCTTCAGCTATTACGAGACCATCTGCGGGGGGTGTGGTGCCGGTCCCGGTTTTGAGGGTGCTTCGGCCGTGCATCATCACATGACCAACACCCGCATCACCGACCCGGAGGTGATGGAGTTTTATTATCCGGTACGCCTGGAACGGTTTGAGATACGGCCGGGGTCGGGGGGCAAAGGTTTGTATTCGGGTGGCGACGGCGTGATTCGCGAGATACGCTTTCTGAAGGATCTGCGCCTCTCGCTGCTCACACAACACCGTACCACAGCCCCCTACGGCCTGGATGGAGGTGAGCCGGGAGCAAAAGGAAAACAGACGCTTGTTCACGAAGACGGCCACCGGACCCTCCTGAAGAGTGTGGACGGCGTAAACGTAAAGGCCGGCGAGCGGCTGGTGATAGAGACGCCCGGAGGGGGAGGGTGGGGGAGGAAAAAGTAAAAAGGCTAAAGGCTAAAGTTCAAAGTAAAAAGTTAGTGAGACCCGGGTTTTGCGAGGC
>CAZYPI010000201.1:0-5539 GCA_964649335.1 uncultured Rikenellaceae bacterium | reverse complement strand
TCGGTGTAATACCCTATCATAAATGGTGGCCGGGAGCCGAAGAAGAAGGATGGGCAACCTATTCGGCCACCGTTATCTCAAACCTACTGGCAGACGAAGGAAAATATGACACTTTATGGCAACCTGCATACAACTATGCAAAACAGGCCGATAAAATTACAGAACTAAATTTATCAGGCAAGGCCGTTGTCTGGTCGCATCCGAATGAATTCGGAGGATTTAATCTATGGTATCACTTGGGAAAAGAATACGGATTAAAACAATTATATAAAAAACGCTGGGAAAACAGTGAACATCAGCTAAAAGGTTCATTATTCATGAAAAGCAATCCGAAAGAGGCTGAAAGAATCGTTGAAATTTTTGGTAAAGATAATTTTTATAAATACGGTGACCTACCCATCAAAAAATTCGAAGACATTTATTCCCTGGATGATTACCTATATTTATCCAGGACAACAGGAATAGATAAGAAAAGAATTACAAAAATGTATGAATTGATGAAAAAAAGAGAAATAAATCCAAAAATCCAAATTCCATAAATAAAAAGCTCTAGACAAAAAACATACCACATTTAACAGATAATGTTGATTATTAAAATGATAGCAAAAAACAAACCCAACTTATCCCGGGACCACCGTAGAAGACAAAGATTTTTCCGTTTTGAAAAATAAAAATCAATTTTTGCACGGCAGTTTTCAGATTTTCAGAAATAAATCTGGAAATCTAGAACATTACTGTCCTGGTAAAAAATAATGTCTTAAAAAACGGTTTCATATTTCACAACTTATTATTACTTTTGGATTCTCTGACTGTCAAAATTTCGCAATGAAGACAATCGGTATTTTTCTCTTTTTGTTATTAACGGGCATGGTAATGCCCCTTTCGGGTCAGCAGGATGTTCAGAGGAAAGTCCCCAAAGTCGGATTGGTGCTCAGCGGTGGCGGGGCCAAGGGCATTGCTCATCTGGGTGTTATGAAGGTGTTGCAGGAAGAGGGCATCCCTTTTGACATTATCGGCGGCACCAGCATGGGTGCCATTGTCGGGGGATTAATCGCCTCGGGCATACCGGTGGATACTATGATCAACATCATCCGGAGCCAGGACTGGGATTATCTGCTTTCCGACATTATCAGAAGGGAAGATTTGTCCATTACGGAAAAGAGAGACAGAGACCGTTTTCTGTTGTCTTTCCCGCTCAGTAAAAAAGGGTTGGGATTACCGGAGGGAATCATCCGGGGGGAACACATAGAAAACATGTTACATGAACTGACGGCACCGGTGTATGACATACGTAACTTCAATGATCTGGCTATCCCCTATTTGTGTGTGGCACTGGATATAGACCACAACAAGGAAACGGTTTTTCACAGCGGCGATCTGGCCGACGTCATGCGTGCCAGCATGTCCATACCTTCGGCATTCGAGCCCATGGTGATTAATGGGGCCAGAATGGTGGACGGAGGGGTTGTGGATAATTTTCCGGTACGGCACGTCCTGGCCGAAGGAGCTGATATCATTATCGGAGTGGATGTGGGTCATCAGAAAAAGAGAGCCGATTATAAACCGACTCTCGTGAATGTGATGGAAGATGCGATCTTTTACTATTCCAGCATCGTGAAGCAGGAGAGCATGAAGAATGTGGATCTTTATATTCATCCCGACCTGGAAGGGCTGGGTGTATCCAGTTTCACGGCTTTTGATTCGCTGATAGCCTACGGTGTCCGGGCAGCCCGGGCCAAACTTCCTGAGATACGTCGCCTGGCCGACTCCTTACAACGTCTGGGGGTCAGAAACAGGCCTGTAGAGTACAACAGGCGGGACTCTGTTTTTATCAGGTCGATACAAATGGAAGGGTTACAAAACCTTTCCCGCCGGCTCATCAAATCTTCCCTGAGCTTTGATGCCATGAGATGGGTGACCCCTGAAGAATTAAAGCAGACTGCGGAAAATTTTTATTCTTCCAACTATTTTGAGAAGGTCACTTTTTCCCTGATACCGGAAGGTGACGGAGCCCGTGTTATTTACCATTTCAGGGAAAAGAAGGGAGGGAGATTTAACGCCGGGTTATATTATGACACTGATTATAAAACCGTTCTTTTGTTTAATACTACCTTTCTAAACCTGCTGGTTAAGGGGACCAAACTTTCTCTTACGGCTCAAGTGGGACGGAATCCCGGCTTTGATTTTTCCTATTTCATAGACAGGGGGCCCATTCTCTCTCCCGGTATAGAAATCTCCGGAAACTTTCTTGAAGCATATGCCTATGATGCAGAGAGGAGAAGGGCTGATAGCTACACTTACTTCATTTCATCACTCAACCTCTTTGCCCAGTCAAGGATCAACAACCGGGTTTTGTTAAGGGCCGGCGGTGAAATGAGCCACACTTCACTTCAGCCCAAGGTCTCGGAGATTAACTTCAGTAAGATCAGGGATAATTTTTTCGGGGGATTTGCCGATGTGGTGATGGATACGCGTGACCGTCCTGTTTTTTCGACGAAGGGAACCAAACTGTTGGGAAAGTTCAAGTTCCTGAGTAACCAATACATCCATCCTATCATATACAGCAACCTGGATCTTCAAAAACCTTTTTTGTTCACCAAAAAATTCTCTATGATCAATGAGCTCTTTGGGGGGGTTACTATCGGGGACACGATCCCTTTTCAGTATTATTACTGGATCGGAGGCCATACGGACTTTACCAAGTATGGAAATGTTCCTTTCCCTGGTTATAAATTTCTGGAGATCGGCAGCAAGACCCTGTTTTTCTACAGAGCCGATCTGCAGTACGAGATTTTTAAAAAAACCTTTGTAAGCATTTATGGAAGTATGGGTACGGTGGCCACCAATGTTTCGGAAGTATTCAATACGCTCAATCTGATTTCGGGGGGCGGATTTTCGGTTGGGTATCTCACGCCCATAGGCCCTCTCAGGTTTTCTCTGTCCAAGTCATTTGAGAAGAGGGGTGTGACGGGATATTTTCAGGTTGGTTTTGCTTTCTGATAAAGCACGGGAATATGTTTGTCAACATATAAAAAAAAGTCTCCCTCTCTCAACCGCTAATCTTACAACATTTTACAGAAACTTTATTTTCTCAGCTATTGGGTGGGTTCTGATAACCGGTACACCGATACGTTTTTTTTCTAATTTTGTCGGCTTAAAATCCACTCTGATCAGAATAAATATATAAATAACAGAATTTGACAGGAATGAATAAAATTGTTGAAAAGGAGTTTTTTTCCGGGAATGTATGCAAGTTTGTAGTTGAGGCACCTGAGATTGCCAGGAGCCGTAAGCCCGGCAACTTTGTTATCATCCGGCTGGATGATAAAGGCGAACGTATTCCTTTGACCATCGCCTCGTCGGATGCTGAGCGGGGCACCATCACGCTGGTGGTTCAGCGGGTGGGTGTCACGACGGCCAAGATGCTGGCGCTGGATGCCGGCGAAGAGATCCACGATGTGGTAGGGCCGCTGGGAAAGGCCACACATATTGAAAAGGTGGGCACTGTTCTTTGTGCCGGCGGAGGTGTGGGCGTGGCTCCCCTGCTCCCGATCGTAGAAGGATTCAAACAGGCCGGCAACCGCGTGATCACCGTACTGGCGGCACGTACCAAAGAACTGGTAATCCTCGAGGAGCAGATGCGTGCCTTTTCCGATGAGGTGATCGTCATGACCGATGACGGGTCGTACGGGAAAAAAGGTCTGGTAACGGCAGGCATGGAAGAGGTGATACAGCGTGAAAAAGTACATCTCTCCGTAGTCATCGGACCGGCCATCATGATGAAATTTGCTGCCCTGACCACCCAGAAATACAACATACCGACCATTGCCAGCCTGAACACCATCATGGTGGACGGCACGGGGATGTGCGGGGCATGCCGGGTGTCTGTAGGAGGCAAAACACGTTTTGTCTGTATCGACGGTCCCGAGTTTGATGCACACCAGGTTAATTTTGACGAAATGCTTCAGCGCCTGGGTTCTTATAAAAAAGAAGAAGCCGAAGCTTACGAACGGTATTTAAAAAATGTACAATAAAATGGAAAATATTGCCGAATATCTGAAAGAAGAAAGGAGCCAGCCGTGGCGTGATGAACTGCGCAAATCCAAGAAAGCCAAGGAGCGGACTTCTCTGGAGCGGATACACATGCCCGAACAGGATCCTGAAGAGCGCAGCCATAACTATCTGGAGGTGAACCTGGGTCTTACCGAAGAACAGGCCCTTGTGGAAGCCAGCCGTTGTCTGGATTGTCCCGATCCCACATGTATCACCGGTTGTCCGGTAGGGATCAACATCCCCAAGTTCATCAAAAAGATAGAGGCCAAAGATTACCTGGGTGCTGCGGTGGTATTGAAAGAGACCAATGCCCTCCCGGCGGTATGCGGGCGGGTATGTCCCCAGGAGGTACAATGTGAAGCCAACTGTTTTTATACGGTAAAACTGAAGAAAACACCGGTAGCCATAGGCAACCTGGAAAGGTTTGCTGCCGACTATGAGAGAAACAGCGGCAAAATATCGGTCCCGGAGATTTCTGAAAGCAACGGCATTAAAGTGGCGGTGATCGGCTCGGGTCCTGCCGGGCTGGCGGCAGCCGGCGACTTGGCCAAGTTCGGGTATGAGGTGACTGTTTTCGAGGCGTTGCATGAAATAGGGGGTGTACTGAAATACGGGATCCCCGAATACAGGCTGCCCAATGAAGTGATCGATGTTGAGATCGAGAGTCTGCGTAAGATGGGTGTCCGTTTCCGCACCAATTTTGTGGTGGGTAAGACCGCATCCATTGACGACCTGCGTAAGGAAGGCTATGAAGCTTTCTTTGTGGGCAGCGGTGCCGGTTTGCCGGGGATCCCTTTGGCCCTGGCCAGACCCCAGCGGGCGGTGACTCTCATCGACAGCGTCAACAAAAAGACCCGTTTCCAGCGTCAGGCCATCCGGGAGCTGGGTCTGGAGGGGCGGGTGACGGCGGTCAACGGGCGGGTGGAGGCGTTGGGGGATCATCATGGGCGCTATCCGGTGGTGATTGCCCGGGCCTTCGCCCCCCTGGCGCGGCTCTGCCGCCTGGCCGGTCCCTTGCTCGCCCCTGGCGGTTGGCTGTTGGCCATGAAGGGGCCGCGGGTGGACGGCGAGCTCGCCGAGCTCCCCGACGGCTGGTCGGCCCGGGTCCATCGCCTGCCGGGGACGGGGGAAGAGGATCGCCGTCTGGTCATCATGCAAACGACGTCGTCCGCAGCGAGCGGGAGGAATCCTCGATGAGCAGAATCCTGGCCGTGGCCAACCAGAAGGGCGGGGTGGGCAAGACCACCACCGCGGTCAATCTCGCCGCTTCCTTGGCGGCCACCCGCCGGCGGGTACTGTTGGTGGACATGGACCCCCAGGGCAACGCCACCATGTCCAGCGGGATCGACAAGCACGAATTGGAGAACGGCGCCTACGAGTTGCTCATGGGTGAGGCCGAGTTCGATGCCGTGGTGGTCCATGCCGAGGATGCCGGTTACGACCTCATCCCCGCCAACGGTGACCTCACCGCCGCCGAGGTCCATCT
>CAZYPI010000200.1:0-5542 GCA_964649335.1 uncultured Rikenellaceae bacterium | reverse complement strand
ATATTTCGCCCGGTAGAATGATGCAAAAATATGCCCGATCTGAATCGATCCTGGGGGAAAAGATAAATTGAAATAAACAATAAGGGAAAGATAATAAATAGTTTTCTCATACAATCTTTTGATTTTCTAATGATATTAAATGATTTTTATTTTAACCAAATATAAGAAAATAATTTTAATTTCCACATTTTTATTTTTTATCTATTAACATATTTATGGTATCTTTACAGATTGTAAAGATTTTTCTCTTAATACATTTATCATCCATGAGGACACATAAAATAATATCCGGAAATATTTTTCTATTCTTCTTCGTTTTCTTTTCAACCTTACTATCTTCTTGTTCTTCAGACTCCGGCACCTCACAACCATCCGACATAAAGGGAACAAAAATCATTTTTTTGCACCATTCCACCGGAGATCGTATAATAAAAGGAGACCAGTCCAACATCATTAATAAAATTCGTTATAAAATTAAAAAGGAAACGGCCGTTTCCAGATGGTTTAATGATTATAATAAAAAGAAAAAGAAAAATTTTTTCTTTACTGATAGGTTTTTCCCGGCAGCATCCCCTTACGGCTGGAAGAACTATCCTTTTGACTATTACAACATCTGGGTGAAACATGCCGGCGACAAGCCTTACATGAAAGAGCCCACCCTGGAGATGCTGACCCGGGAGTATGACGTGATCATCTGGAAACATTGTTTTCCCGTGAGCGATATCCTGCCTGATACAGGAACACCGGACATCAACTCGGAGAAAAAGACCCTGGGAAATTATAAGTTGCAATATGATGCCTTAAAGGAAAAGATGCACCGGTTCCCGGAAACCAAATTCATTGTATGGACAGGTGCTGCCCTAGTAAAAGGAGCTACCACAAAAGAAAAAGCCCTCCGGGCCAAAGCATTTTTCGACTGGGTACGAAGCTCCTGGGACGAGCCGGACGACAATATCTATCTCTGGGACTTCTATCAACTGGAAACGGAGGGCGGACTGTATCTGAAAGATGAAAATGCATATAGCAGCACCAACTCCCACCCCGGGCCGGCCTTTTCAAAAAGGGTCTATCCTCTTTTCTGTCAGCGAATCGTGGACGTTATCGAAAATAACGGTACAAAAACGAAACTGACGGGAGAAAAAAAATAACTTTTTTGACAAAAAGGCTTTTTTTGGGGGTGAAAAGCGTAACCTTTTTACCTTATTTTCATATAAGGGGGTTGTTGTATACGCAAAGAATGCAAAGGGAGACGGTTGTTTGGAACAGGAGAGGGGCTATTATTCGCGTATTTTATAAAGATGATTTCAAGATGAAACATTTATGATTGATTTGAAGCACACAGAAGAATGATTATTGAAAGAAAAAAATATTTAATGGTATGACCCCCACCCTACGTTATTCATGAAATAATAAATCGAAGGAAGAGTATCCCTCCCCCTCGGTGAGGGGGAGGGATAAAGGGAGGGGGTTAATCAAAAGGATAAGAGACAGATTATCAAATTAATATTAAAATTATAAACAGATGAAGAAAGAACCGGTAACAGTCTAAAACAATGAAACGAAAAACATCATATAAAGATGATTATTAACCCCCTCCCTCCTCTTTGGGCACCGAAGCTTTAGCGAAGGTGTCGGGGGAGGGGGTATGGGGGTGGGGCATTAGATAAAGGAGTAAAGAAAATCATTTAGGAAATTAAAAATATAGCTAAATAGTTACTAATAAACATTAAATAAACTTTTTTGAGTATGTCGGATCAAAACGGAATTGCATCAAAGGTCAGAGATTATATCAAGTCGGCCACATTCAGCAGCATAGACAACCTGGATGATGATTTATTGATTTTTAAGGAAGGAGTGCTGGACTCCATGGGGCTGGTCAGCCTGTTCTCATTTCTCGAAGAGGAGTTCGGCATTCAGATCACGGATGCCGACCTGGTGGAGGAAAATTTCGAGTCGGTAAAAGCCATTACCCACTTTGTTTCCCAGCGGCAGAAATAGTTTATACATCCCTCAATAACAATTAAATGTGCGGTATCGCCGGCATATTCCATTATACCTCTTCACAACGTGTCGCGCAGGATACTCTATCCGGGATGCTGGTACGGATACAACACCGGGGTCCGGATGAAAGCGGCATCTATCTGAACCAAAATGTGGGACTGGGACATGTCCGGCTGAGTATTCTGGACCTGGAGACCGGCCATCAGCCCATGTCCGATGAGGAGGGGGCCCATTGGATCGTCTTCAACGGGGAGATATTTAATTATATTGAGCTGCGGGAAGAACTGAAGGCAAAAGGTTACCGCTTTCGCACCACCAGTGATACAGAGGTGCTCCTTAATCTATATAAAGAATACGGGTCCGGTTGTCTGGAGAAACTGAACGGCCAGTTTGCCTTTGCCATCTGGAACAAAAAGAAAAAAGAGCTTTTCCTGGCACGGGACCGCGTGGGGATACGCCCGTTATATTATACCCTGCAAAACGGCACCTTCTTATTCGGCTCCGAAATCAAAGCCATTCTGGAATATCCGGAAATCACACCTGTCCTTTCACCCCATGCTCTTCGTCAGATTTTCACTTTCTGGTCCCCCCTGCCGTCTTATACGATCTTTGAAAACATCTTCGAACTCCCGGCAGGCCATTTCATGACCATCAATGAAAAGGGTTTAAAAATAAACGCATACTGGGCCATTCATTTCCCGGAGGAAGGAGAGGAACAGCGGATATCCGTCGAAGAAGCCCGGGAGCAGCTCAATGCCTTGTACAAAGATGCCGTAAAGTTGCGTTTACGGGCCGATGTTCCCGTGGGTGCCTACCTGAGCGGAGGGATAGATTCCAGCATCACCACGGCTTTTATCCGGGAGATTTTTCCCGATATGTTAAGAACATTTTCCATCGGATTCACAGACAAGGAATTTGACGAATCCGGCTATCAGAAGATAGTTATTGATTTCTTGCGCACGAAACATTCCGGGATAAAGTGCAGTTCCGAAGAAATCGCCGACAGGTTTCCGGATGTAATCCGGCATACGGAAACCCCGCTTCTGCGTACTTCCCCCACCCCGATGTATTTCCTTTCGCGGAGCGTCCGGGACAATCACTACAAGGTGGTGATCACCGGGGAGGGTGCCGATGAGATGTTTGCCGGATACAATATCTTCAAAGAGACCATGATCAGAAGATTCTGGGCCCGGCAGCCGGATTCGAGAATCAGACCTTTATTGCTCCAAAAACTTTATCCTTACATTCCCCAACTGAACCAACGGCCGGGAGCGCTTAACTTTTTCTTCGGGTATAAACTTGCCGAGACAGATTCTCCTTTTTATTCCCACCTGTTAAGATGGAACAATACCTCCCGGTTAAATGCTTTTCTTTCGGAAGATCTTAAAAGCCGGTTAAAAGACTATGATCCGGTGGATGAACTGGCCCGGATGTTGCCGGAATCTTTTCTGCGGTGGAGCCCGCTGGCCAAGGCCCAATGGCTGGAGATCAATATTTTTATGTCCGAATACCTGTTGTCTTCTCAGGGCGACCGGATGGCGATGGCCCACTCGGTGGAAGGCAGATATCCCTTCCTGGATCACCGCATCATGGAGTTTGCGGCCGGCCTGCCTCCGGGACTGAAACTCCACGGACTGACGGAAAAGTATTTACTGAAAAAAATGATGAAAGGAAGACTTCCGGATGAGATCGTGGACAGACCCAAACAGGCCTACCGGGCACCGATAGCCAGCACTTTTGTTACAAACACCCCGGATTACCTGGAGGATATCTTATCAGACAATAAAATAAAAGATGCAGGAGTGTTCAATCCGGCAACCTGCCGTAAGCTGCTGGACAAAATGAAATCAAACCATCCTTTTTCCGAAATGGACAATATGGCACTCACGGGGATCATTTCCACACAACTGCTGTATAAATTGTTCATATCGAAAAAACAGAAACTTCCATGCAAAGAACCGGCAAATCTTCGTATAATAAATGATTAAACGTGAAATATAATTAACCTCTCCCCCTGCCCCTCCCCCGCGGGGGAGGGGTGTGGGGTGGGGTAAAAAAAAACTTTAATATGAAAACAAAAAAAGAAAAATTCAACCGGGACATTCTGGAAATAAAAGATGCCGGAAAAGCCTGTGATCATATCACAGATCAACTCAGAAACATCGTCTTCAATGAGCTGGGGAGAAAAGGAGGGGTGGTTGGTATCAGCGGGGGTATAGACTCTTCCGTATCGCTGGCCCTGACGGTCCGTGCCCTGGGAAAAGAAAACGTGCTGGGGCTGATGCTTCCGGAAAAAGACTCCAGCCCGGAGAGCCTGGAGCTGGCTCAGAATCTGGCGGATCAGTTTGGCATCCGGACACTGGTGGAAGATATCACGGGTGCCCTGGATGGATTCGGATGCTATCGCAGAAGGGATGAAGCCATCCAACGGGTTTTTCCCGAATATGACCCGGCACGTTATAAAATGAAAATAGGAATCAAACAAAATCCTATGAAACACAGCCTGCCCCCTGTGTTTTCGGTTGTAATAGTAGATCCCGATGGCAATGAAAAAAGCAAACTGCTACCGGTAAAGGAATATCTGCAGATCGTAGCCGCCTCCAACTTCAAGCAACGCAGCCGGATGTCCATGCTCTATTACCATGCCGAGAAAAACTATTATGCGGTCATCGGCACCCCCAATAAGCACGAAGTTCAACAGGGATTTTTTGTAAAACACGGGGATGGCGGAGCGGATGTGATGCCCATCGCTTCCCTCTATAAAACACAGGTATATCAACTGGCCCGTTACCTTGATATTCCGGAAGAGATCATAAAGAGAACACCCACTTCCGACACCTATTCGGCCGAACAGACGCAGGAGGAGTTCTTCTTCCAGTTGCCGTTCGAACTGATGGACCTGATCTGGTACGGTTGGGAAAACGGCTATCCGGCAGAGGAAGTGGCGGAAGCATTGGGGAAAAGCCCGGAAGAAATCGAGAATGTCTATAAAAACTTCACCCGCAAACAAACCACTACCGCATATTTACGGAAGTATCCTGTTGTGATCAAGATATAGAATCCACTTCAAGCATTTTTCATGGCTGTGATTTTGACGAGACAAGAATTGTCCGAAACCTTTAGCCGGTGGATGACTGCCTGGGAGCGCTATGACCTGGATGCCGTTATGGAACTCTTTCATGAAGAGATCCTTTTTAAGAACTGGGACGGAAAGACAATCAGGGGAAAAGAACTCCTGAGAAAAAGCTGGAAGTTATGGTTTAACCGGAAGGACTTCCGATTCATCCGGGAGGATCTGATCATGGATGAACAGGCACAAAAAGTAGTTTTTCTTTGGCTTCTGGAATGGCCTTCTCCGGAACCCGGACTCAAAGGCCAACCGGAAGTTCGTAAAGGGGTGGATATTCTGTATTTCCGGGAAGGAAAGATTATCAGGAAGTTAACTTATACAGAAACCACCATACAGGGTTCCTCTGAAAATATTCTTTTACAGGCAAAAAAATAAACCCCATTCCCGTCAGTCGGCTTTTCATCGGAACTT
>CAZYPI010000199.1:0-5553 GCA_964649335.1 uncultured Rikenellaceae bacterium | reverse complement strand
AACCAGTACTTTTCCGGTCATTTCATCCGGTATGGACATATCCATCAGGGTGAGGATCGTAGGAGCCACGTCGGCCAGGATGCCGTTTTTCACTTCCGCCACCCGCTCCGACATGACAATGATGGGGACGGGGTTGAGGGAGTGGGCCGTATTGGGTGTGCCGTCGGCGTTGATGGCATGGTCGGCGTTGCCGTGGTCGGCGATGATCACCGCTTCGTAGCCGTTGCGGCGGGCGGCCTCCGTCACCTCGCCCACACAGGTGTCTACTGCCTCCACGGCTTTGATAATGGCCTCATAAACGCCGGTATGACCTACCATATCCCCGTTGGCAAAATTGAGGCAAACAAAATCGGTTTCCTGTTTATCCAGCTCTTTCACAATAGCATCTTTTACTTTATAGGCACTCATCTCGGGTTGCAGGTCGTAGGTAGGCACTTTAGGCGAAGGGATCATGATCCTTTTCTCCCCCGGGAACTCTTCTTCGCGTCCGCCGGAGAAGAAAAAGGTGACATGGGCATATTTTTCCGTTTCGGCAATGCGGATCTGTTTTTTCCCTGCTTTGGAGATCAGCTCGCCCAGGGTATTGGTAATATTTTCCTTGTCATAGATGACCTTGATGCCTTTGAAGGAATCATCATAACGGGTCATGGTGAGGTAATGCAGGGGGATGGTGTGCATGCCGTGTTCGTGCAGGTCCTGCTGGGTGAGAGCGATGGTGATCTCCCGCAGCCGGTCGGTGCGGAAGTTGAAACAGATCACCACGTCTCCTTCCCGGATGGTGCCGGTAGGTTTGCCCTGTTCATCCACATGGATGATGGGTTTGATGAACTCGTCCGTTACGCCTTCATCATAAGATTCCTGGATGGCCTGCAGCAGGTCGGTGGCCGGCGTGCCTTTGCCGTACACCATGGCATCATAGCCTGCCTTGATGCGTTCCCACCGTTTGTCACGGTCCATGGTGTAGTAACGGCCCGTGATGGTAGCTATCTGTCCGTTGGATTTCTTCAGATGATCCAGCAGGTTTTTTATGTAACCCTTGCCGCTGTGCGGGTCGGTATCGCGGCCGTCGGTGAGGGCGTGGATATATACTTTGTCCAGACCGTACTTGCCGGTGATGTCGCAAAGTTTGTAAAGGTGGGTGTCCATCGAGTGCACCCCGCCGTCGGATACCAGACCGATGAAATGCACCGCTTTATTGTGGTCTTTGGCATATTGAAATGCCTCCGTCAGCACGGGGTTTTTTTCAATGGAACCATCCTTCACGGCTTTGTTGATCTTCACCAGATCCTGGTACACGATCCGGCCGGCGCCGATATTCATGTGTCCCACTTCCGAGTTGCCCATCTGTCCTTCGGGCAGTCCTACATTCTCCCCGCTGGTCAACAGTTGGGCATGGGGATATTGTTGCTTCAGCCGGTCCATATTGGGCGTATCGGCATTGTAGATGGCATCCGCTTTCGAATGGTCGCCTTCGCCCCACCCATCCAGAATCATCAGTATCACTCTTTTCTTGTCCATATTTTTTGTATTTATGAATTTATAATTTGATGTTATCCGGTTTCCGGGTGATACCCTTTACCGGCAGATATTTTCTTTTTTTGCGCACTTTAAAGCCCAGCACTGCCTCATATTGGCGGATCACTCCGGGAGGGGAAGGCTGTATCTCCTCCGGAGGGGTTTGTCTTTTCTCAAACCACTCCGCCCTGACCAGGAGGGTGTCTCCCTTTGCAAAAGAAGAGGTCTTTATTTTCTCCGGCCAGGAGTACAACGTCACGGGGCAGGGTTGTTCTTTTACATACAATCTGTCCACCGTAAGTTTTTCCGAGGATTTCCCGGCCACGATCAGGATATCATAGCGGGTGTGTACCGGCGTTTCCCGGCGCCCCGGGTAGACGGTTTCAGACACCGCCCGGACCACCTCCACGGGAGGAGACGACCAGGGCCAGAACCCGAAAGCCAGTATGATGAGCAGCTTATTCATCCTCGTTTCAAAAGATCGGTAAAGTTAGGGAAAATTACGGATTTTAGGTTATTTTTGTGCAGGTTTCCCCGGGCATTTGTGACTGCCGGAGGATATTGGACGGAGCAGGTCAGGATGGAAAAGATACATTATACACGTTGTCCTTTATGTGGAAAAGATACTTTGGAATTTTTCCTGAAAACGGAAGATTTTCTGAAGACGCATGAACCCTTTGAACTATGCCGGTGTACGGAGTGCGGCTTTGTTTTTACGCAGGATGTGCCGCCGGAGGAGGAGGCCGGGGGGTATTATGAGAGTGAGGATTATATTTCACATTCGGATACCCGCAAAGGGATGATCAACCGTATGTATCATTGGGTGCGGCGTTATATGTTGCGAAGGAAAAGGAAGCTGGTTTCCCGTCTGACCAAAGGGAAAAAACTGCTGGACATAGGCTGCGGCACGGGATATTTCCCTGCGTATATGCAGCAGAAAAATTATGAGGCTTCCGGCGTGGAGGTCAGTCGTGCTGCCAGGGAATACGGAATACAAAAGTTTGGGCTGAAGATCGTCCCGCCGGAGCAGTTCCTGAAAGAAGATACGGGGGAAGAATATGACATTGTCACCCTCTGGCATGTGCTGGAGCATTTATATGACCCGGGGAAATATCTGGAGCGGATCCGTGAGGTTTTGAAAGACGAAGGGGTGCTGGTTGTTGCCCTGCCCAACCACCATTCCTTCGATGCCCGTTTTTATAAAAAGTACTGGGCGGGGTATGATGTGCCGCGGCACCTGTGGCATTTCACGCCGGGGACGCTGGCCCATCTGGCCGGACTGCATTATTTCAGGGTCACGGAGATGGTTCACATGCCTTTCGATCCGTTTTTCAATGCCCTGCTCAGTGAAAAATACCGGAAGCGTCCGTTGTGGTTCCTTTCCGGTCCCGTGACCGGCTTTGTGGCTTTTCTCAGAGGTGTTCTGCGGGTAGAAAAAGCCAGTTCGGTTATTTATATTCTCAGAAAAAACAGAGGATGACCTGCGGGGGTCTTATCCGTGGAAAAACTCCACAAGTGTAACGATCACGGGTATGGCCAGCAGAAAGCCGTCGAAACGGTCGAGGAAGCCCCCGTGTCCCGGCAGGATATGCCCGGAGTCTTTGACCCCTACCCGCCGTTTCAACATCGACTCGGCCAGGTCGCCCATCGTGCCGAAAAAGACGATCACCAAAACGGTGAGTATCCATTCTGTCTTTGTCAGATCACTGAAAAAGGAAGCAAGAAGGATCCCCGTGCCCAGAGCAATAACGGTACCTCCGATAACCCCTTCCCAGCTTTTCTTCGGCGAAATGCGCCTGAAAAGCTTGTGTTTGCCCCACAACATGCCCGTGAGGTATGCCCCGGTATCATACACCCAGATGATGATGAAAATGCCCAGCAGCACGTACGGAGAATAATCGATCACATATCCCGGCTGCAGCAGGAAATTCAGGATATCCTCCTCCCCGTTCAGGGCAAAGACCGCCTGCATCTTTTCGTGCATGTCGAAGGCCAGCAGGGAGAGCAGCGAGAAAGGCAGGGCAATGTAAATCAGGCCCAGGAAAGTATAAGCGATGTTGTGATAGGGCCGGTTGTGTTCGGCAAACAGCTCGTTGATAAAGACAAAAGGGAAAAATACCAACATGAGCGAGAGGTATTTTATATCGACGGAGCCGATGGCAACCAGAAACACAAGCATGAACAGGGCCGCCGCCATGAAAATGCCGAAAGGGATCTGGGGCCGCACTTTGATCAGGTGTGCCAGCCGGTAAAACTCCCAGAGGGTGATGACCATCACCGTCAGGAAAACCAGAAAAAAAGAGAGACTGTTGATCAGCAGTCCGATAATAATGACCCCGACGATCAACGTTCCCGTAAAGCTCCTTTTCAGCAGATTACTCAATGCTCCAGTGTTTTTATAAGTTGTTTGGCTTTTATCACATCATCCTGACTGACATACAGTTCCGTCTCCCCGAACATCAGGTAAGAAGAGTCTTTTTTGTTGATGACCACCGCCTGGATCCCGTTTTCTTCGAGTACCTGGCGGGCCAGCTCGGCCTGGTAGGGTTTGTCGGAGGAATATATCTTCACCCAGCTCTCTTCCATGGTCAGGAGCGTGTGTTTTTAGGTTTGGACGTTTTGGACAAGGCCTTTTCCTCAGGTGTGCTGTCCACCGCGTCTATGGTTGTCCCTGTTTTTTTCTTTTCCGTCGTTTTCTTATCCTCCGGTGTTGTGTCCTTGGCCGTTTTTTTGCGGGGTTTCTTATCCGTTCCTCCGGGTTTCGTTTCCGGGGTTTTTGCCAGCGGGAGGTCTCTCATATTTTTTCTTTTGCCGAAGATCTTCACCAGGTCTTCGGCATAGATGACTTCTTTTTCCAGCAGCAGGGTGGCCAGCCGGGCGTGTTTTTCTTTATTTTTGATAAGGATCTCCCGGGCTCTTTTATAGGCTTTATCTACCAGCTCTTTTACCTCCTTGTCAATCAGTTCGGCGGTTTTTTCGCTGTATGGTTTGGTAAAGCCGTATTCATTTTGTCCCGTCGAGTCGTAAAAGCTGATGTTTCCTATTTTCTCGCTCATGCCGAAGAAAGAGACCATGGCATAGGCCTGTTTGGTCACTTTCTCGAGGTCGTTCAGGGCTCCCGACGAGATGGTTTTGAAGGTAATCTCTTCGGCGGCGCGTCCTCCCAAGGCGGCGCACAGCTCGTCGAACATCTGTTCACGTGTGGTGATCTGCCGTTCTTCGGGGAGGTACCAGGCGGCACCCAGGGCTTGTCCCCTGGGGATGATGGTGACCTTCACCAGGGGGTTGGCGTGTTCCAGGAGCCAGCTCACTGTGGCATGGCCGGCTTCATGGTATGCGATGGTCTTTTTCTCTTGCGGGGTGATGATGCGGTTTTTACGTTCCAGTCCCCCGACGATACGGTCGATGGCATCCGTGAAATCCTGCATCTGCACACTCTTTTTCCCCCGGCGTGCGGCGATGAGGGCCGACTCGTTGCATATATTGGCGATGTCGGCGCCGGAGAAGCCCGGTGTCTGGCGGGCCAGCATGTCCAGGTCGATGTCTTTGCCCAGTTTGAGCGGTTTCATGTGCACCTTGAAGATCTCTTTCCGTTCGTTCAGGTCGGGCAGCTCGACATGGATCTGGCGGTCGAAACGTCCGGCACGCAGCAGGGCTTTGTCGAGCACATCCGCCCGGTTGGTGGCGGCCAGGATGATCACGCCGGCGTTGCTGGCGAAACCGTCCATCTCGGTGAGCAGCTGATTGAGCGTGTTCTCCCGCTCGTCGTTGGCGCCGAAGTTGGGATTGCGGCCGCGGGCACGCCCCACGGCGTCTATCTCGTCGATAAAGACAATACAAGGGGCTTTTTCTTTGGCCTGCTTGAAGAGGTCGCGTACGCGCGAGGCGCCCACACCTACAAACATCTCCACAAAATCGGAGCCCGAGATGGAGAAGAAAGGTACATTGGCCTCGCCGGCGACAGCCTTGGCCAGCAGCGTCTTGCCCGTGCCGGGAGGGCCTACCAGCAACGCCCCTTTCGGAATCTTACCCCCCAGG
>CAZYPI010000198.1:0-5586 GCA_964649335.1 uncultured Rikenellaceae bacterium | reverse complement strand
CAGTCCGTCCTGCGACAGGATATAGGTCATCTGTTCCATGATCAGGTCTTCCAGAGGCCGGGTATTTCCGGCCATAAGGATCATGCCGCTCAGGCCCGGCAGCTTCTCTGCAATACGCGGCGCCAGGTAAGCGCCGAGGGAATGTCCCAGCAGGAAAACGCCGGAGGCGCCGGGGATTTTTTCCGCCAGTCGCACCGCCACAACGGCATCGTCGATGGTTTCTTCCCACACCGTCACCGAGTCCGGGTTCATCTTATCGCCATAAGTAAAAGTGCGTTTGTCATAACGCAGCACCGCCACCCCGTTGGAGGAGAGACCCCAGGCAAGATCCCGGAACACCTTGTTGGGGCCGAGGCTCTCGTCCCGGTCGTTGGGACCGGAGCCATGCACCAGCACCACCACCGGATAAACCTGCATCCCCACCGGCGTGGTCAGCTCACCCTGCAGTACCATGTCACCGCTTTTCACCTCCACCGGCTCGGAATGGAACAGCGTGGTGTCGGCATAAGGAGGCGGACGCCAGGAGACATTGCTTGCCGGCAGGAAAAACAACCCCGCGATCTCACGGTCCTCATTGTAAACCAGTTTCAGGTCCAGCAGGGCTTTTTCAAAACGGCAGGTCAGAAATACAATAAACCACCCGGACCGGGTATCCGTGTGATGACCTTTGTACTGCCTGAAAGGACCCACCTGTTTCTGCAAAGCTTTCCAGACCACCTCCAGTGTAGGCGCCGGAAGGCGGGCTTTCAACACGGAATCAAACTGTTGTACCGCCGAGTCATATTTTTCCGTGGCCAGATCCTGCAGAAAATCCCGCGCCATCTGTATGCGGGGATCCGGCAACTGGCCATGGGCAGGTATCAGAAAAAAGAAAAAGAACAGCGGCCACAGGCCGGCTTTCAATGCCGTATGTTTACTCATGATCTTTTTATTTCTTTTTCAGGACAGCCACCCAGCCTCCGCCGTCAGCCATCCGGATAGTCAGTGTTGCCGTGTTTTGTAAAATTTCTTCCGTACGTTTATAGTCCTGGGCATAACGGCCGGCATTCACCCCGTCGCGGAAAATCACTGCCTGATAACTCCCCTCGGGGAGGAAGTCGAGTTTCGTTTCCACCGTTCTTTTTCCCGGTCCGTTCATAGCACCGATATACCAGGTATCTCCTTTCCGTCGGGTCACCACAACATATTTGCCCACTTCCCCGGCCAGGGCATGGGTCTCATCCCAGGTGGTCGGCACGTGAGAAAGATAGTTCAGGCACTCCTTCTCCTGCATATACCGGGAAGGATTATCCGCCAGCATCTGCAGGGGGCTTTCATACACCACATACATAGCCAGCTGATGCACACGGGTGGTCATGCTCATGGGCCGCTCAAAAGAGATATGAAAGTTTTTCTTATGAGCATTCACCATGGCCCCGGGAGTATAATCCATCGGGCCTGCCGTCATCCGGATAAAAGGAATGGTCACATTATGTTGCGGAGTAATCTCTGTGCTCCATTTGTTCCATTCCAGGCCTTTCACCCCCTCCCGGCTGATCACATTGGGATACTCCCGCCGCAGACCACTGGGTTTATACGCTCCGTGGAAATCCACCAGCAGATGCCTTTTTGCCGCTTCCCGCGCCACTTTCCGGTAAAAGTTCACCATCCATTGGTCATCCCGTTGCATAAAATCCACTTTGATCCCTCGTACCCCCCATTTTTCAAACTGATCCAGAGCCTGTTCCATCTGATCATCCAGCGTCTTCCAGACCACCCACAGGATGATGCCGACATTTTTCTCCTTACCGTAACGCAGCAGTTCTTCCATATCCACCTCCGGATTGACCTCCATCAGGTTGCCCAGCTTATACCATCCATCATCCAGTATGATATATGGTATTCCATTTGCCGAAGCAAAATCTATGAAATACTTATACGTGGCGGTATTCACACCCGATTTAAAATCCACCCCATACACATTCAGGGCGTTCCACCAGTCCCAGGCCACCAGGCCGGGTTTGATCCAGGAGGGGTCCTGGATTTTCAGGGGGGAGGCCAGCTTAAAGACCATCTCGTTTTCGAGCAGGTCTTTGGGCTCGGGGGCAATGGCCATGATCCGCCAGGGGAAAGTCCTGTCTCCTGATGTTTTTGCTAGATAATCAGCCCTTTCTACAGGTTTTACATTGCGGTCTTTTATCTGTTCGGTTTTCAATACAAACCGGGGAAAGGTAGCCATAATCTCATCTTTCCCCGTACCGGTCAACCACATGCCGGGATAATCGTTCAGATCCGACTCCGTCAGCAGCACATCCGGGCCGCCGGGCACCTCGAACAACGCCGGCAGGCTGGCCAGGTCGCCGGGCTGTATGTCCGCAAGATCCAGATGGACATAACTGCGCTCATTGTGTGAGAAAAAACTCTCCTCGCGCGGATAAAAAGATTTTGTACCCGCCGGAAATACAAAACGAGCCGTCTCATCCTGCACTTTCACCGAGCCGGGCTGGTGGATCACAAACCGGTAAGCCGCCCCGTCGTTGTATAACCTAAACACAATATCGTAGATCCCCCGGAATTTCAGGGTCAGCTCATTGTACTGGTTCCGCACCACGGCATTTTTTACCGGCACCACCGGCTGCAGAATATTGTCTTTTTTCGCAGTAAGTACTTTTTTCACCCTGGCCCCCTTTACGGGGATGACCACCCCGTCCACCGTCATGGAGATGCCGGGAGAAGAGACCACAGGGTTGCCGTTTCGGGTGATCTCAAAAGTCACCTTATCGTCGACACGGACTTTCATGATCATCTGGCGGTCCGGAGAAACCAGCATGTATTCTTTCGCCGGAGCTGCCCAGCTTGCAAGAAAAAATAACCCGAGCAAAAGGTTTATCTTTCTCATGTTCGTTTATTGTTTTTGAAGTACATAATTAACATTTCTCTCTTTAAGATATTGGAGTATAAAAGTAAAATTTTTCTCTCTTTGGGCAACCCGTTCGGGAGGAATAATCCCGTGTCCTTCCACATTGCCGTCCAGCATGAGATGCACCAGCGCCGTACACGTGAAACCGGTGGTGCGGGCCGTCACCTCATAATCCGTTGCCAGGTCCGTGGCGATGGCGCTGCCCACCAGACCGGCCCCCAGAACCACAATCTTTTTTTTATTCATAAGGTCATAACATATAGAGTATATTTTCCATTGACATCCTTAACCTGCCCCCTCCCTCTCTCCCTCCCCCCTGAGGGGAGGGACGGGGTGGGGGTCCTATAATAAACAGTTAATACAAACATTTCAAAAGCTATCCCAAAATCATCCCGATGATGGTGGCCGACAGCAGGGAGGCCACCGTCCCTCCCAGCAGGGCTTTCATACCGTAGCGGGCCAGCAACGACCGTTTGTTGGGCGCCAGTGAGCCGATCCCGCCGATCTGTATGCCTATGGAGGCAAAATTGGCAAAACCGCACAACATATAAGTAGCCATGATCACCGATTTGGGATCCTGGAAAAGAGCATCGGCTTTCATTTTGGCCAGACTGATATATCCCACAAACTCCGTCATGATGATCTTCTCCCCCAGCAACTGCCCCACCAGGGCAATATCCTGTTTGGCCACCCCGATCAGCCACATGAAAGGGGCCAGCAGATACCCCAGCAGAAACTGCAGGGAGAGCTCATGGTAACGATGGTGGGAAATATTGTCTATCACCCCGTTCAGGTCGGTCCACTGGCCCACCTTGAGCAGGATATAGTTGATAAAGGCGATGAAAGCCAGGAACACCAGCAGCATGGCCGCCACATTGGCCGCCAGCTTCAGTCCCTGGATGGTGCCGTTGGAGATAGCATCCAGGACGTTGTTTCCCACTTTCTCCTTGGTAATGTTGATATTGGAGCTGATATCTTCGGTCTGCGGCACCAGGATCTTGGACACCACCACCGCCCCCGGCGCTGCCATCACAGAGGCGGCCAGCAGGTGCTTGGCAAAGATAAGGCGCTGCACCGGATCGCTGCCCCCCAGAAAACCGATATACGCCGCCAGCACCCCTCCTGCCAGCGTAGCCATACCGCCGATCATCACCAGCAATATCTCCGACTTGTTCATGAAGGGGATGTACTCCTTGATCATCAGGGGCGATTCGGTCTGCCCCAGGAAAATATTGCCGGCCACCGAAAGGCTCTCCGCCCCGGAGAGTTTCAGTGCTTTGGTCATCGCCCAGGCCAGACCATAGACAATGATCTGTATGATCCCCCAGTAAAACAACAGGGAGGTAAGGGCCGAAAAGAAAATGATGGTGGGCAGTATCTGAAAAGCAAAAATAGAGCCGAAGCGGGAAGTGTCCATCAGACTGCCGAAGAGAAATGTACTGCCCTCGCCCGTAAAGTCCAGAATCTTGACAAAGATCTTTCCCGTATATTCAAAAATAATACGGATGAACGGCACATAGAGGATACTCACCGCCAGCAACACCTGGATGAGCAAACCGGTGAGCACCACCTTCCACGATATGGCTTTCCGGTTGGAGCTGAAAAGCCACGTGATCAGGATCAGCACGGCGATGCCCAGCATCCCCCGCAAAAAGGTGATTATCGTGAAGCCGCCACCCATGTCGGTGGAGATAACATGTGAGCTGCCCGAAGAGATCAACTCCCGGCTGGTCCGGGCAGAGGCCGCCGGCGCCGGTTGTGTGTCCTGCACCACGGTTGTGTCGGGGAGCATGTTTTGCCGGGCAAAAGCTGTGGCAGGAAAGGAAAAAGAGACCATCACAAAAAGAACAACCAGCGTCAATGCCTTCATACGTCAAGCTTTTCAGGTATTAATTAATAAAAAATTGGGGAATCCGGGAACATGTCGGATATCCGGTTACTGGTTTTGTTTCTCACGCCGTTTTATTTCGTCCCGTATCACCGATGCTTTTTCATAATTCTCCGAACGCACGGCCTGCTCCAGCATCTCCTTCAGCTCACGGATGGACATCTCTCTGAACTGGTCGGCGCCGGAAGCCTCCGAGGACCCCTCTTCGACACCCAGATCGATATCTTCTTCCCCGCCCTCTTTGATATCCAGAACAATGCCGGCCTGTGCGATGATCTCTTCGGTAGTATAGATCGGACACTTGAAACGCAACGCCAGCGCAATGGCATCGGAGGTCCTGGCATCCACGATGATCTCCTTGTCGCCGTCGGTGCAAACCAGTTTGCTGTAAAAAACACCTTCCTCCAGCTTGTATATCTCCACCTCCAGAACATCAATATGAAATGCCCTGGCAAAATTGTGAAAAAGGTCATGTGTCAGCGGGCGGGGCGGCTGCAGCCCTTCCAGCTGGATCGCGATGGCCTGTGCCTCAAAAGCCCCGATGATAATGGGGATGCGTCTTTCACCGTTCTCCTCCGTCAGCACCAGGGCATAGGCCCCCGTCTGCGTCTGACTGTATGAAATTCCGAGTACGTTCAGCTTAATCTTCGCCATACCTTATTGAATAATCATTTCCTCTATTCGTATAAGTACAAATGTACATTAATTTTTTTTATTCGATATTACACACAGACGAATAAAAATAATTAATGGGAAAGCGAAGCGGTTCCCCCTGTAAAAAATCATTTTGCATTTTTTT
>CAZYPI010000197.1:0-5597 GCA_964649335.1 uncultured Rikenellaceae bacterium | reverse complement strand
ATTGAATGATTGAATGATGGTCCACCTTCGACAAAGCTACGGAGGATAAAAACGAGTGAATGAGACGTAAGGTGAGAGCATACTTATATTCTATTTTATGGCTGCTGTTGTTTTCCGGCGGGATGGCCCTGGCCCAGATTTCGGCGGTAGATCATTGGGAAACCCTTGTTTTTGCTGAAGATACCTGGCGCTATTTCCCCGGCACGATGGAACCGCCTTCCGGCTGGATGCAGACGGATTTTGCCGACACCTCCTGGCTTGCCGGGCCGGGAGGGATCGGCTACGGCGACGGAGACGATAATACGGTGATTGACCCTGTCATTTCCGTATATCTGCGCAGGCGTTTTACCATTGCAGACAAGTCCGTGATAGGCGCTATGTTGCTGAACGTGGATTATGACGATGCCTTTGTGGCCTATCTCAACGGCGTGGAGATCGCCCGTGCCAATATCGGCACCGCCGGAGTCCCGCCGTCCTTTGTACAGACAAGTGCAGCGCTTCATGAAGCCCGGATGTACAGGGGTTTACTTCCCGAAAGTTTCCTGCTCACACGGGAAAGGATTGACACCCTGTTAAAAGAAGGGAATAATGTCCTGGCCTTGCAGGTGCATAATCAAAGCATCAACTCTTCGGATCTTACGGCTATCGCCTACCTGAGTGCAGGCATCACCGACACCACTTTCACTTACCGCACACCTCCCGCCTGGCTGGATTCCGTCCTTCCCCTCACCTCTTCCAACCTGCCGCTTGTCCTGATCAATACGTACGGCCGGGAAATCCCCGATGAACCCAGGATTATCGCTCACATGAAGATCATCCATTACGACCCGGAAGAAAGGAATCATCCGGATGATCCGCCCAACGACTATGACGGACGCATCAGCATCGAGATCCATGGGGAATCGTCCACCATGTTTCCCAAAAAGTGCTACCGGCTCGAAACGCAGGACAGTCTGGGGGAGAACAACAACGTAAAACTGCTGGGCATGCCCAAAGAGAACGACTGGATACTGTATGCCCCCTACAGCGACAAGAGCCTGATACGCAATGCCCTGGCTTACCGTATGGGCAATGTTACCGGACGGTACGCTCCCCGCACCCGTTTCTGTGAACTCCTGCTGAACGATCAGTATATGGGAGTGTATCTGCTGACGGAAAAAATAAAAAGAGACAAACACCGCGTGAATATCAGCAAACTGAAACCGGAAGACACTTCCTGGCCCGGCATTACCGGCGGTTACATCTGGCGGGTGGATAAAATCGATCCGGATGAATATGCATGGACCTCTTATCCCGATCCCATGCTCCCGGATGAAATAAATATCATCTTTCAATATTATTATCCCAAATACGACAGGCTGACGGAATCACAAAGGCAATATGCAAAAGATTTCATTGCCTCTTTTGAGTCGGCCCTGAACGGGTCGGACTTCACCTCTCCCACCGAAGGGTATGCCAAATACGCCGACGTAGAATCATTCATTGACTTTCTTATTATCAATGAGATAAGCAAAAATGTAGATGCCTACACTTACAGTACATACATGTACAAAGATGAAGATACCGACGGAGGGAAGCTGAACATGGGACCGTTGTGGGACTTTAACCTGGCTTACGGAAATGTGAATTACAATGAAAACTCACAATATGCACCGGGCTGGACCTATCAGGAACATTACCGGATGTACTGGTACCGGCGGCTGATGCAGGATCCGCAATTTGTCAATCATCTGAAATGCCGGTGGGACACCCTCCGCCGGGGGCCGTTAAGCGATCAAAGAATCGGATACATCATAGACTCACTGGTGTCTGTGGTGGGGGAAGCACAGCAGCGCAATTTCGCCCGCTGGCCCGTACTGGGAGAGTATGTATGGCCCAATCAGTTTATCGGAAACAGTTACGGTGAGGAGGTGGACTTTCTTAAAAACTGGATATCTGCCCGTCTGCAATGGATGGATGACAATATGCCGGGCGACTGTGAGGCGTGGATCCCCTCCGGCAGGCAAACCCCGTCGCTCTCTTTCATAGATGTTTATCCCAATCCTTTTACGGGGGAGATACACTTCATGCTACCGGGCATGCCGGATCAGGACTTTGTCATATATATATTCGATCTCACCGGCCGGAAGATCATCACCCTCGACGGTCATGACAGTTACTCCACCGGTGAAGGTTCCCGGATAGACTGGAACGGACAGGCACTGAAACGCGGTATGTATCTGATCCGGGCCGTACGTCATAACCGGGTATGGTATTACGGAAAGATAATGAAAGAATAGATATAAATGTTTGTGGTTTGTGATGAAGAAAAATTTAACCACAGAGAACACAAAGACTTGCACGGAGGACACAAAGAGGGAGAGATGGAAAGGAGAAGTGATGAGTGAAGATGGCAGGGTGATTTACTGAGAGAAATAGAAATCCATCAGCTCATAGATATCCTGGAGGGAGAGGAAGGTACGGTAGTCAAAGTATTTTTCAATAACATCCAGCAACTCATCAAAAGAGATCTCCCCGTCCCGGTTCAGGTCAAACTGCCGGTACATGGCGGGTATTTTTTTCTTTTCCCTAAGATAGCTTCCGCTACCTGTCTGCAGGTAATAATCAAAATCCGAAAGAGTTGCTCCGTCTTCATGGTCTATCACTATCATCAAAGAATCACTGATCCGCTGTCCTTCCCGGTTGATCACGGATCCTGCGGGGGTATTTATTTCCCTGTCAAGATAATCCGGAATACCATCCCGGTCGCTATCCAAAGGGCAACCTGTTGAATCGACAGGCACGCCGGGGGGTGTGGAAGGACACTGGTCATTAAAATCGAGCACCCAGTCATTGTCGGCATCGCCGGAGATCACATCATCATCGGGGATGTCAACAAACATCTTATTAACTTTCCGGTATTCGGGATCGGAAAAGAGATCGAAGTGGAAGGTAATAAAGCTGAAAGTAAAAAAGTCATTGATCCGGTTTACGCTCACGCCGGTACTGTGCTTATCCACATTGTCGATCAGGTCGGTGGAAGTCAGGTGTATGGAAGTACCTACACGCACGGACACCCTTCTGGAAAAAAAAGCTTCCACCCCCAGCTCCACAGGCACACCGAACCCGTATTCGGGATAACTGCCGCGCCCATACAGATCGAGACTCCTCAGATCGGTCTCATAAACATAATCCTGGGAGATGATGTTGCCCTGCTGATTGCGGATGGTGCCGTCCTCATCATAGATATAATACGCTCCGTCAGGCCCTTTAAGGTCGGTTTTGGAATTGAAAAAGAAGGTCTCCAGTCCGAGAGAGATATATGGGAATATCGCATTGGGCTTCCGGTACAACCGGGAGAAATTATAAGTTACCGAAGCGCCGAAGGATATAAGATCGGTATGGAAATTCAAATGATCTCCCGAACCGCCCTGGTTGCCGGCGAGAGACCCTTTCAGGATATTAAAGTCCAGCTTGGTATTGTGTTTCCGGTCCAGAAAAGAAGATACCGTGATGCGGAGGCCCGGGTTATTGACAAAAAAGTGCCAGTAATTATTCTGTACATCTCCCAGAAAAGAGAATGCCCCCACGCCCAGACCTATTACGGGTTTGTACTCCGGATTTTCCACCTTCACCCTTTCGATCAGCAGGCTGTCGTAATAGGTTTTCTGTCCGTAAAGGGGACAGGATACTACGGAGAAAAAGAGAAACAAAACAGATAAATATGAAAGCAAATGCTTCATCCGGTCTGTAGTTTCGTATCATAAAAAATCAGGTCATCCGCAAAGATCATCTGAACCATTTCTGGCCGGTACGGTCGAGGGCTTCGCGCACACTTATTCTTTTTCCGTTATCATAAGCCGTAACAAAGGCCCGGTCAATATCGGTGGTTTCTTTCAGTTGCCGAACAAAAGCCCGGGCATCTTTATACAGCTTAAACGAGCCGGTGGTATATTTATACAGGCCGTTTTGCTCTTCCCGGTATATTTTTCCCGGGATATGGTGTTGCCGGATATAGCTTTCAATCTCTACGGGGTTTCTGGACGCCAGGACTTGCACCCTGAACCAAATCCCTCCGGCGGATACAGGCGCATGCTGCACGATCTCGGTGGGCTGGCCCGGCCTGTTCTCGGATACGGGGGTCGTTTCCCGGGGTTTCTCCGTCACTGTTTCCTGAGGAGGCTGTGTGACGGCAGGCACCGCTGCCCCGGGAACGGGGGTACCTGCAGTTTCCGTAACCGCCGGCGCCGTTTCTGCCGGTGTTGATTTCGTTGTCTTTTCTCCGGTGGTGGCGGCCAGACCGGCATATATGGCAGCATAATCTTTCATCCTGGCATGCAGCGGAATGTTCCCGTTTACCTGGATGATCTTTTTCGTCGCCGGCCGGTCGTTGAGCATATAGGAGAACGTGCCGGTCACCTGAGGCGGTTTTTTCGCCGTCTTATCCACGGGTACCAGCTTATAGGCCACGACAAACAGGGTATCCTCCGGCATATTCATCCAGATAAATTTCGTCTTGCCGCTGCGATAAGAAAAGATAGCTCCCATGCCGTTGATATTCTCGGCGATATATCCTGCCGGAGTATTCTCCTCCAGGCGGGCCAGTTTGGTCACAAAGCCCCTTTTCACCAGCAACTTGACGATCCACTGATCGCCGCTCCTCACCTTCACCGGCACCTGGCGATAGACCACAGGCACAGACCCGGAAGATACGGTATGTTGTTTCTCCGGACCAGATACGGCCACCGCCCCCCCGGTTGTCGCCTCTTTGGAAGCCAGGATGGTGATGGCTTTTTCCGGGACGGTGATCTCTTCCCTCTCCCCCTGGTTGATATAGGAAAACAACCCCCCAAAGCGAAAGATACCATGGAGGCGCACATCCGGGATCAGGGCATACTCTATCAGAATATCCTCCTGCGGGGGGAGCTTCAGCCAGATAAAATTCACTTCTCCGTCTTTGAAGGTAAAATCCGAGTTGGCGGCCTTCATAGGTTCCACCTCAAACCCCGGCGGAATTTTCTGTTTGAAGCGGGCAAAATCGGAATGGGTACCCTTATGGATCACCACCTTTACCGGAATCTTAGTCCCTGCCTGCGCCTGATCAGGCATAAAAAGAGTCACAGAGATATCCTGGGCCGAAACCGTCACGGCAGCCAGCATCACCCATCCGGCCAGCGAAGAAAGAAATATTTTTTTCCGCATCACAGTAATATTAAAAATTGGGTTTTAGCATATATCTCGAATAGAAATGATCTATCTCCATGACTGCCTCTTCGGCCGTATCCACGATGGTAAACAGCTCCAGGTCTTTCTCACTGATATTATGTTCCACGCCCAGCATCACCTCTCTGATCCATTGCGCCAGCCCCTGCCAGTACTCCTGACCCACCAGGATAATGGGAAACCGGGCGATCTTGCCTGTCTGTATCAGGGTGATGGCCTCAAACAGTTCGTCGAAGGTGCCGAATCCCCCGGGGAGTACGATGAACCCCTGGGCATATTTCATGAACATCACCTTGCGGACGAAGAAATAGTCGAAAGTGATCAGTTTGTCGGGGTCGATAAAAATATTGGATTCCTGCTCAAAAGGCAGGGCGATATTGATGCCTACGGATTTG
>CAZYPI010000196.1:0-5648 GCA_964649335.1 uncultured Rikenellaceae bacterium | reverse complement strand
GCGGGGGCAGGACTTGAACCTGCGACCTTTGGGTTATGAGCCCAACGAGCTACCACTGCTCCACCCCGCAATATTGGATTGCAAAAATACAACATTCCTTCTTATTCTCAAAATATTTGTTGTAATTTTGGTCACATTTTTTAACGGTTCTCCGAATGACGGAAAAAAAGAAAAAAACCTGGGGTGAGAGATTTAAGCTTACCCTTTCCAAAGAGGATACCTTCGAGGAGGTATGGCAGCTGCGTCTCACCAAAGCCGGCTTTTTTGCCACCCTGGCCACCTTCATACTTTTTATCGTGGTGATCGTCTCGCTGCTGATCGCTTTCACCAACTTGCGCGAGCTGATCCCGGGCTATCCCGACGTGCAGATACGCCGGGATATTGTCCGCAATGCCATCCTGCTGGATTCGCTGGAGCATGAGATCAAGCTGCGTGATCTCTATTTTGAGAACATGAAAAAGATCGTCTCGGGGGAGGCGCCGGATAACATCACTTATGATACGGGATCTACCATCAACCCGCAGGATGTGGCGTTTACCCGTTCGCTGGAGGACTCGCTGTTGCGGCAGCAGGTCGAGTCGGAAGAAGAGTATAACCTATCGGTGTCCATGGCTCTGGCGCAGCGCAGCATCAACTTTTACAATATTCATTTTTTCCCGCCGGTGCAGGGGATCATTTCCAACCGTTTTGATCCGGCCCGGGATCATTTCGGCACCGACATTGCCGGAGTGCCCGGTGAGGTGGTTCATGCCACACTCGACGGGACAGTGATCTTTTCGGCCTGGACCCTCGAGACGGGTTATGTGGTGGAGATACAGCATGCCGACAATCTGGTGTCGGTGTACAAGCACAACAGCAGGATACTGAAACCGGTGGGAGCTATTGTCAAAGCCGGCGAAGACATTGCCCTGATGGGCACTACGGGCGAGCTGTACACTACCGGGCCGCATCTGCATTTCGAATTGTGGTACCAGGGGCAACCGCTGGATCCTGAAAAATATGTGGTCTTCTGATGACCGGGTTGCCGGAAAAAATTTTGTCATTATGCCGAAGAATATAGCCATACTGGGGTCAACGGGTTCTATAGGTGTGCAGACCATAGAGGTGGTGCGTTCCAATCCGGGCCGTTTCCGGGTTACGGGTCTGACGGCCGGCAGGAATTATGCTTTGCTGACAGAGCAGGCCCGTGCTCTGCTTCCCGCCAAAGTGGCCATCGGCGACAAGTCTCTCTACCCACAGGTGAAAGAGGGGTTGGCCGGTACGGACATAGAGGTGCTGGCCGGCGCGGAGGGGATCCTGGAGATAGCCACTGATCCGGCCGGCAGCATGGTGGTGGTGGCCCTGGTGGGTTTTTCGGGTCTGCATCCTACCCTCGCGGCCATCGAAGCGGGCAAGGAGATCGCCCTGGCCAACAAGGAGGCCATTGTGGTGGCCGGTGAGCTGGTGATGAAGAAAGCGGCAGAGAAGAAAGTGCCGGTGTTGCCCATCGACTCCGAACATTCGGCGATTTTTCAGTGCCTGATGGGCGAGGACCCTGATGCGGTGGAGAAGATCATCCTTACCGCCTCGGGAGGCCCTTTCCTTCACCACAGCCGCGAGCGCCTGGAAGAGGTGACGCCGGAAGAGGCGCTGAAACATCCCAACTGGAAGATGGGTGATAAGATCACGGTGGACTCGGCCTCGCTGATGAACAAAGGCTTTGAGGTGATAGAAGCCCGCTGGCTGTTCGATATGGATCCCCGTCGTGTCGAGGTGGTCATCCACCCCCAGTCCATCGTACATTCCATGGTGCAGTTCCGGGACGGATCCATCAAGGCACAACTGGGGGTGCCGGATATGCGGCTGCCCATCCAGCTGGCACTCTCTTATCCCGAGAGGATACAGTCATCGTGGGGGCGGTTTGATTTCTCGCAACCGGCCGAATTAACTTTTTTGCCGGCAGATCAAAAAAAATTTCGTAACCTTGCCCTTTCCTATTTTGCCATCGGAAAGGGAGGAAACATGCCGTGTATTCTCAATGCCGCCAACGAAATTGCGGTGGAGGCATTCCTGAAGAAGAGGCTGAAATTCAGCCATATGCCCGACCTGATAGAGAAGACGATGAAGCATGTGGGTTTTTTGCGGGAGCCCTCGCTGGAGGAGCTCACCGAAACCGACCGGGAGACGAGGAAGATGGCGGAGAACCTAATTTAAAGAAAGAAAATGGTTGTACTGATCAAAACGGCCCAGTTGCTGCTAAGCTTATCCATCCTGGTGATCCTGCATGAACTGGGTCATTTTACCTTTGCAAAGATATTCAAGACCCGGGTCGAGAAGTTCTATCTTTTCTTCAACCCGTGGTTTTCCCTGTTCAGGATCAAAAAGGGGGAGACGGAATACGGTATCGGCTGGTTGCCGCTGGGAGGGTATGTAAAGATCGCCGGCATGATCGACGAGTCGATGGACCGCGAGCAGCTAAAGAAGCCGCCGCAGCCCTGGGAGTTCCGTTCGAAGCCCGCCTGGCAACGTCTGCTGATCATGCTGGGGGGGATCCTGGTGAATTTCCTGCTGGCCTTCGTCATATACATTGCCGTCATGTTCGTCTGGGGAGATACCTATCTGCCCAACGAGAATGTGAAGTACGGGATCCTGGTGGACACCCTCGGTGAGCAGATGGGCCTGCAGAACGGCGACAAGATTATCTCGATCGATTCTCAGAAGGTGGAGAACTTCAATCAGATCATCCCCACGATCGTCCTGGATCACAGCAAATCACTGCAGGTGGAACGCAACGGAAAGATGATCAACGTGGTCATTCCCGACTCGGTCTTTCCCAGGTTGATCAAGGCCAAGTCATTGATCATACAGCCGAGGCTTCCCTTCAATCCGTTTATCATCAACGGATTTGCAAAAGATTCTCCGGGCCGGAAGGCCGGACTGCAGAAGGGGGACCGGATCGTGGCGGTGGACAGCATCCGCTTTCAGTATTACGACCGGTTCAGGGATTATCTGCTGCAGCACAAAGGAGAGCAGGTGGTGCTGACGGTGGAGAGGGATTCACAGGAGCTGAATATTCCCGTAACCCTCACTGCACAGGGGATGATCGGGGTTTCGACCGATTTCTCCCATGTTTTCGAGTATAAAAAGATAAAATATTCTTTCTGGGAGTCCATCCCGGCAGGCATCAAAAAGGGCATCCGCACGACCGGTGATTACCTGAAGCAGATCCGTCTGATCTTCTCGCCCCGGATGAAAGCCTATGAATCGCTGGGAGGGTTTATCACCATCGGGAAGATCTTCCCGTCGGTGTGGGACTGGAATTCTTTCTGGAACCTGACGGCTTTTCTGTCCATCATCCTGGCGATCATGAATCTGCTGCCCATCCCGGGATTGGACGGAGGGCATGTGTTGTTCCTGTTGTATGAGATCATCACCGGACGGAAACCCGGCGACAAGTTCCTGGAATATGCCCAAATCGCCGGGATGATCCTGCTGGTAGCTTTACTGTTGTATGCCAACGGGAATGATATCGTCAGGTTATTTCATAAATAAACGGTGCTGAGTCCGGCATATAAAAATATTGAGTAACTTTGTTTTGTTAATAAAACCATAAAGATCATTGTCATGACGGAAAGTTTTGTATTAGCGGGGATGTTCGGGCCGACAGAGATTATCCTGATTGTTCTTGTATTGCTTTTGCTCTTTGGGGGCAGGAAGATCCCCGAGCTGATGAGAGGCCTGGGCCAGGGTATGAAAGAGTTCAAGAAAGCCACCAAGGACGAGCCGGAACCGCAGGGCGAAAACAGTGATGCCAAGAAGACGGAAGCCTGATGCGGGCGAAGAGGTTGTTTTTGACAGCATCCTGCTCCGGGACAATATCCGTGTGCCTTCCGGTAAGTGCATGAAAAAGATGTTTCAGGCATGATTTTTGTTTCGTGGTGTGGCGGAAGACATATAAAACCAAAACAGACATGAAAAAAGTGGCATTTTTTCCGGTGATACTCCTGCTGGTATTGTCCGGCTGCAAGATGGACAGTGAGACCTTAAAGCCCAAGATCTCCGGTTCCACCGGCGAGGTGCTGGTCGTGGCCCCCGATTATCTGTGGAACAGTCCTGCCGGCGACACCCTTGAGGGGTTGCTCTCGCAGGATATGCCCTATCTTCCGCAACCGGAACCTATGTTCAACATCATTCATGTCACTCCTGCCAATTTTGACAAGATGTTCCAGACCCACCGGAATATCCTGTTCATGAAAGTTGACAAGAGCAAGTATAAAAAAGCCAGGATCGTGGTCGAGCACGACCGGTGGGCTACGCCCCAGCTTATCCTGGAACTGCAGGCTCCCGATATCCCATCCTTTGTGAAACTGGTGGGCGAAACAGGCGATTCATTGGTGACACGTATCAATAATGTGGAGAGAGACCGGATCATCGGTTATTACAAAAAGTATCTGCAGGGCACCATCTACAAAAAGCTGAAAGAGAAATATCATATCACCCTGGACATCCCCAAGGGCTATACCATGGATGTCGATTCTTCCGGCTTTGTATGGATCTCGAGTGAAACACCCACCACAAGCCAGGGGATCCTGATCTATTTTTATCCTTATACCAGCGAAGATATTTTTACCCCGGATAAGCTGATAAAGATCCGGAACGATATCCTGCGCAAACATGTTCACGGCGATATTGAAGGAACCTACATGACCACCGAGACCATCGTGCCGCCCGCCTTCAGGGCATATAAAAGAAACGGGCAGTATTTCGCCGAGCTGCGCGGCCTCTGGAAGCTGGAAAACGGTTTTATGGGAGGGCCTTTCGTGAGTATCTCCACCGTGGATAAGTACCGCGGCAGGGTGGTCACCGTCGAAGGTTATGTATATGCTCCGGGAGATAAGAAAAGAGAGTTGCTGAGACAGGTGGAGAGCATTCTCTACACCCTGAAAATCTATCCCAAACAATAAACGGCCCGGAAGAATCGGATCATCCTGTCTTTTTAACGGCATTATTGCCACTCCGGCGACAAAAGGAGTGGCTTTTTTTTTACATTTGCATAAACAAAAAGTATGAAATACCTTAAAAGGGAATGTAATTGGTTGAGATATAATAAATAATATTAGTGACCGGGAAAAAATACGACGAATCTTAAAATGAATCTTTTGGAAATTAAATTTATCCGGTCAGTAGTGATAAACAATATAAACGAATGAAACATTATGGCTTATCTGAAAATAACAAAGACTGATAAATATCAAAAAGGAAAATCAACGATCTATCTTATTGATAGTAAGAAAGAAGCGGAGCTGCCGGATTTGAAGGCGGAAGAAAAGGCCTTTCTGCAGGATCATTTGAGCGATGAGAAGAGGATCGCTTTTCTGAACCGGCTGGATCACCGTGAATATTTTGTTTTGTTATCTGCTGAGGGCAGCGATGTGGAGAAAAAGGAGAAGATGCGGCAGGATGCCTATGCTCTTTTCAGGCATTTCAGGGAATTTGAGGAGAAAGACCTGCAGGTGGCAGACCGTCTGCACGACGGGGTTTATGCCCTGGCGTTCATGGAAGGCCTGGCGCTGAGTGCTTACCGTTTTGATAAGTATTTTGTCAAAAAAAAGAACGGCAGGAAAAAGGATTATGCCGCTCCGGAGAAAGTCTCGCTGGTTTCGGAGCAG